>DASZBB010000051.1:0-8186 GCA_035944695.1 Microvirga sp. | reverse complement strand
TGGTCGAGGCGCCTGGAAGCACCCGGATTATGTGTCCCTCTGATTGTCCCGTGCCGGTCTTATTGCATTCTGCGCTTTCCGGCGGGCCAGCGCGACTGTTCCACTGGAAAGCTCTTGGGACAAGTGACCTCATATTGGTATCGCCGCAATTCAAAGACAACTCCTCTTTGACGCCCCTCTCTCATTTTGCCGGCTCCACTTTTGACACCTTTTGCGCCCTTGCCGGCGAAGCTCACCGGCCCTGTGGACAAAGGGTCTGGGTATTCCATGCCGGCGCCTCTTCCCGAACTGGACATTAAGTGGCATGGTGCCTGTCCGTAAGATCACTCCGAGATCCATTCCTCATGACCGACCTCCTGTTCCTTGGCATTGACGGCGGCGGCACCAAGTGCCGGGCGCGCCTGCGCGATGCTCAAGGAAGGCTCTTGGGCGAAGGAACGGGCGGCCCCTCCAACCTCCGCCTCGATCCGGATCTGGTCTGGAACTCGATCCTGACGGCCTGCCGCGAAGCTCTTGCACAGGCAAGATTCCCGGAGGGCGACCTCCCGCGGATCCGCGCCGGCATGGGCGCCGCCGGCGCCGGCCAAACCAGCGCCGTCGAGCGCCTTCTGTCGCGCCCTCATCCTTTCGCGTCCTTCGAGATCGAGACGGATGCGCATACCGCCTGGCTCGGTGCCTTCAACGGGGGCGACGGTGCCATCCTGATCGTCGGCACGGGCTCCTGCGGCTATGGCGGCACCAGCGGTCGATGCCATTATGTCGGCGGCTGGGGCTACGAGATTTCGGATGAAGGTAGCGGCGCTGCCATTGGGCGCGAATTGCTCCGCCGCTGCATCTGGGCCCATGACGGTCGCGCGGCATCGACGCCGCTCTCGGACGCGGTTCTCGCCGAGTTCAACAACGATCTCGAGGTTCTGGTGGATTGGGTCGGCAAGGCTCGCCCGGCCGATTACGGCCGTTATGCGCCGCTCGTCCTGCAGCATGCCGAGAGGCGCGACCCTCTCGGCATCGCCATCATCGAGGATGCTGCTGCCGGGCTCAGCGCGATCGGCTCGCGCCTGCTCGATCTCGGCGCACCGGCGATCTGTCTCTTCGGCGGGTTGGCGGAGCCGCTGCGTCCCTGGCTCTCGCCGCCCGTTCAGCGCACCATCACGGCTCCCATGGCGGACGCGCTCGACGGCGCCATTCTCCTGGCTCGCATGGCCCACCAGGGGAGAGGGCCATGAGGGAACCATCCGGCGATCAGCTCGCCTTCGTTCCTCTGGATGAGGGCAATCCGACACCGCTCTATCTGCAGCTTCAGCAATCGATTGAGGAAGCCGTCCGCAAGGGCGCCCTCAAGGCCGATGCCGCGCTTCCGGGCGAGCGGGATCTGGCCAAGCAGCTCGGCATCTCGCGCGTGACCGTGCGCAAGGCGATCACGGGATTGGTGCAGAAGGGCGTGCTCGTCCAGCGCTGGGGATCGGGCACCTTCATCGCCCCGCAGATGCGTCTCGAGCAACCCCTCTCGCGCCTGTCGAGCTTTACCGACGACATGTCGGCCCGGGGGCTGAAATCCTCAGCCGTGATGCTGAGCCGTTCGACAGGACCGGCCTCTACGGACGAGCTGATGGCGCTCGGTCTCTCGCCGGGCGAACTGGTGAGCCGCGTCAACCGCCTGCGTCTCGCCAACGGCATTCCCATGGCGATCGAGAATGCGGTCATTCCCTCGAAGGTCTTGCCCGATCCGTCCCTCGTCAAGCAATCGCTCTATGCGGTGCTGCACGAGCAGGGTTTCATGCCGACCCGCGCCCTGCAGCGGCTGCATGCGGTTTTGCTCAACGAGGAACAGGCCTCCCTGCTCAGCGTTCCGCCTCAGAGTCCCGCACTCTACATCGAACGCCGCTCGTTCACCGCGACGGGCGAAGTCGTCGAGTTCACCTCGTCCTATTACCGGGGCGATGCCTATGATTTCGTGGCCGAGCTGACCATCAGCCCGCCCGAACGGATGCATAACGATGATGCCTGACACCAATGCTCCTGCCCTGACGGCCATGCTGCGCGAGGCGCAGGAAGCGCCGCAGGTGGTCGCGCACCTGCTCAAGAGCAACGCGCCCCTGTGCCGCGACCTCGGCGAGCGCCTGCGGACCTCTCCGCCGCCCTTCGCCGTCACCTGCGCCCGCGGCAGCTCCGACAATGCGGCGACCTTCGTCAAATACCTGCTCGAGATCCATTCCGGCCTCGTGACGGCCTCGGTCGGTCCATCGGTCACCTCCGTCTATGAGGCGCGTCCGCGCATGCGCGATGCCCTGTTCCTCGCCGTCTCCCAATCGGGCCGCAGCCCGGACATCCTCAACCTCGCCCAGGCCGGACGCGACGACGGCGCGCTGACGGTGGCGCTCGTGAACGACACCTCCTCGCCGCTTGCCGCCACCTGCGAGGTCGTGCTGCCGCTTCATGCGGGTCCCGAGAAGAGCGTGGCGGCCACGAAATCCTTCATCGCAGCGCTGGCGGCAGGCCTGCAGCTCGTGGCGCACTGGTCGCAGGACCGGGAGCTTCTCGCGGCCCTCGACACCTTGCCGGACGTGCTCGCCCGGGCTTCCTCGACCGACTGGTCGGCTGCGCTGCCCATGCTGTCCGAAGCGGACAACCTGTTCGTCGTCGGGCGC
Source organism: Microvirga sp. (assembly GCA_035944695.1). Taxonomy (GTDB): domain Bacteria; phylum Pseudomonadota; class Alphaproteobacteria; order Rhizobiales; family Beijerinckiaceae; genus Microvirga. The sequence continues at coordinate 5,538 of DASZBB010000051.1, read as the reverse complement.
GGCGTGGGCTTTGCCGTCGCGCAAGAGGCCGCGCTCAAGCTCAAGGAGACCTCCGGTGTCCATGCCGAGGCGATGAGCGCCGCCGAGCTGATGCACGGGCCCTGGACGCTCGCGGGCGATCACTTCCCGATCCTGGTCCTCAGCCAGCGGGACGAGACCTTAAGCGGGGTGAACGATCTGGTGACGAAGCTGAACGAGCAGGGCGTTCCCGTGATCGTTGCCGGTGCCGCCGAGGGTCGCGCCAGCGTCACGCTGCCGGGGATCGACGACGCGCATCCCTATCTTGCCCCCATCGCTCTCATCCAGAGCTTCTATCCTCTCGTGAATGCCATTGCCCTAGCGCGCGGCCGCAACCCCGACAATCCGCCGCGCCTGCGCAAGGTGACGGAGACCGTCTGATGGCGACAGCCCTCATAGGAGCCCGCGTCTTCGACGGCGCACACATGATCGACGGCCGCGCCGTCGTCATCGAGAACGGCCGCATCCTCGGACTGCCTCACGAGCGGGATCTCGGCGCCGGGATCGAGCACCGTCGGATCGAGGGCCTGCTGGCTCCCGGCTTTATCGACGTGCAGGTCAATGGCGGCGGCGGCGTGCTCTACAACGACGTGCGCAATGTCGACGGCATCCGGACGATCGCTGAGGCTCACCGGGCCTATGGCACCACCGGCCTCCTGCCGACCTTCATCACGGATACGCGCGAGAAAATGGCTGAGGCCGTGGAGGCCATGCGTGCGGCTTTGGTCATCCGAGTACCCGGCGTGCTCGGCATCCACCTCGAAGGCCCCTTCATCAGCCCCGAACGCAAGGGGGTACACGATCCCGCCTTCATGCGCCCGATGGAGGAGGAGGACATTGCGATCATGACCTCGCTCACCGAGGGCCGCACCCTCGTGACGCTGGCGCCGGAGCGCAACGGCATGGAGGCGATCGCACGCCTCGCCGCTTCGGGCGTGCTGATCTGCGCAGGCCACACAGCGGGCGATTATGAAACGGTCATGGAGGCCGCCCGCCATGGCCTGCGCGGCTTCACGCACCTTTACAATGCGATGCCGCCTATGGCCGGGCGCGATCCGGGCCCCGTCGGCGCCGCGCTGGACAGCCACGATACCTGGTGCGGACTCATCGTCGACGGGCACCACGTGAGCGACGCCGCTTTACGAGTCGCCATCACGGCCAAAGGCACGGAACGGATGATGCTCGTGACCGATGCCATGGCAGTGACCGGCACGGATCTGACCAGCTTCGAACTGCACGGCCGCACGATCTACCGCCAGGATGGCAGGCTCGCTACGGCGGACGGAACGCTCGCAGGATCCGATCTCGACATGGCGAGCGCGGTGCGCAACAGCGTACAGCGCCTGGGCCTCGGCTTGCCCGACGTCCTGCGCATGGCTTCGCTGGTTCCGGCCCGGTTCCTGCGCCTCGACCACGAACTGGGCCGGATCGCGCCAGGCTATCGCGCCGACCTCGTTCTCCTCGACGACAGCTTGCAGGTCCAGCAGACCTGGATCGGTGGGAACAGCAACTGAACAGGATACGTTCGATGAGCGCACAAAGGGTTCTGGTGGTCGGGCTCGGCAACATGGGGCTGTCCCATGCCCTCGCCTATAGCCGGATCGAGGGTTACGAGATCGCCGGGCTCTGCACACGCAACATCGACGGCATGAACCTTCCGGCCGCCCTCCAGGACGCGCCGCGCTTCTCCGACTTCGAGGAGGCCCTCGAGGCTGTGAAGCCGGATGTGGTGTCGATCAACACCTGGTCCGACACGCACGCTCCCTATGCTGTCCGGGCCATGGAGGCGGGCGCGCATGTCTTCGTGGAGAAGCCGCTCGCCGATACGGTGAGGGATGCCGAGCGCGTGGTCGAGACAGCGATCCGGACCAAGCGCAAGCTCGTCATCGGCTATATCCTCCGCCATCATCCCTCCTGGATTAGGTTCATCGAGATCGCCAGAACGCTCGGCGCGCCCCACGTCTTTCGCATGAACCTCAATCAGCAATCGAGTGGACCGGCCTGGGAGGCGCACAAGCGCCTGCTGCAATCCCTCTCGCCGATCGTCGATTGCGGCGTGCATTATGTGGACGTCATGTGCCAGATCACGAAGGCGAAGCCCGTCCAGGTCCATGGCGTCGGCACGCGGCTGACCGAGGACATGCCAGCCGGCATGTACAATTATGGACATCTCCACGTAACGTTCGACGACGGCTCCGTCGGCTGGTACGAGGCCGGTTGGGGCCCCATGATGAGCGAGACGGCCTATTTCGTGAAGGACGTGATCGGACCGAAAGGAAGCGTGAGCATCGTCATGGCCGAGACGGCCGGAGACATCCGCTCCGACGATATCAACGCTCATACCAAGACCAACCAGATCCTGCTCCACCACGCCGCCCTGGCGGACGACGGGACCTTTGCGAAGGCGGACGAGCGCATCAGCACCACGGAGGAGCCTGACCACGATGCCCTCTGCGAGCGGGAGCAGCGTTTCCTTCTGCGGGCGATCCGGGAGGATGTGGATCTGACGGATCACATGAACGACGCGGTCCGGTCGCTTCGCATTGTGCTCGCCGCCGACGAGGCGGTGCGGACGGGGCGGGTCATATCGCTCTGACCGCCGGCTGCCTGCAATCGACGGAAAGCCCCACCACGTCATGGCAGGGCTTGTCCCGGCCATCCCGATCGATGAGGCGCGGCGCTTTTCAGCACCGGGATCACCGGCACAGGACCGGTGATGACATCTGGGTGAGGTCGATTACCGACAGAAATCAATCTTTCTTGTAGAAGACGAAGCTCCGATTGCGCCCCGCGAACTCGCGGTCGTAGCCCCGCGTCATCTGCCAGCCATGGCGCTCATAGAAGCGGCGGGCGGCACGATTGTTGCGGAAGCATTCGAGGCTCTTCGCTCCCAGCGCTTCCGCTTCCCGCAGCAGAAGCGCACCCCCGCCTCGGCCGCCCGCATCGGGATCCATGAACAGCATGTCGATGTGCCCGTCGGTCATGAGCAGGAAGCCGACAGGCGTCTCGCCGGATTGCACGACCAGCATGCGCTCCCAAGAGGAGGTGAAGCGCTCCGCAAAGTAAGCGGCGTCTCGGCCTATAAGCACATCCGCTTCGAGAATTCCTGCAAAGGCGGTCCGGTACGATCGCTCGGCGATTGCTGCCAAAGCCGGAACATCCTCGCTCCTGGCTCGCCGCACGATCACGGCTGCCCCCGTAGGCGCGGATCCAGGGTATCGCGCAGGGCGTCCCCTAAGAGGTTGAAGCCGAAGGACAGGAACAGGATGGCAAAGCCCGCGAAGATCGCGCTCCAGGGCGAGAGCATGAGGAAGTTGCGGCCCTCCGAGAGCATCAGGCCGAGCGACGGCGTCGGCGGCTGCGTGCCGAGGCCGAGGAACGACAGGGAGGCTTCGACCAGGATGGCGGCCGAGAGCAGGAGACTCGTCTGGACCAGGATGACGGAAGCGAGGTTCGGCAGGATGTGCAGGAAGATGATGCGCGCATCGGAAGCTCCGATGGCCTTCGCGCCCGCCACGTACTCGCTCTCGCATAGGACGAGCGCCGGGCCGCGCAGGAGGCGTGCGAAGATCGGCGTGTAGACGACCGCGATGGCGGCTGCCGCGCTGTAGGTATGCGGCCCCAGAACGGCGATGATGCCAATGGCGAGCAGCATCACCGGGAAGGCGAAGAGCACGTCCATGACGCGCATGATGATGCGGTCGAGCCAGCCACGGTAATAGGCGGCGGCGAGGCCGAGCGCGCCGCCGGCAAGGAGCGCGATGCCGACGGCGAGCAGGCAGGCAATCAGCGACGTGCGATAGCCGTAGAGGATGCGCGTCAGCACGTCCCTGCCCAGCTGGTCGGTCCCAAACCAGTTCAGCCAGGATGGTGCGCGCAGGCGTCGGGCGACGCTCTGCGCCATGGGATCATAGGGCGCGAACAACGGCGCCCCGATGGCGAGGACGAGTTGGATCGCCACCAGGATGACCGCGAAGGTCAGGAGCTTGTTCTTGGCCAGACGCGACACGGCTTTAAGCCCTCACCCGGGGATCGACGATGATGTAGAGGAAGTCGACCAGGAAGTTCACGACGACGAAGCCCGCCGTCACCACGAGGATCGTGGCCTGGATCAGCGGATAATTGCGCTCGGCGATGGCGCCCAGGATCAGGCGGCCGAGACCCGGAATGGCGAAGACCTGCTCGACCACGATGGCGCCGCCGAGCAGATAGCCGGTCATGATGCCGACGCTGGTGAGGAACGGGATCAAGGCGTTGCGCAGCGCATGCTTGTAGACGACGCGCCGCTCCGGCAGACCCTTGGCACGGGCCGTGCGGACGTAATCCTGCCCCAGCGCGTCGAGCATGGCCGAGCGCACGAGGCGCGAGAGATTAGCGAGGATCGGCAGCGCCAGGGCGAAGGCGGGCAGCACCATGCGCTGGAGATTGCCGATGGGATCCTCCAAGAACGGCACATAGCCGAGCGAGGCGAAGCCCGGCGCCCAGTTGGAGAGAAGCAGGATCAGCACGATCCCGAGCCAGAAGGACGGGATCGTCAGGCCGGCGATGGCCGTGACGCGCATGGCCACATCGGCCGCACCGCCGCGGGTCTGCGCCATCAGGCAGCCGACGGGCACGGCCAGGACCGCGCCGATGACGAGCGACAGAAAGGTGAGCTCGAGGGTCGGCCACAGATGCAGGAGAATCTCCGTCGAGACCGGCCGGCCCGTCCAGAGGGACGTGCCGAAATCGCCGCGAAGAGCCGATCCGGCCCAGAGCAGGTACTGCTCCACGATCGGTCGGTCGAGGCCGACGCGGCGGTTGAGTTCCGCCATGCGCTCGGGCGTGATCTCGGTGTTCGCGCCGAGCATGATCGCCACCGCGTCGCCAGGGATCATCCGGATCATCAGGAACACGATGATCGACACGCCGAAGAGGACGATGAGGAGATCGATGAGACGTGCGAGCAGAACGCGGTTCATCCGGGCAGGCTCTTTTCAAGAATGATCTCGGCGCCGTGCGAAGACGGCGCCCGGACACTGGGAGATGTTCAGTAGGACGCGTTGCGCAGGGTCAGGAGCGAGCGGTTCGGCATCGTGTCGAAGCCCTGCAGCTTGCTGTTCATGGCCGAGAACAGGGTGCCGTAGGTCAGGTGCGCCACCGGGCCGGAGCAGGCGAGCTTCTGCTGTACCTTGTCGTAGGCCGCTTTACGCGCCGCCTGGTCCTGCAAGGTGCGGGCCTGGTCGAGCAGTCCGTCGATCTCCGCATCCGAATACTTGAACACGTTGGTCGAGCCACTCGTGCGGAAGGTGCGGTAGAAATAATCGTCCGGATCAGGATTGCCGGCATTGATCGAGGCGAACAGGTCGAAGTTGCTGTTGCGCCAATCCTGGATGAACTGGCCCTGCTCCTGGTTCACGAGTTCGACCTTGAACCCGGCCTTGTTCAGCTGCTCCTGTACCACCTGGGCGATATCCCTCACGTCCTGACGCGGCAGGACCTTCATGGTGACGGCAACCGGCGTGGCCACGCCGGCTTCCT
>DASZBB010000050.1:0-44063 GCA_035944695.1 Microvirga sp. | reverse complement strand
CTGGCCATCTACGAGGTTCCCGTGACCCGGACGCTCGAGGATTCAGACATCAAGAAATCCAGCGTCTGGCGCTTTGGGCAATTCTAAGGCGCGGCTCTTTGCAAATCTGCATCGGTTTCTTGCAGGCTGCCGTAGCCCTTTCCCCCTTCATATTCGTAGCGTTATAACCTATATGAATGAGGTGGATTCGCGTCGCTCTGCCCGACGCGGAGACGGTCGGGGGCTTAAAACTTTAGCAATTTAGCCGGGAGTGATCCGATGGCCCATACATTGTCTCTTCAGCACAGACTTCCCCACGATGGCGCTCAGGTCCACGATTCCGAGGCCTCGGACAAGGCGGAACGGGCTATTGCCCGATCGGAGGCCATTTGCCGGGCCAGAGGAGCACGTCTGACCCCGATCCGCCGCCGCGTGCTCGAGGTGCTCCACGGCTTCGACAGGCCCCTCGGCGCCTACGACCTGGTCGATCTGCTTGGATCGCAGGGCCGGCGGATGGCGCCGATCACCGTCTACCGCGCCCTGGATTTTCTCATCGAGCAGGATCTGGTGCACCGGCTCGCGAGCCGAAATGCCTATATCGCCAGTTCCGGCTCCTCCCCGGAACCTCTGACGACCTCCTTTCTGATCTGCGACGGCTGCGGGGATGTGAATGAAGTCACGTCTCCGGACGTGGCCGATACCGTGCTCAAGGTCCTGCAGGAGAAGGGATATCAGCCGCGCACCAAGGTTCTGGAGATCACGGGACGCTGCGCCCGCTGCCAGGATGTTCACTGAACGGTGTTCCGGGCTTCCATAAGCCGCGCTTGACGAAGAAGGCTTTTGGCATCAGCTAAACGGCGGCAGCCCCGGAGCTGCCGTCGTGGATTGCAGCATGTCCTTCATCTCGCCTTCTGAGACCGCACCTGCCTCTGAGAGCCCCGCCGGACCTGCCCCGCGCCACCGCACCGTGGGCGTGCGCGTCGGGTCTGTCATGGTGGGCGGCGGCGCGCCGATCGTGGTTCAGTCGATGACCAACACGGATACGGCGGATGTGGACGCGACCGTGGCCCAGGTCGCGGCGCTGGCTCGGGCGGGCTCCGAGATCGTACGCATCACCGTCGACCGCGACGAGGCGGCCGCAGCCGTGCCGAAGATCCGCGAACGGCTCGACCGGCTGGGCGTCGAGGTGCCGCTGGTCGGCGATTTCCACTATATCGGCCACCAGCTCCTGGCGGATCACCCGGCCTGCGCCGAGGCGCTCGCCAAATACCGCATCAATCCCGGCAATGTGGGATTCAAGGAAAAGAAGGACCGGCAGTTCGGGGCCATCGTCGAGCAGGCGATCCGGCACGGCAAGGCGGTCCGCATCGGCGCCAACTGGGGTTCGCTCGATCAGGAGCTGCTGACGCACCTGATGAACGAGAACGCGGCCTCGGCGAACCCGCGCGACATGCGCTGGGTCACCCGCGAGGCGATGATCCAATCGGCCCTTTTGTCCGCCGCCCGCGCCGAGGAGATCGGCCTCGGGCGCGACCGGATCATCCTGTCGGCCAAGGTCTCGGCCGTTCAGGACCTGATCGCCGTCTATCAGGATCTTGCCCGCCGCTCCGATTACGCCATCCATCTCGGCCTCACCGAGGCGGGCATGGGGTCGAAGGGGATCGTGGCCTCGTCTGCCGCCATCGGCATCCTGCTCCAGCAGGGGATCGGCGACACGATCCGCTTCTCCCTGACCCCGGAGCCCAGCGGCGACCGGACACTGGAGGTCAAGACCGCCCAGGAGCTGCTCCAGACCATGGGCTTTCGCACCTTCGTGCCGCTGGTTGCCGCCTGCCCGGGCTGCGGACGGACCACCTCTTCGGTATTCCAGGAGCTGGCGCGGGATATCCAGACCTGGATCTCCACCTCCATGCCCGAATGGCGCCGGACCTATCCTGGTGTCGAGAACCTGAACGTGGCCGTCATGGGCTGCATCGTGAACGGGCCCGGCGAGTCGAAGCACGCCAATATCGGCATCTCGCTGCCCGGGACCGGCGAGCAGCCGGCGGCTCCGGTCTTCATCGACGGAAGGAAGGCCATGACCCTGCGCGGCCCGACCCTTGCCCAGGACTTCCAGAAGATCGTCCTCGACTACATCGAGAAGAGCTACGGCCAGCCCGGGCGCGATGCCGCCGAATGAGGCGGCAAGCGTGACCATGGAACCTCCTGCGAAATTCCGTTTTTAAGCTCAGGCGCGATGTGGTAGAGAGCCGCCGCGCCGGCAATGACGGCCGCTGCGCTCTTTGGAGAATTGGGCGGAGAAGAAGCCGCCCTTCGTCGTTTATGAGAGTGATCCAACCAGGGCCGTCCGCGGGCACGTCCGCAAAGAAAAGCACACATGGCAGAACAGCACGCCGTCGCCCCAGGACATGCCGATTCCGCAGTCCCTGAGGCCACCTTACCGGACAGCCATTCCAAGGCGAGCTTCTGGACCCTCACCCTTGGCGCCATCGGCGTCGTCTATGGCGATATCGGCACGAGCCCGCTTTACGCCATGCGGGAGACGGTGATGGCCGCCACGGGCGGTCACCACGGAACTCCCGTTCCTCTGACCCGGGAACTGGTGATCAGCATCCTGTCGCTCCTGCTCTGGGCGCTGATCCTCACGGTATCGGTCAAATACGTCGTGCTCCTACTGCGCGCCGACAACAAGGGCGAAGGCGGCTCCCTGACCCTGGTCGCCCTGGCGCAGCGCGCCCTCGGACGCAGGAGCCTGCCGGTGCTCATGATGGGCATGGCTGGTGCCGCCCTCTTCTACGGCGATGCCGCCATCACCCCGGCGATCTCCGTGCTCTCGGCCCTGGAGGGCCTGAAGCTCGTCGCACCCTCCTTCGAGGCCTATGTCCTGCCGGGCGCCCTGGCGATCCTCATCGCCCTCTTCGCCGTTCAGAGCCGCGGCACCGGCAAGGTCGCGGCCTTCTTCGGCCCGCTCACGCTCCTGTGGTTCATCACCATGGCGGGCCTCGGTCTCTTCCACATCGCCGACGATTGGGAGGTCCTGCTCGCGTTCAACCCCTATTACGGTGTGTCCTTCCTGGTCACGCATCCGGGCACCGCTTTCGCGATCCTCGGCAGCGTCTGCCTTGCCGTGACCGGTGCCGAGGCGCTCTATGCCGATCTCGGCCATTTCGGCCGCAATCCAATCCGCATGGCCTGGGGCACGGTGGTCTTTCCGGCCCTCGCCCTGAACTATCTCGGACAGGGTGCGCTCGTTCTGTCGAACCCCGAATCCATCACCAACCCGTTCTTCCTTCTGGCTCCGCCCTGGCTGCTTCTGCCGCTCGTGATCCTCGCCACGCTGGCGACCATCGTGGCGAGCCAGGCGGTGATCACCGGCGCCTATTCCCTGACCCGGCAGGCGGTGCAGCTCGGCATCCTGCCGCGCCTGGAGGTCCGCTTCACCTCGGAGACCCATCAGGGGCAGATCTACCTGCCGCGCGTGAACTGGCTGCTGCTCGCCGCCGTGGTCAGCCTGGTGCTGCTCTTCGGCTCCTCCAGCAGCCTGGCCAGCGCCTACGGCATCGCGGTCTTCGGCACCATGGTGGTCACCACCCTTCTCGCCTGCCTGGTCATGAGCCGCAGCTGGGGCTGGGGTCCGCTGAAGACGGGCCTCATCATGATCCCGCTGCTGCTGATCGACCTCACCTTCCTGTCCTCGAACCTGGTGAAGCTCCTCGACGGCGGCTATGTCCCGCTGGTCATCGCCGGCGTGTTCTTCGTGCTCATGTGGACCTGGGTGAAGGGAACGCGCATCCTGTTCGAGAAGACCCGCAAGATCGACGTGCCCTTCCTCGAACTCGTGCAGATGCTGGAGAAGAGCCCGCCCCACCGGGTGAAGGGTACGGCCGTCTTCCTGACCAGCGACCCGGACACGGCACCGGCGGCCCTCCTGCACAACCTCAAGCACAACAAGGTGCTGCACGAAAAGAACGTGATCCTGACGGTCAACAGCGCGGACGTTCCCCGCGTGGAGGACGAGGACCGCGTTGCCATCGAGCATGTGGGCGATTCGTTCTGGCGCATCCGCCTCAGCTACGGCTACATGGAAACGCCCAACATCCCGCGCGGCCTCGCGATCCTGCGCAAGCAGGGCTTCAAGTTCGACATCATGGCCACGTCGTTCTTCCTGTCCCGCCGCTCGATCCGCCCCGCCAGCCAGTCGGGCATGCCGCTCTGGCAGGACAAGCTGTTCATCGGCTTGGCGAAATCGGCAAGCGACGCCACGGACTTCTTCCAGATCCCGACCGGGCGCGTGGTGGAGGTCGGCACGCAGGTAACAGTGTAAGACGGTTGCTCTCGCGGCCGGCCGATGTCAGTTTTGCCAGTCCATGACCGAGATCACCCTTATCCGCCCGAGCCTGGACTGGCTCCCCTTCTACGCCGATGCCCTGGAGCGGGGCTGGTCGCCCAATACCGACCAGGACGTGAGCCGCGAGCAGCTTCTGCAGCTGCGGCGCAACCCCGAGCGCTTTCTCCACGACCTCTACAACAGTCCCATGGTCCGGCTGCCGGACGGCCGCGAGGTGGCGCGTCTTCCGGCGCACGATTTCTGGATCAGCGACGGGGAATTCTGCGGCCGCATCGGCTTTCGTTTCCAGAGAGGAACGGAGGACCTGCCCACGATCATCTACGGTCACATCGGCTACACCATCGTGCCCTGGAAGCAGCGGCGCGGCTACGCCACGCAGGCGTTGCGCATGATCCTGCCGGTCTGCCGCTCGGAAGGCTTCTCGCGGGTGCTGATCACCTGCGACGACGACAACGAGGCTTCGCGAAAGGTCATCCTCGCCAATGGCGGCATCCCGGCCGGCGCTCTCCCGCACAACCGCCGCCCCGGCCACGTCAAGCTCACGTTCTGGGTGCCGACACAATGAGGCAGATCCGAAACACAGGTCTACCTTCCAAGGACCGCTCTTGATCATGAGCTAGTGCACGCTAACTCGGTCGGAAAACGCGAAGCTTGGCTTTTCACGCTTTGTTGAAACCCGGCATGGTCCCGGCTACGGTTTGGATCGCAAGGAGCGCTCATGTCTTCCATCATCAAGCAGAACAATGTGAAAGTCACCGGGAGGGGCAAGCAGCCGATGCTCTTCGCCCATGGTTATGGCTGCGACCAGAACATGTGGCGCTTCATCACACCCGCCTTCGAGGAGCAGTATAAAATCATCCTTTTCGACCATGTCGGGCACGGCGGGTCGGATGCAAGTGCCTTTGACCCGATGAAATACGCCTCGCTGGACGGCTACGCCGACGACGTGCTGTCGATCTGTCGGGAGCTGGACCTGAAGGATATCATCTTCGTCGGCCATTCGGTCAGCGCCATGATTGGGGCTCTCGCGGCCATCAGGGAGCCTGAGCGGTTCGACCGGCTTGTCCTGATCGGCCCCTCGCCACGCTATATCGACGATGGCGAATATGTCGGCGGGTTCAAGCAAGAGGACATCGAGGGGCTGCTGGACTTCCTCGACAGCAATCATCTCGGCTGGTCCAGCACCATGGCTCCGGTGATCATGGGCAACGCGGATCGTCCGGAACTTGGCGAGGAGCTCACCAACAGCTTCTGCCGCACCAACCCGGACATCGCCAAACACTTCGCGCGCGCGACGTTCCTCTCCGACAACAGGGCCGACCTGCCCAGCGTGAAGACGAAGGCGCTCATCCTTCAGTGCTCGCAGGATGTCATTGCTCCCGAAGCCGTCGGGCGCTACATGCATCAGAACCTTCCAGGCAGCGAGTTCGTCCTGATGGAGGCGACGGGGCATTGCCCGAACCTGAGCGCACCCGAGGAGACGATCGCGGCCATGAAAGCCTTTCTGCGCGACCCAGCCCCCATCCAAGCGGCAGCCTAGTGACCATTGACCAGGGTTCCCTGATCGAGACGGCCGAGGAACTCTACGAAAGTGCCCCCTGTGGTTATCTTTCAACCCTGCCGGACGGCACCGTCGTTAGAGCCAACCAGACCTTTCTCACCTGGATTGGTCTGGAGCGGCAGGATCTCATCGGTCATAAATGCTTCCAGGATCTCCTGAGCATCGGCGGCAAGATCTTCTACGATACGCATTTCGCGCCGCTCCTGCGGATGCAGGGCTTCGTCAACGAGATCGCTTTCGACCTGATCTGCGCGGATGGGCGGCAGCTGCCGGTGCTGGCCAACACGGTCCAGAAACTGGATGCGGCCGGCCGCCCGATGGTTCATCGCATCACCGTCTTCAACGCCGCCGACCGGCGCAAGTACGAGCGGGAGTTGCTTCTTGCCCGTCAGAAAGCCGAGCAGGCGACCGAGGAGCTCAAGCGCCTGAATGAGACTCTTGAGGAGCGGGTTGCCCAGGAAGTCGCCGAGCGCCTGAAGGCCGAGGAGGCTCTCCGGCAGGCTCAGAAAATGGAGGCGGTCGGGCAGCTCACAGGTGGCATCGCTCACGACTTCAACAATCTGCTCACCATCATCGTCGGCAACATTGAGCTGCTGCAGCGCCGGCTGCCTGAGGGCAATGAGCGGCTCCTGCGAGCTGCCGATCACGCGATGGAGGCGACACGCCGAGCGGCAACGCTGACACAACGACTCCTCGCCTTCTCCCGGCGCCAGCCGCTTGAACCCAAGCCCATCGACGCCAACAAGCTGGTTGCCGGGATGTCGGAGCTGCTGCGGCGGACGCTCGGCGAGACGATTGTGCTGGAGACCGTTCTCGCCGGTGGCCTCTGGCGGACGCAAGCTGACCCGAATCAGTTGGAGAACGCCATCGTCAATCTGGCAGTGAACGCCCGCGATGCCATGCCAGGTGGCGGCAAGCTTACCATCGAGACTGCCAACGCGCGTCTAGACGAGGCCTATGTCGAGGCCTTGGCCGAGCCCGTTCCGCCTGGGCAATATGTTCTTGTGGCTGTCTCCGATACCGGAACCGGCATGGACAAGGCTACCATGGAGAGGGTGTTCGAGCCGTTCTTCACCACCAAGGGAGTGGGCAGGGGAACCGGGCTTGGCCTGAGCCAGGTGTACGGCTTCGTCCGCCAATCCAACGGACACATCAGGATCTACAGCGAACTCGGCGAGGGCACCACGATCAAAATCTATCTGCCTCGTCTGATCGGCTCTGATGATGAGCCTGCAGAGATGCCGGCCAAGGCTCCCGTGATGGTGAAGGGATCCGGCGAGACGATTCTGGTGGTGGAAGACGAGCCCGCCCTTCGGGCTTACGCCGTCGAAGCACTGCGTGACCTTGGATACCGTGTGCTCGAGGCTGCTGACGGGCGAGGCGCTCTGTCAATTGTGGAGCGACATCCTGAGATCGAACTGCTGTTCACTGATGTCGTTCTCGCAGGCGGTATGAACGGCCGCGTGCTCGCAGACGAGGTCACACAGCGCAAACCTGGGCTCCCCGTTCTTTACACGACAGGCTACACGCAGAACGCCATCGTTCACCATGGTCGCTTGGACCCTGGCATGAACCTGATCAGCAAACCCTTCAGCTACGCGGATCTCGCCGCCAAAGTGCGTCGGATGCTCGACGATTAGTCTGAGGACTAAACCTGCCGCTCGACGACGAAGCGCACGGCCTCGCGCAGGATCTGCGCCCGCGGCCCGAAATCGTCGAGGGCGCTGTCCGCCTGCTCGACCAGCTGCCGGCATTCCCGGCGGGCTCCGTCCATGCCGAGCAGATCGACAAGGGTCGCCTTGCCCTTCTCCTGGTCCTTGCCCGTACGCTTGCCGAGCGCCTCTGCCGACGCCTCCCGGTCGAGGATGTCGTCGGCGACCTGGAAGGCCGCACCAAGGGCGCGTCCATATGCGACCAGCCGCCCGCGCGCCGCGGCGTCGGCCTGCCCCAGGATCGCTCCCGCTTCGACCGAGAAGGTGAGGATCGCCCCGGTCTTCATCATCTGGAGCAGCCGCACGTCGGCCTCCCCCATCTCGACGGCCCCGTAGCGCCCCTCCGCCGTCAGGTCGAGCAGCTGGCCTCCCACCATCCCGCCGAGGCCCGAGGCGCGGGCCAGGCCGAGCACGAGAGCCGAGCGGATGCCAGGGTCGGGTGCCGTTGCGGCATCGGCGAGAACCTCGAAGGCCAGCGTCTGGAGCGCATCTCCGGCGAGAATGGCCGTGGCCTCGTCATAGGCCTTGTGCACGGTGGGACGCCCTCGGCGCAGGTCGTCGTCGTCCATGGAGGGCAGATCGTCGTGGACCAGGGAATAGCAGTGCAGAAGCTCGATGGCGCAGCCGGCCCGCAGCGGCCCCTGCCCCTCCACGCCGAGGAGGCGGGCCGCCTCGATGGCCAGGAATGGCCGCAGGCGCTTGCCCCCGCCCAGGACCGCATGACGCATGGCGGCCATGAGACGGGGGGGCCGGGCAAGCTCGCCGGGAGCGGCATTGTCTGATAGCAAGGCTTCGAGACTTGCTTCGACAACCTTCGCGGCGTCAGAGAGCCGCGTCGTGAAAGTGCTGGTGGATGGCGCCATGACGAGCCTGAATACGGATGGGGCTGCCGCTCCGTCCGAGGGGAATGCGGGTGAACGGATGAGGCCGAAATGGACGCTGCGGTCGGGACGGCCGCGGGAGCCGATGACGGCCGCCCGCTTCTTCCGCCGCCTCGTTCAGTTCGGCCTCGGTCTCGTTCTCTTATGGGTCGGCGCGGTCTTTTGGCTAGGCCTTTTGTACTGGGCCGTGCCGCCGGTCTCGAGCCTGATGCTCGGCCGCTGGCTCACCCTGCAGCCTGTGGAGAGGACCTTCGTCCGCCTCGACGAGATCTCGCCTAACCTGCCGCTCGCCGTCATGACGGCCGAGGACAGCCGCTTCTGCGAGCACAACGGCGTCGACTGGGATGCCCTCTGGGACGTGGTGGAGGCTGCCGACGAGGACGGGCCGTCCCGGGGAGCCTCGACGATCCCCATGCAGGCGGCGAAGAACCTCTTCCTGTGGCCGAGCCGCTCCTATGTCCGCAAGGGTCTCGAGATCCCGGTCGCCCTGTATCTGGACCTGATCTGGTCGAAGCGGAAGATGATGGAAGTCTACCTCAACGTCGCCGAATGGGGCGACGGCATCTTCGGCGCCGAGGCGGCCGCCCAGAAGTATTTCCGCAAGTCGGCCAAGAGCCTGACCCGCCAGGAGGCGGCCCTCATGGCGCGAGCCCTGCCCAATCCCCTGGTCCGCAACCCCGCTCGCCCGCGGCCCGGCCACCGGGCCCTGGCCGGGCAGTTGCAGGCCCGCATGGACAGGGCGGCGCCTTTCAGCGATTGCCTGAAGCCTTGAGAGGCCGCCCTGCGGCAATGAAAAACCCCCGGATCGCTTGGAGGGGCTAGATATTTGCCCAAAGACCTTGTATGAGGCGCAACCTCATCAAGTTTGAGATGTGAGCGTTCCCCGGTTGAGCGGGCGCTCCGCTATTTAACCGGAGACGAGAAATGGCCGTTCCAAAAAGAAAAACGTCGCCTTCGCGGCGCGGAATGCGTCGCTCCGCGGATGCCTTGAAGGCCCCGACCTACATCGAGGACAAGGATTCCGGCGAGCTGCGCCGTCCTCACCATGTTGACCTGAAGACCGGCATGTACCGTGGCCGTCAGGTTCTGAAGGTGAAGACCGACGCGTGATCCGACGCGGCATGCAACGATCCGAACCGGCGCCCAGGGCGCCGGTTTTTTTATGCCCGCAATCCCCACCCTGCTGATTTTCCATCGCTTTTTACCCTTCATTAAGCCTGAGAGCCGATCCTGCATCCCTTGGATTTCCGGGTTTGGTCAGGCTTGCAGAAGAGGCGCCTTCAGCCATCCCCGATCTGCGCGTGTTTCGAGGGTGAGCGTGATGGCAACGAGGGGGCAGGGCCGGACGGGACTTTTCAAAGGCGTTTCCCGCTCGCCTCGCGAGGGCCGAGCCTCAAGGCCTTCCCGCGCGCCTGCCACGGGGATCGTCTATGCCTGGGACATGGTGTCCGACACCCTCACCTGGGGACCCGGTGCCGCCGAGGCGCTCGGCCTGCCATCGCGGGATCTGCCGAAGACGGGCCAAGCCTTCGCTCAGCTCGTCGAGCCCGGCTGCGGCCTCTCCCATCAGGATGCCATCGGCACGCAGGAGGGCTCGGGCAGCGCCTACGAGACCCGCTATGCCCTGCGCTTCGAACCGGACCGGGTGGTGATGGTCGAGGATGCAGGCCGCTGGCAGCCGGACGTCCAGGGACGCCCGGCCTTCGCCCGCGGGCAGCTGCGTCTCGACCTGGCCTCCGGCGGGCAGGATCTGCTGCCTGCGATGCTGAAACAGCGCTCGGAGCTTCTGTGCGGCATCCAGAACGGCATCAATGAAGCCCTGCGGACCTCTCAGACCTGCACCCTGATCGTCGGTGCGCTCGACGATGACGAAGCCGGCTCGATGGCGGAGATCGCCCGGACCTTGCGCCCGATGATGCGCCGCCACGATCTCTTCACCGCTCTCGGGTCCCGCCGCTTTGCCCTGACCCTGACCTGCTGTCCGGCCGCGGATGCTCCGAGCGCCATGCGGCGGCTCATCGCGCTCATGAAGGGCCATCCGGCCGCGGCCTCGCTCCATCTCGGGGCAGCCTGCGCGCCGGATCATACCTTCAAGGCCCCCAAATTGCTGCGCTTTGCCGAACAAGCCCTGACCGTGGGCCTCGATTGCGGGGAAACCTGCACGCTTTACGACGCGCGTCCGAAGGCGCCCTCACGGGCTGCCGAGCAGGCGCCGTTCGATTGGGTGGCCGCTCTCAACAGCCGCAGCCTGACTCTCGCCTGCCGACCTGTGGTGGAAGCTCACAGCCGTGCCCCGGCCCTGATGCAGGTCTGCCCCTCGCTGTCGCGCTCCGGTGGCAGCCCGATCGCGCTCGGCCCGGCGCCGAAGCTGAAGGAGGCGAACCTCGCCCTCCTCGTGGATGCACGCATGCTGGAGCTGGCCGCCGACTATCTTCGCGACGATCCCGGCGCGCGCCTGGCCCTCCCGGTCTCGCCCAGAACACTCCTGGATGACGAGTGGCTGCCCCTACTGGCAGCCCATCTCGGCGCCCGCCCGAGCATCGAGTCGCGGCTCGTCATCGAGGTTCCCGAGGCCGCCCTGGCCGAATGCCGGAAGACCCTGGGTCGCCTCCATGCCATGAAGGCCCTAGGCGTCGGGCTTTCCCTCGCCGGCTTCGGAACGGGCTATGTGTCGCCGGCCCAGCTGCGGATGCTGCCCGTCGATCTCCTCAAGATCGACGGCGTCTTCATCCAGCCGCTCAAGCGCTCGACCGACGACCGCCTCGTCGTCAGAACCTTGATCGACCGGGCTCAGCACCTCGGCATCGCCACGGCGGCCGAATGGGTGGACGACGAGTCCACCGCCCGTCTGCTGACGGCCTGGGGCGTGGATTACCTGCAGGGCGCATTGTTCGGCGAGCCCGAGGCAGTGCTGCAGCCGTCGATGCTGCATCAGATGCTGAAGAAGGCGCGCGGCTGAGGGCAAGGCTCCTTGCGGAGCTATTTGCTCGCCAGCTTGTCGAGCTTGGCCTGCATGTCGGCCATCTGCTGCTTCAGGCTGTCGAGGTCGTCCGTCCCTTCCCCCTTCGCAGGCGGCCTGGATTCGGGGGCGCCCGGGGGCGATTGCGGGAAGGGTGAGAACATGCGCATGGCCTCCGTGAAGAAGCCCATGTTCTTGCGCACCTGCTCCTCCATGGCCTGAAAGGCCGAAGGGCCGAAGGCCTGCGCCATCTGCTCCCGGAGCTTCTGCTGCTCCTGCGAGAGGTTGTTCATGGAGAATTCGAGATAGCTCGGCACGAGAGCCTGCATGCTGTCGCCGTAGAAGCGGATCAGCTGGCGGAGCACCGTGACCGGCAGGAGGTTCGGCCCCTCCTTGTTCTCCTGCTCGAAGATGATCTGGGCAAGAACCGAGCGGGTGATCTCCTCGCCGGACTTCGCGTCATAGACCACGAAATCCTCGCCCTTGCGCACCATGCCCGCCAGGTCTTCCAGCGTCACGTAGGTCGAAGTACCCGTGTGATAGAGGCGGCGGTTGGCATATTTCTTGATGACAGTCGGTTGTTTGTCCGTCGCCATTTTGCCCGATACGCTCCCGGGAAATCCACCGTGCCCGGCATCCTTCATCCCGATCCGCGGGATGCCAGCCCTCAATGATTATAAGTCTTATCCCGAACGATCAAAGCGCCAAAAGTCTAAGGCGGTCAGGGCTGGGTTGCACGATCCGCTCCTTGACATCCCACCCCCTGGGGATTTGATCGAACCGGCACTACATTCGTTCTGCGATCAGACAATCAGCATGAGGAGAGAGGAATGGCCCGAGACAGCATCGTCATCGTCGGCGCGGCGCGCACCCCCGTCGGCTCGTTCAACGGGGCCTTCGCCAACACGCCGGCCCATGAACTCGGCGCCGTCGCCATCAAGGCGGCTCTGGAGCGGGCCAAGGTCGAAGGCGGCGAAGTGGACGAGGTGATCCTCGGCCAGATCCTCACCGCAGGCCAGGGCCAGAATCCGGCCCGTCAGGCGGCCATGGCCAGCGGCGTGCCGCAGGAGAAGACCGCCTGGGCCCTCAACCAGCTCTGCGGCTCGGGCCTGCGCACGGTCGCCATCGGCATGCAGCAGATCGCCAACGGCGATGCCGGCATCATCGTGGCGGGCGGACAGGAATCCATGTCGCTCGCCCCCCACGCGGCCCACATGCGCGCCGGCACCAAGATGGGGGATTTCAAGCTCGTCGACACCATGCTCAAGGACGGCCTGATGGACGCCTTCAACGGCTACCACATGGGCAACACCGCCGAGAACGTGGCCCAGCGCTGGCAACTGACCCGCGAGGAGCAGGACCAGTTCGCCACCGCCTCCCAGAACAAGGCCGAGGCCGCCCAGAAGGAAGGCCGCTTCAGGGATGAGATCACGCCCGTCACCATTGCCTCGCGCAAGGGCGACATCGTGGTGGACCAGGACGAGTACATCCGCGCCGGCACCACCGTCGAGGCCCTTGCCAAGCTGCGCCCCGCCTTCTCGAAGGACGGCACGGTTACGGCCGGCAACGCCTCGGGCATCAACGACGGTGCGGCCGCCGTCGTACTGATGACGGAGGCCGAGGCCGAGAGGCGCGGCCTGACCCCGCTCGCCCGCATCGCCTCCTGGGCCACCGCCGGTGTCGATCCGGCCATCATGGGCACGGGCCCGATCCCGTCTTCGCGCAAGGCGCTGGAAAAGGCCGGCTGGAAAGTGTCCGACCTCGAGCTCGTCGAGGCTAACGAGGCCTTCGCCGCCCAGGCGCTCGCGGTCAACAAGGACATGGGCTGGGATCCGTCCATCGTGAACGTGAACGGCGGCGCCATCGCCATCGGGCATCCCATCGGAGCCTCGGGTGCTCGCGTGCTCGTCACCCTCCTGCACGAGATGGGTCGGCGCAACGCCAAGAAGGGCCTCGCCACCCTCTGCATCGGCGGCGGCATGGGCGTCGCCATGTGCCTGGAGCGCTGAAAACCTGAACAGGCTCGGGGAAAATTCCGGAGCCTCGCCCTTCCCCGTTCTGTCAAATAGCCTAAGCTATGTTGTGAGGCGGCCCGAATCCGGCCGTCTCACGACGAAGGGATCCTCGAGAGATCCGCACGGAACGGTCTTGGGAAGGAAACAGCATGGCGCGTGTCGTATTGGTCACCGGTGGCACCCGCGGCATCGGTGCCGCGATTTCAAAAGCCTTGAAGGACGTGGGCTACAAGGTTGCGGCCAATTTCGGCGGCAACGACGAGGCCGCCAACCAGTTCAAGTCGGAGACTGGCATCCCGGTCTTCAAGTTCGACGTTTCCGATCCGGCATCCTGCGAGAGCGGCATCCGGGCGGTGGAAGCCGAGATCGGCCCGGTCGACATCCTGGTCAACAACGCGGGCATCACCCGCGACGGCATGTTCCACAAGATGACCTACGATCAATGGTCCGCCGTCATCCGCACCAATCTCGATTCCATGTTCACCTGCACGCGACCCGTCATCGAGGGCATGCGCTCGCGCAACTTCGGACGCATCATCATCATCTCGTCCATCAACGGCCAGAAGGGCCAGATGGGGCAGGCGAACTATTCCGCCGCGAAGGCGGGCGTGATCGGCTTCGCCAAGGCGCTCGCGCAGGAGAATGCCAACAAGGGCATCACCGTCAACGTGATCGCGCCGGGCTACATCGCCACCGAGATGGTGAAGGCCGTCCCCGAGGAGGTTCTGAAATCCAAGATCCTTCCGCTCATTCCGGTGGGCCGTCTTGGCGAGGCGGAGGAGATCGCCCGTACGGTCCTCTTCCTGGCCGCCGACGAGGCCGGCTTCATGACCGGTTCGACCCTGTCCATCAACGGCGGGCAATACATGGCCTGATTGGCACGACATCGTCCCGGATGCAGGTCTGACTGCCGTCCGGATCCGATGGGCCGCATCCTGCCCGCAAAACGGAGAATTGAGGTATGAACCGCATCGACATGGCGGGCAAAACCGTCGTGATCACCGGCGGCGCCCGCGGCATCGGCTATGCGATCGGCGAGCGCCTCGTGCAGTCGGGCGCCAGGGTCGCCATCTGGGACCTTCGCCTCGAGGAATCCAAAGCGAGCGCCGCAGCGCTCTCGAAGGATTGTATCGGCCTGAGCGTCGATGTTGCGGACAGCCTGTCGGTCGAGCACGCGGCGCAGCAGACCCGCGGCGCCTTCGGACGCATCGACGGATTGGTGAACGGCGCCGGGATCACAGGTCCCGTCAAGCCGCTCGCCGAGTATTCCGTCGAGGAGTGGCGCAGCGTCGTCGAGGTCAACCTGACGGGCACCTTCAATTGCTGCCGCGCCATCGTGCCGATCATGCTGGAGAACGATTACGGCCGCATCGTCAACATCTCGTCCGTCGCCGGCAAGGAAGGCAACCCTAACCTCGCCGCCTACAGCGCCGCGAAGGCCGGCATCATCGGCCTTACCAAGTCCCTCGGCAAGGAGCTGGCCAAGACCGGCATCGCGGTGAACTGCATCACGCCCACCACCGCCAAGACGAAGATCCTCGACTCGCTCACGCCGGAATTCATCGAATACATGCGTGTTCGGATTCCCCGGGACCGCTTCGCCGAGCTGCACGAGATCGCCGCCATGGTGGCCTGGATGCTCTCCGAGGAGAACTCCTTCACGACGGCCGCCACCTTCGATCTCAGCGGCGGGCGTACGACCTATTAGAATTTCCCGACAAACCTGCCTCGGAGCTTCGCTTCTTCGGGAAAGTCGTGATAGGTGGCGGCCATGACGACTCGCACCGCCACCACCATCGGTCTCACGGCCATCCTGCTCTGGTCCATGCTCGCCCTCTTCACGGCGGCGACGGGCACGATCCCGCCGTTCCAGCTCAATGCCATGACCTTCCTGGTCGGCGGGCTGGTCGGCGTGGTGAGCTGGATCGTGCGCCCCCAGGGGCTTAGGGCCCTGCGCCAGAAGCCCGTCGTCTGGGCCTTGGGGATCGGCGGCCTGTTCGGCTACCACGCGCTCTATTTCGCGGCCCTGCGCTGGGCGCCGCCGGCGGAATCGGGCCTGATCAACTATCTCTGGCCGTTGCTGATCGTGCTGTTCTCCTCGCTGCTGCCGGGCGAGCATCTGCGGCGAGCCCACATCCTGGGGGCGCTGCTCGGATTTGCCGGCGTCGTGGTGCTGATCGCCGGGCGCGGCGCCTTCGATGCGCGCGCCGAATACATGCCGGGCTACATCTGCGCTTTCGTCGCCGCCTTCGTCTGGGCCGGCTATTCGGTTCTCTCCCGCCGCTTCGGCCAGGTGCCCACCGACGCGGTGGCGGGCTTCTGCCTGGCGACGTCTCTCTTGAGCCTCGTATGCCACCTCGCGTTCGAGACCACCGTCTGGCCCGAGACGACGACGCAATGGCTTGCCCTTCTGGCCCTCGGCCTCGGCCCGGTGGGCGCCGCCTTCTATGTCTGGGACATCGGCATGAAGCGCGGCGACATCCGCTTCCTCGGTGTCGCCTCCTACGCGACGCCGGTGCTGTCGACCCTGCTCCTGGTGGTCGCCGGCTATGCGGAGCCGACCGTGACGCTCGCTCTGGCCTGCGGCCTCATCGTGGCCGGCGCGCTGGTCGCCACCCTTACACCGAAGAAGACCGCCCCGGCATGACCCGGTGGGTGTAGCGATAGGCCGTCTCGAAGCCGAGCGCGCCATAGAGCGAGCGGGCGATCTCGTTCTCCTCGCGCACCTGGAGATAGGCGGTGTGCGCCCCCTGCCCGCAGCCCCAGGCCATAAGGCTTGCGACCACGCGGCGGCCCAATCCGATGCCGCGCAGGTCCGGCGCGACCACGATGTCGTAGAGGCCGACATAGCCGCGCTCCACCACGCCGAGCCCCCAGGCCACCGGCCTGTCGTCGAGGCTGAGCGTCGCGAACGCCGTCTTCTGGCGGATGCGGGAGACGATCCGCATCAGCGTCTCGTCGTCGGCCTTGTCGCCGCCATAGGATTCGGCCGCCGCCCGCACCCAGCGCTTGGACGCCTGCGGGTCGAGATTGACTTCGGGATCGATCTCGCAATCGCCGCTCGTAATCGGAGCCGTCAGGACATGCGTCGGCTCGATCTCCTTGAAACCACGCTGCTTCAGCAACTCGTCGACGCGAGGCGTCTCTACCCCGTTGAGGCGAAAAGTCGGACGAACATTGGCCTCGACGAAGCGCGCGATCATGTAGTCGAGAAGTTCGTCGTCGAGACCGGTCTCCGGCCGGAAGGGCGTCGCGGAATTGGCACGTTTCGAGTAGCCGTTCGCAAGGCGGACGACCCAGCCGTCGTAGAGCTGATAATCGAACGAGGGCCAGGCGTTCAGGAGACGGCTCTCGAGTCCGATGATGAGGCTGTGGTCGCTCATAGGGTCGTCCGCTCCCGCAAGGTCATGCTCCCCATCAGAACCTGTTCTTCCATTCGCGCAAGGCCTGAAACACCTCCACGGGCGGTGCTCCCTCCTTTTGAACGGATTTCGCGAGTGCCGGCTCCCCGGCGCGCAGGAAGGGATTGGTCGCCTTTTCATGCCCGATGGTCGTCGGCACGAGGAAGCGCCCCTCCGCCTTGGCCGTCTCGGCCTCCGCCGCCCGCGCCTTCAGCGCCTCGTTATCCGGATCGGCCGCCAGCGCGAAGCGCGCGTTGGAGAGCGTGTAATCATGCCCGCAATAGACCCGTGCCTCGTCCGGCAGAGCGGCGAGACGCTGGAGCGAGGACCAGAACTCGGCGTAGGTTCCCTCGAACATCCGCCCGCAGCCGAGGGTGAAGAGGGTGTCGCCGGCAAACAGCGCCCGGTCCGCCGCGAACCAGTAGGACACATGATCCAGGCAATGCCCGGGGGTTTCCCACACATGCGCCTGAAGACCGCCGACATGGACCGTGTCGCCCTCGCGCACATAGGCATCGGCATGCGGCACCGCCTCCCGCGCCTTGACCGGCGCCACCACCCGGCATCCGGTGCGGCGCTTCAGGGGCTCGATGGCCTGCACGTGATCGGAATGGCGGTGCGTGACGAGGATGTCCGTGAGCTGCCAGCCGGTCTTGGCGAGAGCTGCCAGGATCGGCCCCTCCTCCTGCGCATCGATGGCCGCGCAGGCGCCCGTATTGGGATCATGGATCAGAACACCGATATTGTCCTGAAGGCAGAGAAAGGCGTGGATCTGGGCGGACATCGGGGCACCTCGTCTTGATGTGCTCTGAGCTATCATGGAACAGTCGGCGCGTGAAACCAGCCCCGGATCCGCGCATTGCGTTTGCCGGGCCGGAGCAAGAGACAGCCTGTTGAGGTCATGAGCATCGACATCACCGATCTGCGCGGCTTCTACGCCAGCCCGCTCGGGGCCGTGACGCGCCGCTTCGTCGGGCGCGCCATCGACAGGTTTTGGGGCCCGCTCACGGGCCTGCGCGTGCTGGGTCTCGGCTATGCGCCGCCCTACCTCTCCGCCGTGAAGGGCGAAAGCGAGCGGACGCTCGCCTTCATGCCGGCAAACCAGGGCGTGGTGAACTGGCCCAGCACCGGCGCCTCGGCCTCCGCCCTCGTCGACCCGCTGATGATGCCCCTGCCCGACGCCTCCATCGACCGGGTCCTCGTGGTCCATGCGCTGGAGACGGTGGAGAGCCCGAGCGAGCTCCTGCACGAGATCTGGCGCATCCTCACGCCCGGCGGTCGGATCATCCTGGTGGCGCCGAACCGGCGCGGCCTGTGGGCCCGCATGGACACGACGCCCTTCGGCTATGGGCAGCCCTACAGCCGCTCGCAGCTCAAGAGCCTGATGCGCCAGACATGGTTCTCGCCGGAGGGCTGGGCGGAAACCCTCTACGTGCCGCCCCTGCGCAACCGCCTCCTGCTCCAGAGCGCCCAGGCCTGGGAGCAGGTCGGCGCCGGATTCTCGCTTCCCTTCGCGGGCCTTCACATCGTGGAGGCGACGAAGCAGCTCTACCGGCCCGGCGCCGTCCATGCGGTGCGCCGCGCGCGGCGCCTTTCTCCGGTTTTCGCTCCGGTGCCTGCGGCCCCGGCCTCGCGGATGGCGCCGCCTTCCTTGATTCCGCCGGGTTTTGCGGGACTAAGGCAGGGCTCACCTTGACTTGGACCCTCCAAAACGCCAGTGTCCGCCCCGCTTCGGCAGGGCTATCCGGTCACGCCGGCCTTCATTTTCCATTAGAGCATCGTGCGGAAAAGTGGATCCGGTTTTCTGCCTGTACGATGCTCTCATAAAGGAGGAAGCATCGGGCCCAAAAGTGCAAATCCACTTTTGGGCCCGATGCTGTAGAGTCTGATGCGCAGTTATCTCGATTTCGAAAAGCCCGTCGCCGAGCTGGAAGCCAAGGTCGAGGAGCTTCGGGCGCTCGGTGAGAACCGGGATGCCGTCTCCATCACCGATGACATCTCCCGCCTGGAGGTCAAGGCCGCCGACGCCCTGAAGGAGCTCTATGCCAAGCTCACGCCCTGGCAGAAGACCCTGGTCGCGCGTCATCCCCAGCGCCCGCACTTCGTCGATTACTGCGCTGGGCTGATCACCGAGTTCACGCCCCTCGCGGGCGACCGCAAGTTCGCCGAGGACGAGGCCATCGTCGGCGGCTTCGGCCGCTTCCGCGGCCAGCCGGTCTGCGTGATCGGCCAGGAGAAGGGCCACAACACAGAGACCCGCATCCGGCACAATTTCGGCATGGCCCGGCCCGAGGGCTACCGCAAGGCGGTGCGCCTGATGGAAATGGCGGACCGCTTCGGCCTGCCGGTGATTTCCTTCGTGGATACCGCAGGCGCCTATCCGGGCATCGAGGCGGAGGAACGCGGACAGGCCGAGGCCATCGCCCGCTCCACCGAGATGCAGCTTTCCCTCGGCGTGCCGAACGTCTCCGTGGTGATCGGAGAAGGCGGCTCGGGCGGCGCCATCGCGATCGCGACCGCCAACAAGGTGCTGATGCTGGAGCACGCCATCTACAGCGTGATCTCGCCGGAGGGCGCGGCCTCGATCCTCTGGCGCGACGCCGCCCGCGCCCAGGATGCCGCCACCAACATGAAGATCACGGCCCAGGACCTCCTGCGGCTCGGCATCATCGATGCCATCGTGACCGAGCCCGTGGGCGGCGCCCACCGGGAGCCGGAGTCGGCCATCCAGGCCACCGGCAATGCCATCGAGGAAGCCCTGCACGATCTGGGCAACATGGGGCCGGCCGAGATCCGCGACCATCGGGCCGACAAGTTCCTCAACATCGGCCGCAAGCTCTGAGATCCGCCCTGCCGGCCTTGAGGGCCTGCCCGGCTCCCGGGCGGGATCCTCCTGCCTCCCGGTCCCGCCTTACCTCGGAAGAGATGTCGCGTGCTCCGATGTGCGGCGCCAGCCCCCTTCGCAGGCGGATTTTTTACCTTCCTTTCAGCATAACTCGATTACGGCTCCGCTTGCAGTAAGGGCCAGTTAAGGCTAACGATTTAGGGATTAAAGGGGAACTGACCGGCAAAGACGTCGGGCAGATCAAGAATTGCGGGGTCCCCCATGATGAAGCGTTTCGCATTGGCCGCGAGCCTGGTGCTCGCGCTTGCTGCCTGCCAGGACGACCAGCTTTCCCGTGGCTCCACGCGACACCTCGTGCCGATTCCGCCAGCCACGATGGCGTTGATGTCGACCAAGGGCATGTCCAAGGAAGACCCTATCCTGATCCGGGCCTACAAGAAGGAATCGGAACTGGAGGTCTGGAAGCGCGGCTCCAACGGCAAGTACGCGCTCCTCAAGACCTATCCCATCTGCCGCTGGTCGGGCCAGCTCGGCCCCAAGACCCGCGAAGGCGACCGGCAGGTGCCTGAGGGGTTCTACACGGTCACTCCGGCGCAGATGAACCCGAACTCGGCTTATTACCTGTCGTTCGACACCGGTTATCCGAACGCCTTCGACCGGTCCTTCGGGCGCAACGGCGGCGACATCATGGTGCATGGCGCGTGCTCCTCGCGCGGCTGCTTCGCCATGACGGACCAGAACATCGCCGAGATCTACGCCATCGCCCGCGAGGCGCTCAGCGCCGGTCAGCGCGGCTTCCAGTTCCAGTCCTATCCATTCCGGATGACGGCCGAGAACCTGGCCAAGCATCGTCTGGACCCGAATATCGGCTTCTGGAAGAACCTGAAGGAAGGCTCGGATA
The DNA here is from genome assembly GCA_035944695.1 of Microvirga sp. Lineage (GTDB taxonomy): Bacteria > Pseudomonadota > Alphaproteobacteria > Rhizobiales > Beijerinckiaceae > Microvirga. The sequence goes on along the minus strand of DASZBB010000050.1, from coordinate 23,461 downwards.
CCTTCGAGGTCACGAAGGACGAGCTGCGCGTGGCGGTCGGCCGGGGACGCTACGAATTCAACGTGGATCCTGACACCGCCTCTCTCGTGGCGCAGAAGCAGCGTCAGGACGAGCAGGAAGTGGCCGAACTGGTCGCGAAGGGCGAAAAGCCGATCAAGCTCGTCTACAACGACGGCGACACGCATGAATCCTTCCGCGAAGCCCTGGCCAACGTGACGGGCGTGTCCGACAGCAAGCTCGGATATGTGAGCCGCACCGAGGGGATTTCCTCCGGCCCGCGGCAGATTGCGCTCGACGACAGCGGCCGCGAGAAGATCGAGACGCCGTCGACCGCCCTCGCTTTCGCCTCGATGAGGGAGGCTCCCGCCTCGCAGCCGGAGTCCCGCCCGGCCGAAAGCCGTGCGGCCGTGACCCAGCAGACCGCCCCGGTGGCGGTTGCGGCGGCAGGGTCCCCCTCGCAGGAGACGCCCTTCTACAAGAAGATGTTCAGCGGCGTGACCGACCTGTTCAGCACGTCCTCCGCACAGCCGGTGGCCGAGACGGTCCAGGTCGCGCCGGCCCCCGCCAAGGCGGCTCCGGCCATGAAGGCCGTGCCCCAGAAGCGGGCTCAGGCTCCTGCGAAGGTCAACGTGGCCGCTGCAAACTGAGCGTCGCACAAACCGCGGCATCAGAAAGCCCGCCCCTCGGCGGGCTTTTTCATGAGCTGGACTGAGGTGTCGCGGGAAACTTTTCCGGCCCTGCCCGGATTTCTGGAGCGGAGGTCCTGTCATGCTCCTGAGCCCCACCGCCATTGTCTTGCCTGGCCTTCTGCAGCGTCAGGTCGACGGCCTGGCACAAGCGCTCCTTCAACCGGATCGCAGCATCGATTTTTCCGTGCCATTGGGAGAGCCGGCGCTGATTTCCGCCGATTCCGTCTCCTGGCGCATCTTCAAGAATCCGGTTTCCCTTCTGGTCGGCGGCATCACGGCCGTGCTGCTCGAATTCGGGGAGCCGCGCGTCCGGGACGGGGTCTGGCAGCACAGCAGCTTCCGGACGGACCCGTTGAAGCGCCTTCAGCGAACCGGGCTTGCCGCCATGGTGACGGTGTACGGGCCGCGCAGCCGGGCGGAGACCATGATTGCCGGCGTCGTCAGACGGCACGATCGCGTGGCGGGCCAGACCAGCGAAGGCGAGGAGTACCGGGCCAATGATCCGGTCCTGCTGGACTGGGTGCAGGCGACGGCCGGGTTCGGCTTCACGGAGGCTTATTCCGCCTATGTCAGGCCTCTGACCCCAGCCGACCGGGCGGCGCTCTTCGTCGAGGCCCTGCCCGCCGCAAGGCTTTACGGGGCAGCGGGAGCGCCCGCCTCGCAGGAGGAGCTCGACGCCCTGTTCGGGAGCATGACTTCAAGGCTCGTCCCCTCGCCCGTGATCTTCGAATTCCTTGCCATCATGAAGCGTGCCCCGATCCTTCCGGCGCCGGCACGACCGCTGCAGACTTTGCTCGTCAAGGCTGCGGTCGACATTCTGCCGGCCTGGGTGCGCGAGCGTCTCGAACTCGGCGCCTCCTGGTCCCTCAACCCCGTCGAGCGCACCCTCGTCCGCACTGTGGCGATGGCAAGCAATCGGTTGATGCTGCCGTCCTTTCCGGCGGTCCAGGCCTGCCGGCGCCTCGGCCTGCCTGACACCTATCTCTACACGTGACGCCGGGTTGGAAATCCGGCGAGGAGGCGGTGCTTCGGAACGGGTACGGGCTTCCAGGACAGCCGAGAATTCCAATCCGGCCCCATAAGGAGACATCCATGGATTGCCTTTCGCACCGGCTCTCTTGCGGCGTGGTTCTCTTGCTCTGCAGCGCAACCGGCAGTGCCGACGCTGCACCGGCCGTCTTCGAGCGCTACGCAGGCTCCTTCTCCGCTACAGGAATCATCCTGGAAGGGCCGGATGCGACCTCCCATCGGGTCACCTGCCAGTTCACGATCCGGCAGCAGGGGCCAACGGATCTGTCGCTCCAAGGGACGTGCCGGGCCTACCTGCTCATCGCGCGGTCGGTCAGCGCCCGTTTGACCTGGGATCCCCGCTCGGGCCAGGTCACCGGCACGTATACGGGCTCCCGGGTCGGGATCGCCCAGCTCAGAGGCCGGCAGGTGGGAACGGATTTCGATCTGGTGATCGCGTGGCCGAGACCGCTTTACGGCGATACGTCGGCCCAGATGCGCGTCGCCAGCCTCGATCCGAACCGCTTTCGGATCGTCGTCACGGATCGGATCGGGGCGAATGGGCCCGTTCGGGCCACGACCGATCTCACCTTGCTGCGTCAATGAAGGACGACGAAAAGCCCGGCGCAACGACCGGGCTTTTTCAACCGTCGCGATGCGGATCGGATCAGCCGAACAGGGCGTCGATGGCGTCCTGGGAGGTGCGTGTCGGATCGCCGTCGAGGGCCGGTCCGTTCAACAGGGCCTCGTCCCCTTCGCGCTCCGGCATCTTGAAAGCCTCAACGTCGTTGAAGCTCTCCAAGCCACCCCAGATATGCGCCATCTGGGTCACGCGCTCCTCGATGAATTTCATCGAGCCGACGACCTTGCTGATGCGCTGGCCGGTAATGTCCTGGAAGTTGCAGGCCTCGAAGATCGTGATCACCCTGTCGGAGATCCGCTGGGCCATCACGGCGTCCTCGCCGGACAGACGCTGGACAAGCGTCCCGGTGATCTCGTCGATCTCCTCGGCCGCCGCCAGGATGCTGTTGGTGGCCGCCTCCGTTCCGGAAACGACGGCCCCCAGTTCGTCGGTGACGCTGGTGACCTGACCGCCCGGGGTGTGGGAATGCAGGGTCGCGATTTCCTGCTTCGTGCGCTGGATCGACTCCGTGATGGCGTCGAGTTCGTCCTTGAGCCGGAGCGCTTCGCGCAGATCGGTCCGGATCTGGTCCAGGAGAGCCTTCGATGCCCCGCTGTTCGGCTCAAGCGCCGCATGAATGGCCGCCATGCCCCGCATGAGTTCGGCATGCCGGCGCGCGGCGATGCTCTCGCGGGACTGAGCCAGGAGGTCCAGGCTCAAAGGGTCAAAAGAGACGGGTGGCGGAAGGCGCATGGCGACTACTCACCCAGGACGGCGACGATCTTCGAGCGCAGGGTTTCCGCGTTGAAGGGCTTCACGATGTAGTTGTTCACTCCCGCCTGCTTGGCGGCCACGACGTTCTCGGTCTTGGCCTCGGCGGTGATCATGATGAAGGGGAGCGCGGTCAGCTCCGCATCGGCGCGGACCTTCTGGAGCAGCTCGAACCCGGTCATCGGCGCCATGTTCCAGTCGGAGATCACGAGCCCGTATTTCTTCTCCTTGAGCTTGCCCAAGGCTTCCGAGCCGTCCTTGGCCTCGTCGACGTCGTTGAAGCCGATCTGCTTCAGGAGGTTGCGGATGATGCGCAGCATCGTCTGATAATCATCGACGATGAGCACCGGAAGAGACGTATTCAATGCCATGATGTTTCGGCCCGAAAATTGAGAAAGGACATGTGAAGAAGGATCCTTTGACAGACCTTTCTTCAAAAATGGTTGTCGTGGTCCTTGCCTTATCCCCGACGATGCTTGCCTCAAGCTGACGTCGCGCCGTCTGCCGGAATCAGGATCCCTGGCAGCAAAAGGCCCGGCGCGGCGTCCGGGCTCTTTGGTTTCGCTTCCCCAGGATCGATTGCTTAATGGCGCAGGCCCGGCGCCTCCTGGCCGGTGCGGGCCACGTAATCGGTATAGCCGCCGCCATACTGGTGGATGCCCTCCGGCGTCAGCTCCAGAACCCGGTTGGACAGAGCCGCCAGGAAATGGCGGTCGTGGGAGACGAAGAGCATGGTGCCCTCATATTTCGACAACGCCTCGATCAGCATCTCCTTCGTGGCCATGTCGAGATGGTTCGTCGGCTCGTCGAGCACCAGGAAGTTCGGCGGGTCGTAGAGCATCTTGGCCATCACCAGCCGCGCCTTCTCGCCGCCCGAGAGCACCCGGCACTTCTTCTCCGCGTCGTCGCCGGAGAACCCGAAGCAGCCGGCCAGCGTCCGCAGCGAGCCCTGGCCGGCCTGCGGGAACGAATCCTCCAGGAATTCGAAGACCGTGCGATCGCCATCGAGCACCTCCATGGCATGCTGGGCGAAATAGCCCATCTTCACGCTCGCTCCGAGGGTGACCGTCCCGTCGTCGGGCGTCGCAGAGCCCGCCACCAGCTTCAGCAGGGTCGACTTGCCGGCGCCATTGACGCCCATCACGCACCAGCGCTCCCTGCGGCGCACCCCGAAGTCCAGCCCCTCGTAGATGCTGCGGCTGCCATAGCGCTTGTGAACGCCCTTGAGGACGACCACATCGTCGCCCGAGCGCGGCGCGGGCAGGAACTCGAACGCCACGGATTGCCGGCGCTTGGGCGGCTCCACCCGGTCGATCTTCTCGAGCTTCTTGACCCGGCTCTGCACTTGCGCCGCATGGGAGGCGCGCGCCTTGAAGCGCTCGATGAACTTGATTTCCTTGGCGAGCATCGCCTGCTGGCGCTCGAACTGGGCCTGCTGCTGCTTCTCGTTGAGAGCGCGCTGCTGCTCGTAGAACTCGTAGTCGCCGGAATAGGTGGTGAGGGAGCCGCCGTCGATCTCCATGATCTTGTTGACGATGCGGTTCATGAAGGCGCGGTCGTGCGAGGTCATGAGCAGCGCGCCCTCATAGCCCTTCAGGAACTCCTCCAGCCAGATGAGGCTCTCGAGATCCAGGTGGTTGCTCGGCTCGTCGAGGAGCATGACGTCCGGGCGCATCAGGAGGATGCGCGCCAGGGCGACGCGCATCTTCCAGCCGCCGGACAGGCCCCGCACATCGCCGTCCATCATCTCCTGGCTGAAGCCGAGGCCGGCCAGAACCTCGCGCGCCCGCCCCTCGAGGGAATAGCCGTCCAGCTCCTCGTAGCGCGCCTGCACCTCGCCATAGCGCTCGATGATCTGATCGAGATCGTCGGCCTTCTCAGGATCCACCATGGCGGCTTCCAGTTCCCGCAGTTCCGTCGCTACGGCGCTCACGGGACCGGCGCCCTCCATGACCTCGGCCACGGCGCTGCGGCCGGCCATTTCGCCGACATCCTGGCTGAAATAACCGATGGTCACGCCCCGATCGACCGAAACCTGGCCTTCGTCGGGCTGCTCCTCCTTGGTGATCATTCTGAAAAGCGTCGTCTTGCCCGCGCCGTTGGGACCCACCAGCCCGACCTTTTCCCCTTTCTGGAGGGTTCCGGAAGCCTCGATGAAGAGGATCCTGTGGCTGTTCTGCTTGCTGACATTCTCGACGCGAATCATGGGTCCCAAAGCCTGGAGGAGTTGCGGCGGCCTTATGGCATGGCTCGCGCCCGCCTGCGAGGCTCCGAGGTCGGGCAAAGTGTCAGAGGTCAAGGCTGGAGCATCCCGACTGAAGAGCCGGCCCTAATCCTCATTTCCATCTGGCCCGATCCGGCGGAACAGGACATCCTGGGACGGGGGAGAAAGGATGGTCGCCATGCGAAAGACCGTCATCGCCGCACTCTGTGTGCTGATCCCTGGCGGGATTGGGGTGCTGGCCCAGTCGAGCGATCCCATCACCCAGCGCCAGAACCTGATGAAGAACAATCAGGAGCAGGTTCGCACGCTGACCGGAATGGCTCGGGGACAGGCGCCGTTCAACGCCGCGGCCGCGCAGGCCGCTCTCCAGCGGATCGCACAGAACGCCCAGCAGACGCCCGCTCTCTTCCCGCCGGGCTCGCATCAGGGCAAGACCGCGGCACTTCCCGCCATCTGGGAGCGCAAGGCGGATTTCGATGCCCGTGCGGCCAAGCTCGCACAGGATGCGACGGCAGTTCAGGCCTCGATTACGGATCAGGCCAGCCTTCAGGCGGCGGTCCAGCGGGTCGGCCAGAACTGCGGCGGCTGTCACGAGGCCTATCGCCGAAAGGAAAGCTGACGTAACATCCGGAGGTCCGAGAGGACCGAAGGTCCTCGACTGAGGGAGATCGCCATGCGGTATCCCAAGGCTCCGTGGCTTCTCCCCGCTCTCGTGGCGGGGCTCCTGACCGCCGCTCCGGCCTGGCAGCAGGCGCCTGACGAAGTCGATCTCGCCCTCGTGCTCGCCGTCGATATCTCGACTTCCATGGATCCCGACGAGCAGGACCTGCAGCGGCAAGGCTATGTGGAAGCCTTCCGTTCGCCGTCGGTGCATCAGGCCATTCAAAGCGGCCTCGTGGGACGCATCGCAGTGGCTTACGTGGAATGGGCCGGGGCGCATCCGCATGTCCAGAATGTCGTGGTGCCCTGGACTGTTGTGGGCGATGCGAAGGCCAGCCTCTCCTTCGCCGAGAGGCTCGCCCGCGCTCCGATCCGCCGCGGGGCCGGGACCTCCATCGCCGAAGCCATCGATTTCAGCCTGGCTCTCTTCGCGTCCGGCCCGTTCCTGCCTGCGCGCCGCGTGATCGACATCTCGGGCGATGGCGCCAACAACCAGGGGCCTCTGGTCACGGAGGCCCGCGACAGGGCGGTGGCCCGGGGAGTCACGATCAACGGCCTTCCCATCCTGCTCAGACGCCCCGATCGGCGTGAGGACGCGACCTTGGATGCCTATTACCGCGACTGCGTGGTCGGGGGCTTGGATGCGTTCATGATCCCGATCCGGGAGCGCGGGCAGTTCCTGACCGAAACGAGAACCAAGATCATCAACGAGATCGCCGGTACGACCAAACCTGCCGGGTTGGTTCAACCTGCAGGCACATCGCCGAAGGCAGATTGCGATACCAGCGAAAGCCTGTGGGACGACATTCCCCCTGCGCGGCATGACCCGAAAACAGTTACCGGGCAGGATCTGTAGAGGGTGAGGCTTTGCGATCGCGAATGAGCCTCTTCGCGCTGATACCTCCCCTTCATGTCCAGGCACGTGGCAGAAATTCGCGCACCAGTCCCGCGACCTCGGTAAGGTTTGTTTCCAGCAGCCAATGCCCGCCGTCGAGCAGATGCAGTTCAGCCTCGGGAAGGTCGCGCAGATAGGCCCGCGCCGAGCCCTCGGGCATGTACCCGTCCTGCGGTCCCCAGACAATCAGGGTCGGCGGCTGGTGTTCGCGCAGATAGGCCTGATAGCGCGGGAACCAGGCGAGATTGTCCTTCAATCCGGCAATCACCCCGACAATGATCTCCCGGCGGCGTTCCGTCGTCAGCGACCAGTGCAGCGTCCACAGGTCGGGCGGGATGCGCTCGGCGAGCTCCGGACGAACGTCGTTCAGGAACTCGTCGCGAAATCCCTCCTCGGTGACGGCCTCACCCAGCTTCGCGCGCATCTCCGGCGTCGGGTTACGGAAATACTCCTGCAGGGGAGCGTATTTCGGGCCGAGCTGATCCTCGTAGATGTCCCCGTTCTGAATGATCAGGGCGGCAATCCGGTCCGGGCGCATGATCGCAAGCCGCAGCCCGATCTGGGATCCGAAATCATGCAGATAGAGGGCAAAACGGTCGATCCCGAGCCGGTTCAGAAATCGATCGAGAAACGTCGCGTAGCCGTCGAAATCGTAGGCGAAGTCTTCCGGGGTGTCGCTGTATCCGCACCCCGGAAAGTCCGGCGCGAGAAGCCGCCAACGATCCGCCAGAAGAGGCATCAGGTTGCGGAACTCGTAGGAGGAGCAGGGATAGCCGTGGGGCAGCAAGATTGCAGGGGCATCCTCCGGCCCTGCCTCGCGGTAAAAGGTGCGGATGCCGTCCACGTCGATCCAACGATGCTTCACGATACCTGCAGCGTCCATCTCTGATGTCCCCGTGCTCTGTCGGTCAGGAGCTTGAACGTCGCCGTGCGGGGATTGGTTCAAGAACCCTGCGACCGGTCTGGGACAGCCTTTCAGCCGCCGCACCGGGAACCGCAATGCCCCATGCGCTTCGGGCAGTTCCGCGCTATCATGCCAGCATGACCGAGAAGCTGAAACGACGGCTCACCACCGTACTCTGCGCGGACGTGCAGGGCTATTCCCGCCTGATGGAGGCGGACGAGCCAGGCACCCTGGCGACCCTGCGCCGCCATCGGGCCGCCATGGCGGCGCTCATCGAGCGGCATGACGGACGGATCGTCAACACCTGGGGCGATGCCGTCATCGCCGAATTTTCCAGCGTCGTCGAGGCGGTGCAGTGTGCCGTCGAGACCCAGCGGGAACTGTCCGCCCAGGATTCCCACCTGCCCGAGGCCCAGCGCATGCGATTCCGCATCGGCATCAATCTCGGCGACGTGATGGCGGACGGTTCCGACATCTATGGCGACGGGGTCAATATCGCGGCGCGCCTTCAGGAAATGGCCGATCCCGGCGGCATCCTGATCTCCGGCCCGGTCTACGACCAGGTGCATAACAAGTTGTCGGTCGGCTTCGACTATCTCGGTCGCCAGCAGGTGAAGAACGTCGCGGCTCCGGTCACGAGCTACCGGGTGACCCTGGATGGCGGGATGAATGTGCGCCCGGCACCCATCGATGAGACTGCCGTTCCGCGCTCTTTCGAACGCTCGCCGAGATCCCGAGCCCGGTTGTCAGACCGGTTTGCAAATCTGCCGCGCCCGGTCGCCGCGGCCTTCGTCATCGGCGGTTTCCTGTTTCTGATCAATGTCTTCAGCGGCCTCAACGAGATCTGGTTCCATTGGCCGGTCACGGCGATTCTGCTGATCGTCGGCTTGTGGATGGTGTTTCGGCGCAAGCCCGCTCGGGAGGCGCGGGAAAACCGCCCGGCCGATTAAGGCTCGCCTCAGCAAAAAGCCCGGCGCGAGGGCCGGGCCTTCCGTGATCGGCATCGTCGGCTCTTACGCCACGAACTGCCCATGGCAGTGCTTGAACTTCTTGCCCGAGCCGCAGGGACAGGGCTCGTTCCGGCTGACCCGGCCCCAGGTGGAGGGGTCGTTCGGATCGCGGGACGAGGAAGGTTCCGTTCCCGCGGCAGCGGCCGCGAAGCCGAGGGCCGAACCGGCCCCGAAAGCGCTGCCCTGGGGCATGTCGAACTCGTTCTCGCCGGTGGCCGGGTCGAGGTGCTGGGCGAACATGGGCGGGAGTTCCTGCGGCTCCGGCTGCTGGAACACCACCTGGATGCGCATGAGCTGGCCCGTCACCTGCTCGCGCAGATGCCCGATCAGCGCGTTGAACAGCTCGAAGGCCTCGGACTTGTACTCGTTCAGCGGATCGCGCTGGGCGAGGCCGCGCCAGCCGATGACCTGACGCAGATGGTCGAGGGTCACGAGGTGCTCGCGCCAGAGGTGATCCAGGCTTTGAAGCAGAACCTGCTTCTCCACGTAGTTCATGACTTCGGACGTGTTGGCCTCGACGCGCTGAGCATAGGCCTCGTCGGCCGCCTTGGTGATGCGCTCGCGGATCTCGTCGTCGGCAATACCCTCCTCCTTCGCCCATTCCTCGATCGGCAGATCGAGGTTGAGGAAGTTGACGACGTTCTGCTTCAGGCCCTCGACATCCCATTGCTCCGCATAGGCGTTCTCCGGGATGGCGCGGGAAACGATGTCCTCGATGACGCCGTGGCGCATGTCGTCGATGGTCTCGCGCACGCTCTCTTCCGCCATGAACTCCTTGCGCTGCTCGAAGACGACCTTGCGCTGGTCGTTCATGACGTTGTCGTATTTCAGGATGTTCTTGCGGATGTCGAAGTTGCGCGCTTCGACCTTCGCCTGCGCCCGCTCGATGGCCTTGTTGATCCACGGGTGAATGATGGCCTCGCCTTCCTTCAGGCCGAGCTTCTGCAGCATGCCGTCCATGCGGTCGGAGCCGAAGATGCGCATCAGGTCGTCCTGGAGCGACAGGTAGAACTTGGAGCGGCCCGGATCGCCCTGGCGGCCCGAACGGCCGCGCAGCTGGTTGTCGATGCGGCGGGATTCGTGGCGCTCGGTGCCGAGCACGTAGAGGCCGCCGGCAGCCAGCGCCTTCTCCTTGAAGGACGCCACCTCGTCCAGGATCTCCTTCTCGCGGCGGGCGCGCTCCTCGCCTTCGACGCCCGCGAGCTCGCGCTCGATGCGCATCTTGGCGTTACCGCCGAGCTGGATGTCTGTGCCGCGGCCGGCCATGTTGGTGGCGATCGTGATCGCGCCCGGCACGCCGGCCTGAGCGACGATGAAGGCCTCCTGCTCGTGGAAGCGGGCGTTCAGCACGGCGAAATGCTTGGTTCCCCGGCCGGCCCGCGCGTCGCGGTAGAGGGGTTCGAGCGCCTGCGGGTCCTCGAAGTTGATGAGCTTGTAGCCGTCCTTGATGAGCAGCTCGGCGAGATATTCCGACTTCTCGATGGACGTGGTGCCGACCAGGATCGGCTGACCCTTGGCGGAGGATTCCTCGATATCGCGGATGACCGCCTGATAGCGCTCCTCCATGGTCCGGTAGACCTCGTCGTCGTCGTCGATGCGGGCCACGGGACGGTTGGTCGGGATCTCGACCACTTCGAGGTTGTAGATCTCCAGGAATTCGTCGGCTTCCGTGGCCGCCGTGCCGGTCATGCCGCCGAGCTTGTCGTAGAGGCGGAAATAGTTCTGGAAGGTGATGGAGGCGAGCGTCTGGTTCTCGGGCTGGACCTGGACCTTCTCCTTGGCCTCGAGCGCCTGGTGCAGGCCTTCCGAGTAGCGCCGGCCCTGCATCATGCGGCCGGTGAACTCGTCGATGATCACCACCTCGCCGTTGCGGACGATGTAATCCTTGTCCCGCTGGAACAGGGTGTGGGCGCGCAGCGCCTGGTTCATGTGATGGACCAGGGTGGCGTTCTGGGCATCGTAGAGGTCGCCCTCCTTGAGCAGGCCGATTTCCCGCAGCAGCGCCTCGATCTTCTCGGTGCCCGCCTCGGTGAGCGCCACGGAGCGCTGCTTCTCGTCGAGCTCGTAATCGCTCTTGTCGAGACGCGGGATCACCACGTCGATGGCGTTGTAGAGCTCGGACCGATCGTCGAGAGGGCCGGAGATGATGAGCGGCGTGCGCGCCTCGTCGATGAGGATCGAGTCCACCTCGTCCACGATGGCGAAGTTGTGGCCCCTCTGTACCATCTGCGCCATCTCGTACTTCATGTTGTCGCGAAGATAGTCGAAGCCGTACTCGTTGTTGGTGCCGTAGGTGATGTCGGCCGCATAGGCCTGGGCACGCTCGGCATCGTCCAACCCGTGGACGATCACGCCGACGGAAAGCCCCAGGAAGCGGTAGATCTGCCCCATCCACTCGCTGTCGCGGCGGGCGAGGTAGTCGTTGACCGTCACCACGTGGACGCCCTTGCCGGCCAGCGCATTGAGATAGACCGGCAGGGTCGCCACCAGGGTCTTGCCCTCGCCGGTGCGCATCTCGGCGATCGAGCCTTCGTGGAGCACCATGCCGCCGATGAGCTGCACGTCGAAGTGCCTCTGGCCGAGGGTGCGCTTGGCCGCCTCGCGAACGGTGGCGAAGGCCGGGACCAGGAGGTCGTCCAGGGTCTTGCCGGCGGCGAGCTGGGCCTTGAAGTCCTCGGTGCGGGCGCGGAGCTGCTCGTCGGACAGGGCCTCCAGCTCGGCCTCCATCGCGTTGATGGCCGCTACCTTCGGCCGGTAGGACTTCAGACGGCGATCATTGACCGAGCCGAAGATTTTCTTCGCGAGAGAACCGAACATCGAGAGCCTTCGAAATTCCAGAATGCAGGAGAAAGGGGCGTTTGCGCCGCCTTATAGACCTAATTACGCCGGAGTGCATCTTAAAGACTGTGCCTTTAGTGGCGCAGCCCCAAGCCGGCCCGGAGGACCCGTTCAAGACCCCGCGAGCGGCGATGCTGTGACATAAATATGCCATCACTTGCAAACGTAAACACATTCGGCCATCTGATCGTCGCTGTCCGTGGGCGATCACGCTCACCAGAGGAAACCACATGTCTCGCTCACTCACCTTCCGGAAGAGCCTTCTGACCCTCGGCGTCGCCCTGCCGCTCATGGCCGGGGCAGCCCTCGCCCAGACCCCTCCCGCGCCCGCCACCTCCCCTGCAGCCGTGCCGGCCGTCGATCCCTCCAAGGTCATCGCCCGCGTCAACGGCGTCGACATTACGGAAGGGGATCTCGCCCTGGCTGCCGAGGATCCGGCCCTGCAGATGCCGAACGTTCCGGAAGCCCAGAAGCGCGACCTGCTGACCGGCTACATGATCGATCTGAAGCTCGGCGCCAAGGCCGCCGAGGCCGCCAAGGTCGGAAGCGGCGCGGAGTTCGCCCGCAAGCTCGCCTATAACCGGGACAAGACCCTCCTCGACGAATATCTCGACCAGGAGGCCAAGAAGGCCGTCACCCCGGAGGCCGCCCGCAAGCTCTACGACGAGACGGTCAAGAGCGTGCCGGCCGAGCAGGAGGTCCGCGCTCGCCATATCCTCGTCGAGAACGAGGACGAGGCCAAGAAGATCGCCACCCGCGTGAAGGGCGGCGAGGACTTCGCCAAGGTGGCCGGCGAGGCCTCGAAGGACCCCGGCTCCAAGACGGACGGCGGCGATCTGGGCTTCTTCACCAAGGACCGCATGGTCGAGCCCTTCGCCGAAGCCGCCTTCAAGCTCGAGCCCGGCCAGATCTCCGATCCGGTGAAGAGTCAGTTCGGCTGGCACGTGATCAAGGTCGAGGAGAAGCGCACCAAGCCGGCCCCCACCTTCGAGGAAACCAAGGACCAGGTCGAAACCTACCTCGCCCGCAAGGCGCAGCAGGATCTGATCATGGGCCTGCGGAAGAATGCCAAGATCGAGCGCCTGGACGACAAGGGCAACCTCGTCGAGCAGAAGCAGCAGTAAGATCGGCTTCTCCGTTCAAAGGGCGGCCTTTCGGGCCGCCCTTTTTCGTTTCAGACGTCCCGACGACTATTTGTTCGTCCGACCCATCCGGTTCGGATCGACGCCACCTTCGCGGTTGGCCTGGTTCTCCACGTCGCCCTGGAACGTCGAGCCGCCGTCGAGATCGCGCGGATCCTCGCCGGACATGGTGGTTCCCTTGGAACGGCCGATGCCTGGGTCGACATCCAGATCGCTGCGCGGGCGGTCCTGAGGTTGGGTCTTCGGGTGTTTGCCCGTCATGAAAGCCTCCATCGCTTGCAGAACGGGTCAACGAGGACACACTGGCTGCGTTCCTTGGCCCATGCCGATGTGCCCCTGCAGCTTTGACTTGACAAAAAGCCTTAAAAAACCGCAGGTCGCCTTTCCTAAACGGTATTCCATCCGCTCACCCTGAGACCCTTTGCATGTCCAAGTCCGTGTCTCCGCTCGCTCCGAAGTCGTATCCGACGCTTCCCGCCATCGACGGCGTCAGGATCGCAACGGCGGAGGCCGGTATCCGATACAAGAACCGCACCGACGTTCTGTATGTGACCCTGCCCAAGGACACGGCGGTAGCGGGCGTGTTCACGCGCTCCAAATGCCCTTCGGCTCCGGTCGACTGGTGCCGCAAGAACTTGAGCAAAGGTACGGCCCGGGCCCTGGTCGTGAACTCGGGCAATGCCAATGCCTTCACGGGCAAGAAGGGTGCCGAAGCGGTCAAGCTCACCGCCGACATCGCCGCCGAGGCGGCCGGATGCCGCGCCTCGCAGGTCTTCATCGCCTCCACCGGCGTGATCGGCGAGCCGCTCGACGCGACGAAATTCGAGAACGTGCTCACGACCTGCGAGAAGAAGGCCAAGCCCACCGCCTGGCTCGACGCCGCCAAGGCAATCATGACCACCGACACCTTCCCGAAGGTGGCGACCCGCACGGCCGTCATCGGCGGCGTCGAGGTGACCATCAACGGCATCGCCAAGGGGGCGGGCATGATCGCCCCCGACATGGCCACCATGCTCTCCTTCGTCTTCACGGATGCGCCCATTGCCGCTCCCGTGCTGCAGACGCTTCTGAAGAAGGGCGCCGACAAGAGCTTCAACTGCGTGACGGTGGACAGCGACACGTCCACGTCCGACACGCTGCTCTTCTTCGCGACGGGGACCGCCGCCGCCAAGGGGGCACCGGCGATCTCCCTGCCGAGCGACCGGCGCCTGAAGGAATTCCGCAGCGCGCTCGAAGGCCTGCTGTGCGATCTCGCCCAGCAGGTCGCCCGCGACGGCGAGGGGGCGCGCAAGTTCGTGACCGTGAAGGTGACGGGCGCCACAGGCGCCACCTCGGCCAAGCGGATCGCCATGGCGATCGCCAATTCGCCGCTGGTGAAGACCGCAGTCGCCGGCGAGGACGCCAACTGGGGGCGCGTGGTCATGGCCGTCGGCAAGGCCGGCGAGCCGGCCGAGCGCGACAAGCTCGCGATCTGGTTCGGCGACATCCGGGTCGCAGTGAAGGGCGCCCGGGATCCGGACTACGACGAGGCCAAGACCTCCGCCTACATGAGGGGCGACGAGATCACGATCCGCGTCGACCTTGGTCTCGGCCGGGGCGAGGCCACCGCGTGGACCTGCGACCTCACCAAGGCCTATGTGGAGATCAATGGCGACTACCGGAGCTGATCGGGCGTCGATCAGGGAACGACGGTGATCTTGCGCTTGATCGTTATCCGCATCGGGCCGCCATACTGGCTCATGCCGATGAACGTGTAGGCAAACTCGTCCGGTCCTTGGTAGCCGGACTTGGCCACATAAAAGGGTTTGAGCCCCTCGACTCCTGCCCTGCCGATCTTGGGCTTCTGGGAGATGACCGTTTCCTTGAGGGCGCCGGGGATCCCGTTGATGCCAAAAGCACAACCTTTGCCGGACTTTACCGTCAGCTCGCCTTCGATCTCGACGATTTCACCGTTGAAGGAGACGGGAGGACCTGAGCAGTCCTGTGCTGAGGCCTTGCCTGCCCAGAGACCGCAGGCGAGCGCGGCAACGGTTGCGACAGCCAATGTCCGGATCATGAAAGCCCCTGAAGTGATAGGCTGCGAGCAGCAGTCCCTTACGTCTCCAGGTTGTGTATCAAAGTTACATATGTCAAGCCCTATGAAAGAGGTTCGCTTCAGGGCGCAAGCAGGATATGAGAGCAACCTTGCTCGCTCCAACGAACGGCTTGACCACCCGTGTCTTCTGTAAAGCTCACCCTCGTCGTTGCCGTCGCCCTGATCGACACGGACAACCGGATCCTTCTGGCCCAGCGGCCTGAAGGGAAGCAGCTTGCCGGCCTGTGGGAATTTCCCGGCGGCAAGGTGGAGCCGGGCGAGCGGCCTGAGGAGACTCTGATCCGCGAGCTGCGCGAGGAACTCGGCATTGCCGTGAAGGAACCGTGCCTCGCGCCGCTGACCTTCGCGAGCTATCCGTACGAGACCTTCCACCTGCTCATGCCGCTCTATGTCTGCCGCCGCTGGGAGGGCTTCGTGCAGCCGCTCGAGGGACAGGCGTTGAAATGGGTCAAGGCGCAGGAGCTGCGAGGCTATCCCATGCCGCCGGCCGACGAGCCGCTGATCCCGTTCCTCGTCGATCTTCTCGGGTTCTGAGAAGCGTCCATGTCTTCGCCGAATTCCGGAATCACCGCGTCGACGCCTGCGCCCACCGCAGCCTTCGTGGTCTCCAACCTGCTGATTTGCTCGTTTTTATGGGGCAGCTCATTCCTGCTCGTGAAGCTGAGCGGAAATCTGAACCCCTTCGTGCTCGCCGCCATGCGCGGGCTGATCGGCGCCACATCGCTGGCCCTGTGGTTCACCCTTCAAGGCAAGAGCATCCTGCCGCAGCGCCAGGAGTGGCGCATTTGGGCCGTGCTCGGCACCCTGAACGGCTGGCTGCCGAACGTGCTCCTGGCCTACGCCCTGACGCAGATCCCCACCGCCCCAGCCGGCATGATCCAGGCCTCGTCCCCGCTGATCGTCGCCGTGCTGTCGCATTGGCTGTTCGCCGACGAGCGGCTGACGCCCCAGCGTTTCCTGGGCGTCCTCGTCGGCTTTCTCGGCATGGGAATCCTGATCGGCCCCGCCGCCCTGCCGGACAGCGGCATCAACGCGACGGGCGCGCTCCTTATGTTGGCGGTGGCCTTCAGCTATGCGACAGCGAATGTGTTCGTCCGGACCGTCAAGCAGGCGGACCCGGCCCGGATGGCGCTGGGCCAGCAGATCTGCTCCGGCTCCGTCGCGACCCTGCTGGCCGTCACCGTAGCCGGACCATCGGCCTTCGCCCCCATGCCTTCGCATATCCTGCCTCTGCTCGCGCTCGGTGCCCTGTCGACGGCCCTGCCGATCCTGCTGTTCATGCACCTGATCCGCCGCACCGGGCCGACCCGCGCCTCGATGGTGGGTTATCTCGCGCCGGTCTGGACCACCATCATGGCGGTGCTGTTCTTAGGCGAGAGCATCGGCCTTCGCGAACTCACCGGCGGCGCTGTGGTGCTCGCAGGCGTGGCGCTGGTCTCTTTGAGCGGAAGGCTCAGGCCAGCTCGCTGAGCAGGGCCCGCGTCTCAGGCGGGATCTCCACCGGTCGCCGGGTGGTCCTGTCCACATAGACATGGACGAAATGGCCCTGGGCGACAGCCTGATCGACACCGGTTTTGAAAATGCCAATCCGGTAGCGCACCGAGGAGCGCCCGAGATGGCTGACGGCGATGCCGGCTTCCAGCATGTCAGGGAATGCGACGCTTTCGAAATAGGTGCAGCCCGTCTCCACTACGAGGCCGATGACCGGGCTCTCGGCAATGGCGAGAAGGCCCTTTTCGATGAGCCACCCGTTCACGGCCGTATCGAAATACGCGTAGTAGTGCACATTGTTCACGTGCCCATAGGCATCGTTGTCCAACCAGCGGGTCGCGATGGGACGGAACAGCCTGAAGGCGGAGCGGTCGGGCCGCGCAGGACGGTCTGCCATGGCGCCCGTCACCAGGCCGCTTCATAGATGGCGCGCGCATCTTCGAGCGTGAGCGGGCGCGGGTTGTTCACGAGCAGCCGTGTCTGCTTCATGGCATCTGCGGCCAGCATGGGCACAGCCTCCTGCGGGATGCCCACGTCGCGCAGGCGCGGCTGGAGCCCGACCTTGGCGCACAGGGCGGCAATCGCTTCGACGAAGGCCGATGCCGTGGCACGGCCTTGGAGCTCCGGAAACGCGTAGGGCGCAAGCTCCGCGTAAGCAGCCGCGCAGGCGCCGGCGTTGAAACGCAGCACATGCGGCAGCACGAGGGCGTTGGAGAGCCCGTGCGGCACGCCGAAATGTCCGCCGATCGGGTAGGCCAAGGCGTGTACGGCAGCCACCGGCGAATTGGCGAAGGCCTGACCGGCCAACATGGAACCGAGCAGCATGGCCGAACGAGCCCCAAGGTCGCCGCCCTGATGCACCGCACGTTCGATGTTGCGCCCGAGCAGGCTGAGGGCTTCCTTCGCCAGCGCCTGCGAGACCGGGTTGTTGTTGGGGCTCGTCGAGGTATAGGCCTCGATGGCGTGCACCATCGCGTCGATGCCGGTCGCCGCCGTCACAGGCGGCGGCAGGTTGACGGTCAGATCCGGATCGAGCAGCGCGATGTCCGGGATGATCAGCGGCGAGACGACGCCCTTCTTCTCATGCGCGCCGGTGGTCACGATGGAGATCGGCGTGACCTCCGAACCCGTGCCGGCGGTGGTGGGAACGGCCAGGAGCGGCAGCCGCGGTCCTTTCGCAAGGCCGACGCCGTAGATCTCGGGAAGGCTCTCGTTGCTCGCGGCAAGCAGGGCGACGAGCTTCGCCACATCGATGGAGGAGCCGCCGCCGAAACCGATCACGGCCCGCGCCTGGAAATCCTTTGCCCTGGCGACGGCGGCCAGCACCACATCCTCGGGCGGATCGGCGACGACCCTGTCGAAGACATCGACCGCAATACCCGCTTCTCCCAGCGTATGGAGAGCGGGCGCGATCAGCCCGGCCTTGACGAGTCCCGAGTCGGTGACCAGGAGCACGCGGGGGCCAAGGCGCTGGGCGGCGATCTCGCCCAGGCGCGCGATGCTGCCGGAGCCGACGATCACGGACGGGGCGGTGTTGAAGGTGAAGGGCGACATGGGCGTTCCCAAGATGCGGGCACTTGCGCCGGAGATTGCCTCGGTCCCGCAGGAGCAGCAACCCGCCGCCCCTTCAGCCCTTAGGAGAAGAGCCTAATCCCGGAACTCCTCAATGGCGTCCATCTTCTCCGGATAGAAGGCCAGATGCTCCTTGATGGCGGCAACGGAGGGAGCGGGCTGCTCGTAGCTCCAGGCCGCATTTTCCCGCACGAGGCCGCCGCCGTTGACCGTGAAATACGAAGCATCGCCCTTGTAGGGGCAATGCGTCCTGTGATCGGTCGAATCCAGCAGATCCATATGCACGTCCTCGCGGGGGATGTAGTGCACGGGCGGCAGGGTCGCCTCCTGCAGAGTGAGAGCCTGCGTCGTCTCGGCAATGATAAAGCCGCCGAGCATGACCCGGATGCGGTGCGGGTTCTTCGTGATGGTGATCGGATGATCCGGGGCGGGCTCTTTCATGGGTCCATTCTCTCCAGAGAGGTCTTCTCAAAAATGAAGATAGGGCAACCCGGTTGCACCCCAAGGCAGGACGAGAATCACGTCTCATCCGGGGGAGGTGCAGGCGGTCCTTCCTTCACACCCAGGGCGTCGGCCAGCCGCGCCCTGGCGGAACCGGGACGCAGGGGCTTCTGCTGGCTTTCATGGGGCGTCCAGCCGGAGAGCCAGACGATCTCGAAGGTCGCCGGAATGCGGCCGTCCGCATCGCCGAACCGCTCCGCGTAGATCTCTGCCGTGCGCACCAGGGTCGCGCGCCGCAGCGGGGTCCTGCGCCGGTCCTGGAGGGCATTGGTCAGCCCCATCCGGCGCAGGTCCTGCATCAGCGCGAAGACATTGGCATAGCGCACCCGGACCATGTCCGAATCGGTGACAGGCAGGGCAAAGCCAGCCCGCTGCAGCAGGCCGCCGATGTCGCGCAGGTCGGCAAAGGGCGCCACGCGCGGGCTCACACCGCCCTCGATCTCGGCTTCGGCCTGCGTCAGGGACTGACGCAGCTCGGTCAGCGTGGAGCCGCCGAGGAGCGCGCCGATGAACAGGCCGTCGGCTTTCAGCGCCCGACGGATCTGGATGAGCGCGCCGGGCAGATCGTTCACCCCGTGCAGGGCCAGGAGAGACACCGCGAGGTCGAAACGCTCGCCCGAGAACGGCAGGCGCTCCTCGTCGCCGAGAATGCTGCCCGGCTCCGGCACCGGGGCCAGGCGGATCACGGTCTCGGCACGACCGCTCCGGCGCAGAGCCTCGGCGGCAGCGGGTGTCGGCGTTCCCACATCGAGCGCAAGAGAAAAGGTCCGCAGCACCGTGGAGAGCCGCTCCTCCAGATCCTCGACGGCGCGGACCAGGAGGAAATCGGCATAACCCCGGCTCAGCGCACGCGACAGGCGGCGGCGGACGAGGGAGCGGTCGAAGACAAGGGGCGTGCTCATGAGGCGCTCGATATGGCGTGCGGCGGCTTCAGAACCAAGCATTTTTTGATTTCTGTTGAGGAGATGCCAGCCAGAGGCTCATCGGCTAAGCTTGTCCCCATGAGCGCGCCCGCCGAAGCCCGGCCGATTCCGTGGAGCGCCCGCCTCCGCAACGGAGCGCGGGAGGCCTGGCGCTCGACCCTCGGCCTGATCTATCCGCCGACCTGCATCGCCTGCCAGGCCGCTACCGGCGAGCCTCATGCTCTCTGCGCCGCCTGCTGGTCGCAGATCCGTTTCATCGAGCGGCCCTTCTGCGAGCGTCTCGGAACACCTTTTACGGTGGATCTCGGCCGGCCGCTCGTCTCGCCCGCCGCCATGGCCGATCCGCCGGTCTTCGGGCGCGCCCGCGCCGTGGCCGAATACGACGGGACGGCGAGCCTGCTCGTGCACCGCCTCAAATACAACGACCGCCTGGAGCTTGCCCGTGCCCTGGGCAGGATGATGGCTCGGGCCGGTGCCGAGCTCCTGGCCGATGCCGACGTGATCGTGCCCGTACCGCTTCATGGCTGGCGCCTGTGGCGGCGTCGGTTCAATCAGGCCATGGCGCTGGCCAAGACCGTCTCAGCGGAGAGCGGCGTCGCTTGCGACCCGTTCCTGCTCGCCCGCATCAAGCACACCCGCCGGCAGGTCGGACTTACCAAGGCACAGCGGCAGGAGAACCTCCAGGGCGCCTTCCGCGTGCCCCTTGAAGCAAAGGCCAGGCTCGTGGGCAAGCGCGTGCTTCTCATTGACGACGTGCTGACCACTGGCGCAACGGCCAATGCAGCCTCGCGGGCGCTCCTGCGCGGCGGCGCAGCCTCGGTGGATATTCTGGCCTTCGCCCGAGTTGTCCAGGAGTTGTGACGGGAGCCCAAAGCTTCCTATATCCCTGCCATCGAAGGAGAACTCTCTGTCATGCCGTCCATCACGATCTACACGAAGAGCTGGTGCCCCTATTGCTCGGCGGCCAAGAAGCTTCTCGGCGAGAAAGGCGTTGCCTTCACCGAGATCGATATCGAGAAGAAGCCGGAAGCCCGCGCGGAGATGATCCAAAAGGCGAACGGCCGCTCCACCGTCCCGCAGATCTTCATCGGCGAAAAACATGTCGGCGGCTGCGACGACCTGTATGCTCTTGATGACAGAGGCCAGCTTGAGCCTTTATTGCAGGCCTGACGGAGACCAGACTTCATGACCTCGACCCGCTTCACCGCCGCCTGCGTCCAGATGCGCTCCGGGCGCGACGTCCTCAAGAACCGCGACCATGCGGTCGCCCTCGTTCGCGAGGCCGCGGACCAGGGGGCGCATTTTGCCCAGACGCCCGAGATGACCTCCCTGATCTGCCGGGATCGGGCGGAGCTGTTCGACAAAGTTGGACCCGAAGCGCGGGATCCGGTGCTCGCCGCCCTGCGCGAGGTGGCGCGGGAGCGGGGCATCGTGGTCCAGATCGGCTCCATCGCCGTCAAGGAGGGCGACAAGGTCGCCAACCGCGCCTTCCTCATCGGTCAAGACGGCGAGGTTATCGCCTCCTATGACAAGATCCACCTCTACGACGTGGACCTGCCGAACGGCGAGAGCTGGCGCGAATCGGCCACCTATACCGGTGGCGCCTCGGCCGTGGCGGCCGAGACGCCCTGGGGCTATCTCGGCATGACCATCTGCTACGACGTGCGCTTTGCCACCCTCTACAAGGCGCTGGCCGAGAACGGCGCCTCGTTCCTCTCGGCGCCGGCCGCCTTCACCAAGCAGACGGGCGAGGCCCATTGGCACGTGCTGCACCGGGCGCGGGCCATCGAGACCGGTTCCTTCATGATCTCCGCCGCGCAAGGCGGCCTGCACGAGGACGGGCGCGAGACCTTCGGCCATTCCGTCATCATCGATCCCTGGGGACGGGTGCTCGCGGAAGGCGGCACGGAGCCGGGCGTGTTCCTGGCCGAGATCGACACCGCCCTGGTTGCCGAGGTCCGCGGCCGGATCCCGACCCTCAAGAACGCCCGTCCCTTCAAGGTCGAGGTCGTTCCCGCCATCGAGACGGACCAGGCGGCGAGCGCCTGATCTCTTCCCTTTCCCAGCCTGAATCCTTAAGTCTTCCCGAGACATGATCAAGTACGCGCTGGCCTGCGAGCAGGCCCATGAGTTCGAGAGCTGGTTTCCGTCGAGCGAAGCGTTCGAGACGCAGCGCAAGCGCGGCTTCGTGACCTGCCCGTTCTGCAACTCGGCCAAGGTCGAGAAGCAGATCATGGCCCCCTCCGTGGCGCGGACGGACAAGGCTCCGAAAATACCGATGCCGGAGGCTCAGCTCGTCGCGGTTCTCTCCGAGCGGGAACGGGAGCTGCGCGCCGCGCTGCGGGCCCTGCGCGAGCATGTGATGAAGAACGCCGAGGATGTCGGCAAGGGCTTCGTCGAGGAAGCGCGCAAGATGCATTACGGCGAGACGGAAGAGCGCTCGATCTACGGCGAGGCGGATCTCGCCGAGGCCAGGGCGCTTTTGGAAGAGGGCATCGACGTCCTGCCGCTGCCGGTCGTTCCCGATGACAGGAACTAGGCCGGTCTAGTCCTCAAGGTCCTTCTTCAGCCGATCGAGCATGCTCACCGCCCGGCCGGCATAGGCACCGATCCAGCGATCGTAGATGTGCTTGATCGGAAGCGGGTTGAGATGATTCCACCGCTCGCGCCCCTTGCGCTTGACGATTACGAGATCCGCGCCTTCCAGGACCTTCAGGTGCTGCATCACGGTGCAGCGGTCGAGCGCCGGGAATCGCGCGCACAGCTCGCCCGTCGTCTGCGGCTTGTCCTTCAACACATCGAGAATATCGCGGCGGATTGGAGCCGATAAAGCTTTGAAAACTCGATCGCTTTCGTCGTTACTTGACATGTTACCTTTTTATAACATGATACCCCGATAAGCAAGGAGAGGGTTCATGGATCTGACGTTCAAGGTGTCTGCCAGGATTGCAAAGCCGGTGGCGGAGGTATTCGAGGCTGTCGTCAATCCTTCCGAGCTGTCGCGTTATTTCACGACCGGCGGTGCCAAGGGGCGCCTGGAGACGGGCGCGACCGTCACCTGGGATTTTCACGATTTTCCGGGAGCCTTCCCGGTCCGGGTCATCGAGGTCGTGCCGGAGAAAAAGATCGTCCTGCAATGGGAGGCGGGCGATGCAAATGAGGCCGATGGCGCAGGAGCCTACAACACGACGGTGACGATGACCTTCGAGCCGCTTGACGACGGACGACGGACATTGGTCTCGATCTCGGAAGAAGGCTGGCGCGAAACGGAGGCTGGTTTGAAGTCATCCTACGGCAATTGCCAGGGCTGGATGCAGATGCTCTGCGCACTCAAGGCCTATAAAGAATACGGCATCAACCTACGGGAAGGCATGTTCAAGTAGGCGACTGCCGTGATCGGAACGAGCCATGGCCGTTCCGGCTTATGCCTCATCTGAAACAACGATGAGGATGATCTTCTCTTGGCGGTTTTCTTCACCAGCGACACCCATTTCGGCGACTCACGGGTGCTGCGGATCGACAAGCGTCCGTTCAAGACCATCCCCGAACACGATGCCGCCCTCATCGCCAACTGGAACGAGGTCGTCTCGCCCGAGGACGAGGTCTGGCATCTGGGCGACTTTGCCCTGCATGTGCGGCCCGAGCGTGTCGACGAGCTGCTCGGGCTGCTTCACGGCCGCAAGCACCTGATCATCGGCAATAACGACGGCTCGGCGACCCTTGCGGCGAAAGGCTGGGAGAGCGTTCAGGCCTATGCGGAGCTCATGCTCGACGGCCATGCGCTCGTCATGTGCCACTATGCCTTCCGCACCTGGAAGAACATGGGCCGGGGCTGGATCGACCTGCACGGCCATTCCCACGCCAAGCTGAAGCCGCAGACGCGCCAGTTCGACGTGGGTGTCGATGCGTTCGACTACCGGCCGGTGACGCTCGAGACGATTTTGGCCTCCCGGACGCGACGCCGGAAGGCCAATGCCGAAACGATAACGGGCTGAGAGAAGCTGTCAGAGAGCAGCTTTCACAGGTTTCAGTACCGGCGGTGCCTCGACGCGATCGAGCCGGCGGCTCCACAGGGCCAGGAGAAGACCGGAGGCCGGCAGCAGGGCCGCCACCCAG
>DASZBB010000049.1:0-17894 GCA_035944695.1 Microvirga sp. | reverse complement strand
GGAACGGTTGAGACGGGACAGGATCAGGGCGAGAAACATTGGAACACCTTTGGTTGGCCCTGTCTTAGACCTTCGTATAATGCGGGTCACGTGCCGAATTGCGGGAACAGCTATGCAATTGATGAATGACTACATTCATCCTCCGGTAATCTTGTTGTGATGGGGTAGTTCGATGTCCGACACTCAGCCGCCCCGGTCGTCGCGCCTCATCTCCCGGGCTCTTCACACCTATTGGCGCTTCTCCCGCGGCATGACGCTCGGAGTCCGCGCCGCGGTCCTCGACGATCGGAACCAGGTCTTCCTCATCCGGCACACCTACGTTCCCGGCTGGCACCTGCCGGGAGGCGGCGTCGAGACGGGCGAGACGGCCCTTGAGGCGCTGGGCCGCGAGCTCCGGGAGGAAGCCTGCATCACGATGGACGAGCCGCCCGACCTGTTCGGCGTCTTCTTCAACAACAGGATCTCGCGCCGCGATCACGTGCTGGTCTATGTGATCCGGCGCTTTACGGTGCTCTCCGTCAAGCAGCCCGACCGGGAGATCGCCGAGGCGGGCTTCTTCCCCCTCGACCGGCTGCCCGAGGGGACGACGGCGGCCACCTGCAACCGCCTGGCCGAAATCCTCGAGGGACGGCCTCTCTCCCCGAACTGGTGAGAGAGCATTTGCGCCGCGTTCCCGACGCTGCTATGGCCTCAATCCTAAAGGAAACGCCGAGCCTCATGAACACGATCCGGATTCCGCGACGACGACACGGCTGACATTCGGTCCAGCCGCCATTTCTGTTTCGTCCTTCGCCACGAGTCCGTTCATGACCGAGCTCTCGCTCCAGATCCGCACCGAACAACCCATCGATTCCGAGGCCATCGAGCGCCTGCACGAGCGCGCCTTCGGCCCGGGCCGCTTCGCCCGCACCGCTTCGCGTCTGAGGGAAGGGGCATCCCATCTGCTCGATCTGTCCTTCACGGCCATGGTCGGCACGCTGCTGGTCGGCTCGGTGCGGATGACGCCGGTGAAGGCCGGCACCGTGCCGGCCCTGATGCTGGGGCCGCTCACCGTCGAGCCCGCCTTCGAGAGTCGCGGCATCGGGGCGGCCCTGATGCGCCGCTCGCTCGATGCCGCCAAGGCCAAGGGCCATACCCTGGTGCTGCTCGTGGGCGACGAGCCCTATTACAGCCGCTTCGGCTTCAAGCGCGTCCCGCCGCAGCAATTGCAGCTTCCGGGCCCGGTCAATCCCGCCCGCTTCCTGGCCCTCGAACTGGTCGAGGGCGCCATGGCCGGAGCCAAGGGGCTGGTGAGTCCGCTGCCGCAGGAATCCTGATCAGGCCCGCCGCCGTCCCTCGATCAACCAGGCGGCGAGCGTCGAGCCGATCAGCAGCACCAGACCGACGAAGCCCAACGCCATCGGGAAGACGGAGACGCCGCGCACGATGGCGCTGTCGCTGGGCCTGATCCCGATCCAGTCGCCGCCGGAAAAGCGCGTGCCGGAATGCACCGCGAGGATGCGCGGCACCGCGATGCCCTGATCGCCCGCGATCGCGACCCGGCGCACCGATCCGCCCGTCGCCTCGGCAATGGGACCCAGGGCCTCCGTGTTGCTGAACACGTCCATCAGCTCGCGCGGGTTCGCCGGGCCGATGCTGACGAAGGTGATGAGATCGCCCGAGCGGATCGTGTGTAGCCCGAGTTCGCGGCTCGCCACCTGTGCGGTGAAGAGGCCGGGACGCGTCTCGGTGAGCGGAACGCTGCTCTCGGCGCCGCTCGGCGCGATGAGAGTCGCGGCATCGGCCGTCTCGGACATGGTCTGCCGCTCGATGCGGATGTCGCGCCCTTGCGCGCTGGCGCGGAGCGCTTCCTCTTCCAGGGCCGGCTCCTTCATGAGCCAATGGGCGAGGCGGCGCAGGAGGTCGAGATGCGGTCCGCCGTCCTGATAGCCGCGGGCCCAGAGCCAGGCGTGATCGGACAGAAGCAGCGCCACGCGGCCCTTGTCCTCCCGGCGCAGCACGAGGAGCGGCAGTTCGTTGGCCCCGGACATGAGCGTGTCGCCCGACTGCACCTGCGAGCCGATGATGCGCAGCCACTCGCCCCAGGCGGGCGGTGTCTGCTCCGAGCCCGGCAGGTCGCGGGTGACGGGATGGCGGTCGCCGGTATCGGTGATCTGCGCCTTGTAGGGCTGCTCGACGATGCTGCCGTTGGGCTGACCCGGAATGATCGGCGCGAGCCGCGTCTGGGCGAGGCTGCCGTAGCTTGCAAATTCCGGGCCCGCCGCCACGAGGATCGCGCCGCCCTCGCGTACATAGCGCACGATGTTCTCGAAATAGCTCGACGGCAGGATGCTCTGGTTCGCGTAGCGGTCGAAGATGATGAGGTCGAATTCCTTGATCTTCTGCTGGAACAGCTCGCGGGTCGGGAAGGCAATCAGCGAGAGCTCGTTGATCGGCGTGCCGTCCTGCTTCTCCGGCGGGCGAAGAATCGTGAAATGGACGAGGTCCACATTGGCGTCGGATTTCAGCAGATTGCGCCAGGTGCGCTCGCCCGCATGCGGCTCGCCGGACACGAGCAGAACGCGCAGCTTCTCGCGGATGCCCTCGATCGGCACGACGGCGCGGTTGTTGGCCTGCGTCAGCTCGTTGGGCAGGCCCTCCACTTCGAGCTCGACCACGTTGGTGCCGCCGTGCTCGATGCGCACGTCGAGGGAGAAGGGCGTATCGGCCCGCACCTGCTGACGGGTGAGAACCTGACCGTCCCGGCGTACGGTCACGAGGGCAGAGCCCGTGCCGCCGCGCTCCATGATCTGCGCCCGGATGGTCTGGTCCTTGCCGACGATGCCGAAGCGGGGCGCCTCCAGGAGCTTGATCTGCCGGTCGCGTTCGTCGGGCCGGCCGGTGATGAGCGCGTGAAGAGGCGCCCGGAAGCCGAGCCCCTCCACGGAAGACGGAATGTCGTGCACCACGCCGTCGGTGACGAAGACGACGCCCGCGAGCCGGTCCGGCGGCACGTCGGCCAATCCATTGGAGAGAGCCGCGAACAGACGCGTGCCGTCGTCCCCGCTGCCGTCATCCGCCTCGATGAAGCGGGGATCCACGTCGGCGAGCGAGCCGAAGCGGCGCTCCAGCTCGGCGCGCACCTGGTCGGTCATGGCGGAGCGGTCCCCCAGCGTCTGCGAGGTGGAGCGGTCGAGGACGACCGCCACGATGTCCTTCACCTTCTCCCGGTCCTCCTGCACGAGGGCCGGGTTGGCGAGAGCAAGCAGAACGAGCCCGAGCGCGATGGCTCTGAGGATCGCCACGGGTCCGCGGGAGATCAGCGCAAGGATCGCCAGCAGGGCGACGACCGCCCCGAGGGCCCAGAGGGCATAGGTCGGGATGAGAGGAGAGAAGCTGATGGAGATCAAAAGACTTCCCCCTTACTGCCCGAGGCGTTCGAGCAGGGCCGGCACGTGCACCTGATCGGCCTTGTAGTTGCCGGTCAGCGCATACATGACGATGTTAACCCCGCTGCGGTACGAGAATTCCCGCTGGCGCTGATCGCTGCCGACGACCGGGTAGATCCATTCGCCCCGTGCGCCCACGGCCCAGGCGGCGGCGAGATCGTTCGACGTGATGATGATCGGCGAGACGCCGTCGCCCGAGCGGGCGGGGCGGCTCGCCTCGCCCTCGGGAGCCGGCGGCAGGGCCTCGACCCAGGTCTGTCCCGTGGCATAGCGCCCGGGGAAGGTGTCGAGGATGTAGAAGGTCTTGGTCAGCACGTGGTCGGCCGGCACGGGCTCGAGCTCGGGAATGTCGAGGCTCGCCAGCATCCGGCGCAGGTATTGCCCCTCGGCCGTGGGGGCTCCGTCGGGGCGGTTGCCGAAGGCGTCGCGCGTGTCGAAAATCACCGTGCCGCCGCCCTTCATGAAGGCGTCGAGGCGCCGGATCGCAGCCTCGGACGGCATGGGCCGCGAGGCCACGATGGGCCAGTAGATCAGGGGATAGAACGCGATCTCGTCCCGCGAGAGATCGATGCCGATGGGCTCGCCCGGCGACAATGCGGTCCGCTGGCTCAGCACCTGCGTCAGCCCGGCCAGTCCCGCCTTGCTCGTTTCGTCGACCTGCGGGTCGCCCGTGATGACATAGGCCAGCCGCGTCACGAGTGCGGGACTGCTGCTCTCCATGGCCACGGACGAGCGGCGTTCCTGCGCATTTGCGTCGGAGACCGGATTGAGGACAAACGCTGCTCCGAGGACGATGGCGGCCGCAGCCCCGGCCCGGCGCAGGCGGCCGGTGAGGTTCGATAGGTGGCCGCCGAGCCAGAGCGACGCGAGCGTGTCGATCAGCAGAAGCACCAGGGCCAGCATGAAGAGTGGCATGCGCAGATCGATGGTCTGCGCGCCGGCGAGCGGGGCGATCCGCGCATTGAGCGGCGCGAAATCGAGCGGGGCGAGCCGGTCGCCGGGCAGAAGCGCATTCACGGCGAGGCTCGAATCCACGGGCCCGTAGAAGCCCGGGGGGTGCTCCCGGGTCGCACGCTCGGCGTAATTGCGCGCCACCGCACGGGCGTTGGCCGGAGGCGAGGTGTAGATGCCGTAGCCGTCGAGGGTCAATCGTGGAGCCACGGTCTCGTTCTCAGCATTGCGCGCTTCCGTGTTCGCGTCGTTCGGCGCACCGGCAAGCGCCGTGGTCCGTCGCAGCATGTCGACGAAGAGGCCCGACAGGGGCAGATTCGACCAGGTGGTGTCGGCGGTGACGTGGAAGAGCACGATCATGCCGTCACCGCGCTTGTCCGCCGTGACGATGGGCGTGCCGTCAGCGAGCGACGCCCAGGTTCGCGCCGGCAGGTCGCCGTCCGGCTCGGCGAGGATCTGGCGGCGGATGCCGATCTCTTCCGGAACGGCGAGGCCGAAATAGGGGCTTTCGCGGGTGAACGGCGCGAAGGTCTTCGGTGTGTCCCAGGACAGGGTGCCGCCGAGGCTGCGGCCGCCCCGGCGCAGGCGCACCGGCACGAGCTCGTCGTTGCCGGCGGCAAGCCTCGAGCCGGCGAAACGCAGCAGCATTCCGCCCTGCTCGACGAAGGCCGTCACCTTGCCGAGGGTCTCCCGGTCGAGCCCGCCCACATCGGCCAGCACGAGAATGGACACCTGCTCGTCGATGAGCTGGCTCACCGCATCGGCCACGGCGCCGCGCCCGTTGCGGATCTCCGAATAGGGCGAGAGCGCCCGCTCGATGTAGTAGAGCGGCGAGAGCAGGGGCTGGGCTTGGTCGGAGGTGCCGCCGAACACGAGACCGACGCGGCGGCGCTTGCCGCGCTCGTCGAGAAGATGCACCGCTCCGGCGGAGCCTTCGCCCAGGATTTCGATGCGCGCGATGGCGTTGCGGATCTCGGTCGGCAGGTCGAACGCGACAGTCGTCTCGGTGGCGTTCGGATCGAAGGAGAAGCGCATGTCGGCGAGCGGCAGGCTCTTCAGATCGAGCGCGCGCACGGTGCCGGCATCGCGTCCGTTCGACTCGGGACGCACCAGCCTGACATTGAGCTGGCCGCTGGCATTCTCCACGCCGGCAACGGCCAGCGCAGGAGCGCGCTCCGCTTTCAGAACGGTGATCCGCTGTCCGTTCGCCATCTGCGCCAAACCGTCGATGAAGCCCTGGCCGTCAACGCCGGCCACCCCGTCGCTGATCCAGACGATGTTGGCCTCGGGCGTGGTTTCCATGAACCGCCGGATGGAATCGAGATGGGCCTGACGGTCCTGCAGATGCGGCAGTGGCTTGAGGGACCTCAATCGCTCCAGAGCCGTCGCAGGGCTGGCCGGCTCGATGGCCGCGGGAGCTTCCGCCGTTGCCACGAGGGCAACCGTGCGTCCGTCGCGTCCTGCCGCCTCGATGCGCTCGGCCGCAAGGTTCATGCGGTCGCGCCAGTCGTGGGCTGCGGCAAAGCCGTTGTCGAGCATGATCAGCAGCGGCGAGCGATTGTTGTCCTCTGCGAGCGGATTCCAGATCGGACCGGCCGCCGCGAGGATGAGGAACGCGGCGAGCAGCAGGCGCAGCAGCAGGAGCCACCAGGGCGTGCGTGCGGGCGTTTCCTGCTCTGGCCGCAGATCCGCGAGAATCTTGAGAGGCGGGAAGTCCACGCGCCTGGGCTGCGGCGGCGTGATGCGCAGGAGCAGCCAGATCGCCGGCAGGGCCGCAAGCGCCGTCAGGACGAGCGGGACCGCGAAGGTGAGGGGAAGGCCCAGCATCGCTCAACGCCCTCCCACGCCGGTGCCGCGCGCGGTTGACACGAGCGTCATGATGCGCAAGGCGGCTTCGCTCGCGGGGCGGTCGGTGCGGTGGATCGTCAGCGTCCAGCCGCGGCGGCGGGCGAGTTCCTGAAGCGCCGCCCGGTGCTCCTCGATCCGCAATCGGTAGGCCTGGCCCCAGGAGATCGCATCGCCGATGCGAAGCGACAGCCCGTCCTCGAGGTCGTGCAGGACCGCCTGCCCCTGGAACGGGAAGGTCTCCTCAACGGGATCGACGATCATCACCAGATGCCCGCGCGCTCCGCGCGACGAGATGCCTTCGACCATGGCGGTGATGTCGCGCACGGGCGACAGGAAATCGCTGATCAGGACGGCCTCGTGCTGGGGCGCGACGGGAGCCTGCGGCGGCAGGTCTTCCTCCAGCGAGGAGCGGTCCGTCACCAGGGTCTGGGCCATGGTTTCGGCAATGCGCCGGGTCGCGCGCGGCGGCATCAAGCCCAGCATGCCGACCCGTTCCCCCGCTTCCACGAAGCAATCCGCGAGCGCGAGGCCCAGCACGACGGCGCGCTCGATCTTGGAAGCCTGCGCCAGGTCCGAGACGTAGCCCATGGAGGCGGAGCGGTCGATCCAGAACCAGACGGTCTGGGCGGTTTCCCACTCGCGCTCGCGCACATAGAGCCGGTCGTCGCGGGCGGAGCGGCGCCAGTCGATGCGCTGCGCCGCCTCGCCGGCCACGAAGGGGCGGAACTGCCAGAAGGTCTCTCCCGTGCCGGCACGGCGGCGGCCATGGATCCCGTGGGCGAGGTTCGCGGCGACGCGCCTCGCCTCGAGCACGAGATGCGGCATCCGGTCGGCCAGGGAGAGCGCGCTCTCGGTTTCGCGGCGTCCCGGCGAACGGGCGCTTTCGGGGAGGACCCGGACACGGGCCATGGCGGATTTCCTAGCCTGCCAGCCGCGCGGTGAGCCGGCCGACGACACTCTTGATCGTCTCTCCGTCGGCCCGGGCGGAGAAGGTCAGCGCCATGCGGTGCTTGAGCACCGGCTCAGCGAGCGCCACCACGTCGGCGATGGAGGGGGCGACACGGCCCTCGATCAGCGCGCGGGCGCGCACCGCCAGCATCAGCGCCTGGCTCGCGCGAGGGCCGGGGCCCCACAGGATCCTGTCGGTCACGCCCTCGATCCCCTCTCCCTCGGGCCGAGCCGAGCGGACGAGGTCGAGGATCGCCTCGACCACGCTCTCGCCGACCGGAAGGCGGCGGACCAGCCGCTGGGCGTTCATCAGCGCCTCGGCATTCATGACCGCCTGCGGCTTGTGCTCTTCGGCGCCCGTCGTCTCGATCAGGATGCGCCGCTCGGCGTCCCGGGTCGGATAGCCCACGTCGATCTCGAGCAGGAAGCGGTCGAGCTGGGCCTCGGGCAGGGGATAGGTGCCTTCCTGCTCGATCGGGTTCTGCGTGGCGAGCACGTGGAACGGCTGGGGCAGATCGTGCCGCTCGCCGCCCACGGAAACGTGATGCTCCTGCATGGCCTGGAGCAGGGCGGACTGGGTGCGCGGGCTCGCGCGGTTGATCTCGTCGGCCATCAGGAGCTGCGCGAAGACCGGGCCCTTTACGAAGCGGAAGGAGCGGCGCCGGTCGGCGCCCTCGTCGAGGATTTCGGAGCCGAGGATGTCGGAGGGCATCAGGTCCGGGGTGAACTGGATGCGGCGCGCGTCGAGCCCGAGCACGGTGCCCAGCGTTTCCACGAGCTTCGTCTTGGCGAGGCCGGGAACGCCGACGAGCAGGCCGTGGCCGCCGGCCAGCAGGGTGATGAGGGTCAGGTCGACCACGTCTTCCTGGCCGAAGATGACCGTGTGAATGGCCTCGCGGGCCCGGCCGACAGTCTCAAGGGTCGCCTCCGCGTTGCGGATGATCGCGTCGTCCAGGGCGGTGGGCGCTTGAGCAATGCTGGCCGTCATGAGGTCACTCTCCCTCTCACTCGCAATTGCCCCCGGTAGCTAGTCTGCCTTCGATCCGTGTCGAGATGCAAGGGTCGTTGCGCCGCAGCATGGGAAGGAACGGAGTGGACGAGACAGCCGAGGACTCTATGCTCTAGGAAGTAACAATCGATGGCCGTTCGTCGATCCATAAAGTTCAAAATCCTGTTCACGCTTGCGTCATGACCGATTCCTCATCCCCCATTTCCGGGAATGCCCTGGCCCGCCTTAAGGAGGCGCTCGGCTCCGATGCCAAGCGGAAAGGACCGCCGCCGGTCGAGCGCTGGAACCCGGCCTATTGCGGCGAGATCGACATGCGCATCGCGGCCGACGGCACGTGGCATTACATGGGCACGCCCATCAACCGTCCCGCTCTCGTCAAATTGTTCTCGACGGTTCTGCGCAAGGATCCGGAGCGCTATGTGCTCGTCACGCCCGTCGAGCGGGTCGGGATCACGGTGGAGGACGTGCCATTCCTTGCGGTCGAAATGGCCGTGGAGGGCGATGGGAGGAGCCGCCAGATCGCCTTCCGGACCAATGTGGACGATCTCGTGCAGGTGGGGCCTGAGCATCCGCTGCGCTTCGAACAGGACGCGAATGGCGGGGTGAAGCCCTACGTGAGGATCCGGGGAGATCTGTGGGCCCGGGTGACGCGATCCCTAGCGCTGGATCTGATCGCTCTGGGCGAGGAAAGGGATGTGGAAGGCGCGGCCACCTTCGGTGTCACGGCAGGTGACATGTTCTTCCGCATCGCCCCCATCGGCGACCTGGGCGCACCCTGATGCGGCTTGCACCCCATGAAGCGCCGGATTTCCTGACGCTGGCGGCCGAGCGCCTGCGGCCCGAGCCGCCGCATCCGGAGGAGGCGCTGGCCAACCCGCGGGGCGACCACAGCCTCGACAACGTGCCCCTGATCCATCCCTTGACGCCGAAGCCGGCCGCGGTGCTCGTTCCCGTCGTCATGCGCGAGGAGCCGATGCTGCTCCTGACCGAGCGCTCCGCACATCTGCGCCAGCATTCGGGGCAGATCGCCTTCCCGGGCGGACGGGTCGACCCGGAGGACGCCTCCGTCCTGGCGGCGGCCTGCCGCGAGGCGATGGAGGAAATCGGCCTCGACAGCCGCTACATCAGCCTGCTCGGCTATCTCGACGCCTACTTGTCCACCACCAATTATCTCGTCATGCCGGTGGTAGCACGGGTGGCGCCGTCCTATACCCTCAACCTCAATCGCGACGAGGTCGCGGATACCTTCGAGGTGCCGCTCAGCTTCCTCATGGATCCCGCCCGCCACGAGCTCCACTCCCGCGAATGGAAGGGGAGGGTGCGTCGCTACTATGCAATGCCCTACGAGGGACGCTACATCTGGGGCGTGACGGCAGGCATCATCCGCAATCTGTACGAGAGGCTCTACGGTTCATGACGCGAGCAGTTGTTCAGGGATTGGTTCTGTTTCTCCTGCCGTTCGTCCTTTTCGCCGTGTATCTCGTCATCCGTCGCCGCAATCCCCTGATCTGGTCCCATTGGAGCGATCAGTCGCTCTGGCTCGCCATCGCGGGCTTGAGCTTCGTGATCGTCTCGCTGGTCGCCACGGGCCTCTTGGCCGAGCGCGAGACCGGCACTTACGTACCGACTCATGTGGAAAATGGACGCGTCGTTCCGGGGCATTTCGAGTGATGGAAGCCCTCGATCGACAGGCCCTGCTAAGCCTCCTCGAGCGCCCGGCGCTGCGCCGCCTCCTGGAGGCCTTCAATGACGATGCCGAGGAGACACGCATCGTGGGCGGAGCCGTGCGCAACGCCCTTCTCGGGCGACCGGTGACCGAGGTGGATTGCACCACGACCATGGTGCCAGAGGCCGTCGTCGAGCGCGCCAAGGCCGCCGGGTTCAAGGCGGTGCCGACCGGGATCGAACACGGCACGATCACCGTGATCGTCTCGGGCGAGCCCTACGAGATCACCACCCTGCGCGAGGATGTGGAAACCGACGGGCGCCATGCGGTCGTGCATTTCGGCCGCGACTTCGCGCTCGATGCCAGACGGCGCGATTTCACCATCAATGCCCTGTCGCTCAGCCTCGACGGACGGCTCCACGACTATACCGGCGGCGTGGCCGATCTGGCGAACCGGCGCGTCCGCTTCATCGGCGACGCGCATACCCGCATCCGCGAGGATTACCTGAGGATCCTGCGCTTCTTCCGCTTCCACGCGGAATATGCGCAAGGAGATCCCGACCCGGAGGGGCTCGCCGCCGCGGGGGGCGAGCGGCAGGGTCTGGCGATCCTCTCGAAGGAACGGATCCGGCATGAGCTGCTCAAGCTCCTGCTGGCCCGGCGGGCGGAGGACACGATCCGCATCCTGGCCGATCACGGCTTCCTCCCGTGGCTCCTCGGCGGTGCTGCCGAATTCGGACGCCTCAGCCGAGCGGCGGCTCATGATGAGGATGATCCGGACCCGATATGGCGCTTGGCGGCGCTCGCCGTCATGGTCGAGGAGGATGCCGACCGCCTGCGCGAGCGCCTGCGGCTCTCCAACGACGAGCACAGGAAGCTCGCCGCCTATGCCAGGCTCCTGAGCCTCCTCAAGACCTGGGCCCTGTCGTTGGACGCGATGGCCGTTCGCCGTCTTGCGGCGGACCACGATATCGAGGCGCTCGGCACTGTCCTGGCGGCGACGGCCGGCGAGCCCTTCCCCGTCGTCCATGCCGAGGCCCGTGAGGCTCTCGACCGCCTGCAAAGCGGCGCCGAGCCGGTGCCGGTCCTGCCTTTGCGCGGCGCCGATCTCGTCGAGGGCGGCGTTCCGAAGGGCCCCAAGATCGGCGAGCTGCTCGCCCGGGCCCGACAGGCTTGGCTGGCGGAGGGCTGCCGGATCGATGAGGCCTATGCGAAGGATCTGCTCCGCCGGGTCCTAGAGCAGGCCTAAGGCCACCTCACCGTCGGCGGCATGGAGGAGAGGATCGACGCGATGTTGCCGCCGGTCTTCAGGCCGAAGATCGTGCCTCGGTCGTAGAGCAGGTTGAACTCCACGTAGCGTCCGCGCCGCACCTGCTGCTCGATGCGATCATCCTCCGTCCAGGCCTTGGTGACGTTGCGACGGACGATCTCGGGATAGACCTTGAGGAAGGCCTCGCCCACATTGCGGGTGAAGGCGAAGTCCTCGTCCGGGTCACCGGTCCAATGATAGTCGTAGAAGATGCCTCCGATGCCGCGCGGCTCGTTGCGGTGCTTGAGGAAGAAGTACTCGTCGCACCATGTCTTGTACTTCTCGTAGGAGCCTTCCGGCGCATGGGTCCGGCAGGCCTCTTCCATGGCCCGGTGAAAGGCGACCGTATCGGGATCCTCCTGCGTGCGCCGCCGGTCCAGCACGGGGGTGAGATCGGCTCCGCCGCCGAACCAGGCTTTCGTTGTCACCACGAAGCGGGTGTTCATGTGCACCGTTGGAACATTCGGGTTCCAGGGATGCGCGATGAGCGAGATGCCGCCGGCCCAGAAGCGCGGATCCTGATCGGAGCCCGGGATCTGGCCGCGGAATTCCGGAGCGAATTCTCCGTGTACCGTCGAGACATGCACGCCCACCTTCTCGAACACGCGGCCGCGCATCATCGACATGACGCCGCCGCCGCCAGGAGCGCCGCTGTGGTCCTTCCGCTCCCAGGGCGTGCGCTCGAACCGCCCGGGCTCGGACGCCTCCGGGGGGAGGGGAGCCGTCACCTCGTCCTCCAAGGCCTCGAAGGCGGCGCAGATCCGGTCGCGCAGCAGGGCGAACCAGATGGGAGCCTCGGTCTGCAGGCGCTCGACGGCTTTCGTATCGGTCATGATGGTATCGCTTCAGGTTTCGAAAGGAGCCGGATGGGGAAACGCGTTCGTCTGCCGCAGGGCCTCGCCGAGGATCATCGCGGCGGTCACCGCGACGTTGAGGGAACGCATGCCGGGCCGCATGGGGATGACGACCCTGGCGTCGGCGGCCTGATGGACCTCCTCCGGCACGCCGGCGGATTCGCGGCCGACCAGGATGATGTCGTCCGGTCGGTAGGCGAAATCCACGTAAGAGACGGCGCCCTTCGTGGTCGTCAGGATCAGGCGGCTCCCGGCCTCCTGCCGCCAGGCTTCGAAGGCACCCCAGGAGATGTGCCGCGTGATCGCGACATGGTTGAGATAGTCCATGCCGGAGCGGCGCAGGTTGCGGTCGGAGACGTCGAAGGCCGCAGGTTCGATGATCTCCACCGGGACGCCGAGGCACGCGGCGAGGCGCAGCATGGTGCCGGTGTTCTGCGGAATGTCCGGCTGGTAGATGGCAAGACGGGGCATGGATCCGTCATCGGGGGAACGGGCCCTGCCGTCAAGAGAGCGCTCATGGACCGGCAGGCCGGCGGCATTTGCGCCACAGGCTGGAACAACTCCAATCCGGCTATGGACAGGCGGGCTTGGCCGTGCCAAAGAGCCACCGCGCGGCGACTCCCAGTCGCATTGCGCGCGCGTCGTCGCGCATGCTTGTTCCATTTTGGACCTCGTGTGCCAAATGCCTTGGTTCCCAAGGAATTGCCGATGCGCGGTTCTCGTTTTTTGATCAATGCTGGAGAGCCAAGTGGCCGAGACCACCACTCATGTCGCTGAGCCGACACGGCGCGATTTCCTCTACATCGCCACGGGCGCAGCTGCCGTCGTCGGCGGAGCCACCCTGGTATGGCCCTTCGTCCAATCCCTGGCGCCCGATGCGGCGACTGTGGCTGCCGGCGCCCCCGTCGAGGTCGACCTGACCCCCATTGCCGAAGGGCAGATCGTCAAGGTTTTCTGGCGCGGCAAGCTGATCTTCATCCGTCACCGCACAGCCGAGGAGATCAAGGCCGCTGAGGACGTGAACGTTGCCTCCCTGCGCGACCCGCAGCCCGACTCGGCCCGCGTGAAGGAGGGACATGCCCAATGGCTCATCGTGTACGGCAACTGCACCCATCTGGGCTGCGTGCCGCTCGGCCAGCAGGGTGAGTATCATGGCTGGTTCTGCCCCTGCCACGGCTCGGTGTTCGACACCTCCGGCCGCGTCCGCGGCGGTCCGGCGCCGATCAACCTGCCGATCCCGCCCTATACCTTCGCGTCCGACACGAAGATCGTGATCGGCCAAGAGGCCACGGCGTAACCCTCCGCGACGATCAGGCGATATCATGAGCGACCATCCCACAACTTACGTTCCCAAGAGCGCCTTCGGTAAGTGGTTCGAGAGCCGTTTGCCCATCGCAGGCCTCATTCACTCGTCCTTCATTGCGTTCCCGGTTCCGCGGAACCTGACCTATTTCTGGACCTTCGGCGCCATCCTGGTGTTCATGCTCGTCGCCCAGATCGTGACCGGCGTGTTCCTGGCGATGTACTACACCCCGAACGCCGGCATGGCGTTCCAGTCCGTCGAGCACATCATGCGCGACGTGAACTACGGCTGGCTGATCCGCTACCTGCATGCCAACGGCGCGTCGATGTTCTTCGTCGCCGTCTACATCCACATCTTCCGGAACTTCTACTACGGCTCCTACAAGGCGCCCCGCGAGGTTCTCTACATCCTCGGCGTGATCATCTTCATCCTCATGATGGCCACCGCCTTCATGGGCTACGTGCTTCCCTGGGGCCAGATGAGCTTCTGGGGCGCCACCGTGATCACGAACCTCTTCTCGGCGATCCCGGTCGTCGGCGAGACCATCGTGAGCTACCTCTGGGGCGGCTACTCGGTGGGCAACCCGACCCTGAACCGCTTCTTCTCCCTGCACTACCTGCTGCCCTTCATGATCGCGGGCGTCGTGATCCTGCACATCTGGGCGCTGCACGTGCCGGGTCAGAACAACCCGACCGGCATTCCGATCAAGTCGGGCAAGGACGCGGTTCCGTTCACCCCCTATGCGACGATCAAGGACATCTTCGCCGTCGTCGTGTTCATGATCTTCTTCGCCTACTGGGTGTTCTACATGCCGAACTATCTCGGCCATGCGGACAACTACATCCCGGCGAACCCGGCCGTGACGCCTGCGCACATTGTTCCGGAATGGTACTTCCTGCCCTTCTACGCGATCCTGCGCGCCATCCCCGACAAGCTCGGCGGCGTCATCGCCATGGGCGCAGCCATCGTGATCTGGGTCTTCATGCCCTGGCTCGACACCTCCAAGGTCCGCTCCACGGCCTACCGTCCGCTCTACAAGCAGTTCTTCTGGATCTTCGTGATCGTATGCTTCCTGCTCGGCTGGCTGGGTTCCCGTCCGGCCGAGGGCTGGTACGTGATCGCGTCCCAGATCTGCACGGCCTACTACTTCGCCCACTTCCTGATCGTGCTGCCGGTGCTCGGCTTTGTCGAGCGTCCCCTGCCGCTGCCGAATTCGATCCTCGAATCCGTCATGGGCGTGCAGAAGGGCGGGGCTGGCATTCCGGCCGGCGCCAATGCCGAGCCGCAATCCAAGGGCTGACGCGAGGGTAGAGGAAACAGAACAATGATGAAGCGTACTCTTCTCATCGCAGCCGCCGTTCTCGGGCTTTCGGCTCCGGCCTTCGCGGCCGGCGAGACCCCGATCCCGCCGCAGCTCAAGTGGAGCTTCCAGGGTCCGTTCGGCACCTTCGACCGGGCTCAGCTCCAGCGCGGCTTCAAGGTCTACCGGGAGGTCTGCGCCTCCTGCCACGGCCTGAGCTTCGTGGCCTTCCGCAACCTGTCGCAGCCCGGCGGCCCGGAATTCTCCGAGGCGCAGGTCCGTGCCCTGGCGGCGGAGTACAAGATCCAGGACGGCCCGAACGAGGCCGGCGACATGTTCGAGCGTCCCGGCCGTCCGGCGGACCATTTCCCGTCCCCGTTCCCGAACGAGAACGCCGCCGCGGCGGCCAACGGCGGCAAGGCCCCGCCCGACCTGTCCCTGATGCCCAAGGCCCGCACCTACGAGCGCGGCTTCCCCTGGTTCATCACCGACGTGTTCCGCCAGTACTCGGAGAACGGCGCGGATTACCTCGTGGCGCTGCTCAACGGCTACGAGGAGCCGCCGCAGGGCTTCACGGTTCCCCAGGGCGGTCACTACAACCACTACTATCCGGGCCACGTGATCGCGATGCCGAAGCCGCTCAGCGACGGTCAGGTCGAGTATCCGAAGAACGAGGCCGGCCAGCCTCAGGTGCCGGAGACGGTCGACCAATACGCCCGCGACGTGACGGCCTTCCTCACCTGGACGGCGGAACCGCACCTCGAGGCCCGCAAGCGCCTCGGCTTCCAGGTGATCCTGTTCCTTCTGGTGCTCTCCGGCCTGCTCTACTTCACCAAGAAGAAGGTCTGGGCCCGGGTGGGCGGCGAGGTCGAAGGCCACGCCACGCCTCCGATGACGCACAACCCATAAACATCAAAGGCCCCGGTTTCCGGGGCCTTTTTCTTTTCAGGTGACTTCCACCGGGGAGGCCTCTAAGCCGGCCGTCATGCTGCAGACCATCGCCGACGACATCTGGGGCAAGGAGTGCCTTGCCTACCATGTTCAACCCAGCCTGGAGCCTGAGACCCGGGACGCCTTCGAGGAGGTGCAGCGAGCCTTCGTCGGGCTCTGGCCGGAGCCCCTGCATGTCGGCCCCAGGCATGGTCTGCACGTGACCATCTATCCGCTGGTGACGGTGAAGGGCGGCTTCGACAAGGATGCCTACTGGCAGACCATTGCCGGGCCGAGCCGGAGCCTCCTGGAGGAGCTCTGCATAGGGCATCAGGCTCTGGAGCTGCGCTTCTCCCGTCTCAAGGTCACCGACACGGCCATCATCGCGACGGCGACCGAGGAAACGGGCCTGATCGCGGCCATCCGGGACAGAATCGTCCGCGAGATCCCACCGCCGCCGGGAGCGAGCCCGATCATCTACGACCTGATCCATTCGACCCTGGCGCGCTACCGGACGAGGGCCTCCATCCCGGGCGACGTGGTCGAGCGCATCGAGCGCCTGCCGGTCTCCATCACGGCGCCCGTGAGGCAGATCAGGCTCGTGCGCGAGACGCTGTTCCCCTGCCTCGTGACGGACGGGATCACCGCCATTCCCTTGCGCTGATCATTCGGGCCGGCGCGGCTTCCCGTCGTGGGGCCCGAGCGGACGTACGGGTGCGTCGTCCCACCAATCCGTGCGGAGAGCTCGCAATTCCGGATTGACCGGATAGACGATCCGGTTCTCGTCCTTGTTCGCCTCGCCGACCACCAGAAGCCGGACCGGTTCGTCGGTGTTGTTGAGGAAGCTGTGCGCGATCCCGGTTCCCGCCGGGAAGCCGACCCCATCGCCGGGGGCGAGGCGAAAGAGCTCGCCGTCGATCCACACGTCCGGCGTGCCTTCGATCACGAAGACGAATTCCTCCTCGGCGCTTTCCGCATGCGGAAACGAGGTGCGGCGGCCCGGCGGCAGCAGCTCGTGGTGAATGCCGAGCTTCGTGAGACCCAGGGCCGTGGAGAAGGGCGAATTGATGCTTCGCAGCTCGTTGGTGCCGCGAAAGACCGCGGTGCCGTCGCTCTGGAGTTCCCCGTAGTGCCGGATGAAGGAGGGGCGTGAGGTCTCGGACATGGACGATCTGCCGCTTGAGGGGTGAGCCAGGGGTCAAACGAGCATAGCCGCCACGTAGGAATTCTGTCGACCGGCAATCCCGAGGTTTCGAGCGCCGGGCTTGGGAAAGGCCTCGCCTTCGGCTATGAGACAGCATTAAGAGCCGGGATCTTTCAACAGGCGGGAACAGGATGGCGAAGGCGGTTCTAGGCATCATTGGCGGGTCGGGGGTCTACGACCTGCCGGGGCTCGAGGACATGCGCGAGGAGCGGATCGCTTCTCCTTGGGGCGAGCCCTCGGACGTGCTGCGCATCGGACGCATCGGCGAAACCGAGATCGCCTTCCTGCCCCGCCACGGGCGCGGCCATCGCCTGTCCCCCTCCGACATCAACTACCGGGCTAATATCGACGTGATGAAGCGCGCCGGCGTCACCGATCTGATCTCGGTCTCGGCCTGCGGCTCGTTCAAGGACGAGTTCTATCCTGGCTTCTTCGTGCTGGTGGACCAGTACGTGGACCGCACGCACAAGCGTGAAGGCTCGTTCTTCGGCCGGGGCTGCGTCGCCCACGTGCCCATGGCCCATCCGGTCGGCCCTCTGCTGCGCCAGCGCATTGCCGATGCGGCAGTGGCCGAGAAGATCCCGTTCACCCTGGGCGGAACCCTGGTGTGCATCGAAGGCCCGCAATTTTCCACCTATGCCGAGTCGATGACCTACAAGAAGCTAGGCTACGACGTGATCGGCATGACGGCCCTGCCCGAGGCCAAGCTCGCCCGCGAGGCCGAGATCACCTACGCGACCATCGCCATGGTGACCGACTACGATTGCTGGCATCCGGAGCACGACAACGTGGACGTGGCCTCCGTCGTCGCCGTCGCGCACCAGAACGCCACGAAGGTAGCCCGCCTGATCGCCCGCGTGGCGAAGGACTTTCCGGCCGAGCACGAGCCGTGTCCCGCGGGCTCAGACCGGGCGCTCGACGGCGCCATCATGACGGCTCCCTCGGCGCGCGATCCGGAACTCCTGAAAAAGTTGGATGCGGTGGCCGGGCGGGTGCTAAATCCTTGAGAGCGTGATACGCGGGCTTCTTGCGCGCACGGCGCTCGCGGACCCATCTTTATCGATACCCAGGCAGGCTTGACCCCATGGACCAGCGTCTCCTCACCGACCTGAAGGCCGCGATCCGGTCGATTCCGGACTACCCG
>DASZBB010000048.1:0-17086 GCA_035944695.1 Microvirga sp. | reverse complement strand
CGGCTTTGGCATCTCTCGACCGACCTCATGCTCGTTGCCGATTTCAAGGGAAGGATCGTGGCGGCCAATCCGGCCTGGGACCGCATGCTCGATTGGCAGAACGGCGATCTCATTCGGGCATCCGTCCTAGATTTCGTCCATCCGGAGGACCAGGGCGCCGCTCACTCGGCCGTCAAGCGGCTTTCCCGCGACCTGACCACCTGCAGCATCCAAAACAGGCTTCGTCATCGGGACGGGTCTTTCCGCTGGATCGCCTGGACGGCCGTGTCGGACGAGCACTTCATCCATGCGGTCGGACGCGACATCACTGCCGAGGAGGAGGCCGCCCAGGCGCTCAAGCAGGCCGAGGAAGCGCTGCGGCAATCGCAGAAGATGGAGGCGGTGGGCCAGCTGACCGGCGGAATCGCTCACGACTTCAACAATCTTCTGACCGGCGTGATCGGCAGCCTGGATCTCATCCAAACCCGCGTGGCACAGGGGCGGTCGGGCGATATCGGGCGCTATGTCGATGCCGCCATGTCGTCGGCAAACCGGGCTGCAGCGCTCACGCATCGCCTTCTCGCCTTTTCCAGACGCCAGCCGCTCGACCCGAAGCCTATCGATGCGAACAGCCTCGTGGCATCGATGGACGAGCTGTTCCGGCGCACGACGCGCGAGACGATCCGGGTCCGACTGCAGGCCGACCGAGATCTCTGGCTGACGCTCTGCGATCCCAACCAGCTGGAAAGCGCATTGCTCAATCTGGTCATCAATGCCCGCGATGCCATGCCGGACGGAGGGGCCATCGTCATCGAGACGGCGAATGTGGAGCTGGATCACGCCTATGCGGCCACGCAGCAGGATGTGAAGCCCGGGCAATATGTTGCACTGTCGGTATCCGATACCGGAACCGGCATGTCGGACGATGTGCTCGCGAGGGTCTTCGAACCCTTCTTCACCACGAAACCGATCGGTCAGGGCACGGGTCTCGGCCTCTCCATGGTCTACGGATTCGTCAGACAGTCCGGCGGACATGTCAGGATCACGTCGGAGACCGGTCAGGGCACGACCGTCAAGATCTTCCTGCCGCGATACCTCGGAGAGATCGAGCCGCAGGACCTGTCTGCCACGAATGCATTGGCGGCTCGCTCCAAGGCCCATGAGACGGTGCTCGTTGTCGAGGACGAGAGCGTCGTTCGCGACCTCATCGTGGAAATGCTCGAGGAGCAGGGATACCGCGTCCTTCAGGCCGAGGACGGTCCGCAGGGCCTCGCAATCCTGCAAACCGGGCAAGCGATCGACCTTCTCCTGACCGATGTGGGCCTGCCCGGCTTGAACGGACGGCAACTGGCCGATGCTTTCCGGGCGGAACGGCCGGATCTGAAGGTGCTCTTCATGACCGGCTATGTGGAGAGCAATCTTCTCTCGGCCGGATTCCTGGGACCCGGCATGGAGGTCATCGCCAAACCCTTCACCCTTGAAACTCTCGCGACCAGGATCGAGGCGATCATCCGCGGCTCGTGAATAAAAAAGGTCTGCCCACGGTGGGCAGACCCTTCTGGATCGAGCGTAGAGCTATTCAAACCGCAACCGCTCCCGACCGGCGAAGGCCGACGAACTGGAACTCCGCGTACATCAGCACCACCAGGGCTTGCGCGATCACGAAGGCATAGCCCGCGCTCGTGGGCGCCACCCAGCCGCTCGCCAGGAGCAGCGCGCTGTCGACGACCCAGAGGGCATTGCCGAGGATCACGGCCCAGGCGACGGGTTTCTGGATCTCCTCGCGCAGGCCGAGCCAACCGATGAAGGCCGCGTAGGGCAGGAGAACCAGACCTGCGACGCGCAGGAGCATTTCCGGCAAGCCGAAGATGCCGCTCAGCGCACCGGCGCCGATCAGTAGCATCAGGCCGAACGCGGCGCTGGTGGTGGCATCGGCTACGAGGGCCTGGCGAAGAAGCGGGGAGGATTGGATCGTCATCATGGCTGTCTCCTTGACGTTGGCCGGTTGAGAGCCTCAACCTGATCCCGAGCATTTCGGAAGGAGCGCGCGCAGTCGATTACCTCAGAGGTCATGGAAGATGATCCCGCCTCACGGTATGGTCCGCTCATGAAATCAGCGAGCACCCAATCCGTGAACACCGACCGACATGTAGGCGATTACCTGCGCGAGTGGCGCCAGCGCCGGCGCCTCAGCCAGATGGATCTCGCCCTCGAAGCGGAGATCTCCACCCGCCATCTCAGCTTCCTGGAGACCGGCCGCTCGCAGCCGAGCCGCGAGATGGTGCTGCTCTTGGCGGAGAAGCTCGACATGCCGCTTCGCGAGCGCAACATCATGCTGGTCTCGGCCGGTTTTGCACCGGTCTACTCGCAGCGCT
This sequence comes from Microvirga sp., assembly GCA_035944695.1. Classification (GTDB taxonomy): domain Bacteria; phylum Pseudomonadota; class Alphaproteobacteria; order Rhizobiales; family Beijerinckiaceae; genus Microvirga. The sequence goes on along the minus strand of DASZBB010000048.1, from coordinate 14,732 downwards.
CCCTCGACGATCCGGCTCTCGCCAGCATGCGCCAGGCCGTCGATCTCGTGCTCAAAGGGCACGATCCTTATCCCGCGCTCGCCGTGGACCGGCATTGGTCGCTCGTGTCCGCGAACGATGCTCTCGCGTCGCTGATCGGCGATGTCGATCCGGCGCTGATGAAGCCGCCGGTGAACGTGCTGCGCCTGAGCATCCATCCTGCAGGTCTTGCGCGGCGCATCGTGAACTTTACCGAGTGGCGCAACCACCTGGTCCACCGCCTGCATCAACAGGTGGATGCGACGGGCGATGCGGTGCTGGCCAGCCTCATCGAGGAACTTCGGTCCTACCCGACGCCCGATGCGGCAGCGCGGGCGCCGAAGTCGAGCCACGATTATGCCGGCATCGTCGTGCCGCTCCAGCTCACGACCGAGGGGGGCGTGCTCACTCTCTTCAGCACCACCACGATCTTCGGCACGCCGGTGGACGTCACCCTGTCAGAGCTGGCCATCGAGGCCTTCTTTCCGGCCGATCCTGAGAGCGGTGCGGCCCTGCGGCGTCTCGCCGAGAAGCGTCAGGCTGCCGCAGTGGCAGCCGGATAATGGCTGGCCTGCCTTAACCACCCATCAACCTTAACCCGCGATAACTTTACGACATCGGAGCCCTCCTGCTGGATGCTCCGGATTGTGTCGAGTTTTTGCAGGGTGTTGCGCGTGCGTCTTCCGTATCGTCGATCTCGGGTGAAATGGATCTGCGCCACGACGGCACCCTGGGCGCTGGCGACGGGATTGCTGATCTCGTTCACGGCATCAGCCAGCAACGACCTCCATTCCGGCGTGAGCTTCACGCCACGCAGCGCCACCGCCCGTCTCGTTGAGACGGCCCTCATTCCGCCCACCGGCACCTCGCTGGCCGAAGGCAGGCTCGGGATCGAACGCGATATCCTCCGAACCCTGCCGCGCTACGACCTGCCGGAGGAGGCTGCCGATTCCGTGCCTCTCAAGGCCGACAGGAAGGCCGATGCGGGTCCCGATGCCGTCGTGGACCGCTCGCTGAAGGGGAATCCGCTGGTGGCTCCCCATGCCACCCTGTCCCGTCGCGCCAACCAATTGCGCCCGACCCTCAATCAGGTGGGCAGCACAAAGCTGCTCTACAGCCGCGACGAGCGGCTTCTGCCGCCGACCGTCCTCATGGAAGGCCAGCTCGAAGCGCCTGAGACCGAGCAGGTCTTCGAGCCCTGGGAGGCGCCCGAATACACCACGACGCGTCAGGCCACCTCCGTCCAGTCTCCGGCCGCCGCCGCCGCGGGCTCCACCGGGGCCGCGGCGAGCCCGACAACTCCCATGGTGAAGCGCGCGATCGCCCTGTCCTCGACGACCCCCGCCCCGGTCGAGGCGACGCCCGTCGAGATCGCGGCCGCTCCGGTCTCCCTGCAATCCCCGCGTCTCGATCGAGGCGGCTACGGCGACCTGTCCATCCTGCCGAAGAGCGACGACCCGGATCGCCCCCGCTATGTCGACCTGATCGATCCCGACAGCCTGAGCAAGGAGCAGCGCTGCCTTGCGGAAGCCGTCTATTTCGAAGCCCGCAGCGAGCCCTTGGAAGGACAGGCGGCCGTGGCCCAGGTGGTGCTCAACCGGGTGAAGAGCGGGCTTTATCCGTCCAGCATCTGCGGCGTGGTCTACCAGAATCGCCACCGCCATCTCGCCTGCCAGTTCACCTTCGCCTGCGAGGGCAAGTCCCTGCGCATCCGCGACACCGAGTCATGGGAGCGCGCCAAGAGCGTTGCGGGGGCCGTTCTCGAGGGCAAGACCTACTTGGCCGATGTGGGCGGAGCGACCCATTACCACGCCAACTACGTCCGCCCGAATTGGGCCCGCCGCCTGAAGAAGATGGACGTGATCGGACGGCACATCTTCTACAAGCTCAAGCCCGGCCAGACATAAAATTTCTCCGCTCGTGCGCTTCGGCACCTCAAGAAATGTAATATAGTACTAGCAAGGTCGAGGCGCAGCGTCGAAGGCGAGGACAACGTGGCGAGCATCCGAGGTTCTGTTCAGGGGAGAGGCTACGGCAATCCCTATGTGGATTCCCTCGTCTGGGGCGGCACCGCTTGGGATGCCGCGAGCGAGCCGGTCAAAGTCTGGTTCGGGCAAAGTGGAGATTTCGCCGCCGCGAGCGCCGTCCATGGCCCCGGCGACATCCTGACGAGCGGCGCGTCGGTCAAGAACTGGACCGCCGCCGAGAAGGCCGCCTTCGACTACGCGACCCAGATTTACGAACACGTGTGCGGCCTGACATTCGAGCTCGCCGGTTCCGCTGCCGAGGCCGATATCGTCTGGTGGAAGACCTCGTTGGGGGGCGACACGCTCGGCCTGCACGAGCTGCCGGACAAGGACCAGATCTGGGGATATTTCGATCCTGCGGTGCCCTCGTGGAGCAGCCTGTATTTCGGGGGCGACGGACTCAACACGGTGCTGCACGAACTCGGTCACGGCATGGGCTTGGCGCATCCGCACGATGGCGGCACATCCGGGGACGCTACGAATTTCCCAGGCGTCACGGACCCCTTCGCGATCGGTCCCAATGGTTTGAACCAGGGCATCTGGACGGTCATGTCCTACAATCCCGGCTGGACTGAGGCGGGATACGATCTGTCCTACGGCAACCAGGCCGGGCTCGGGGCCTTCGACATCGCGGCGCTGCAGGCTCTCTACGGCAAGAATACGGAAGCGGGCCGCGGGAGCGATGTCTACACGCTGCCGACCTGGAACCCGAAGGTCGATGAGCGGGGATGGTTCTGCCTCTGGACGCAGGGGGGCGGGACACGATCACCGCCGCTCAGGCGTCTGCCGGCGTCGTCATCGATCTTCGCGCCGCCACCCTGCTGCAGGGCGATCCCCATGCGGGCGGTTTCGTCTCCCGCGAGAAAGGGGTCGCCGGCGGGTACACGATCTCAAACGGCGTGACGATCGAGAATGCCATCGGCGGACGATTCGACGACACGCTCCAGGGAAATGCCGCCGAGAACCTGCTGCGCGGCGGGGGCGGTGCCGATACCCTCCTTGGAGGTGCCGGCAATGACACCCTTCACGGAGGATCCGGCAACGACAGGCTTTCCGGTGGCGTGGGCCAGGACGTCTTCGTGTTCGAGAGCAAAGCCGACAGGAGCAGGAACGTCGACCGGCTCGAGGATTTCAAAGCGACGGACGATTCGATCCGGCTCGACAACAAGATCTTCACCGAACTGGGTTCCGGCAGCGCGTCGAAGCCCGCGATTCTCAAGGCCGACATGTTCGTCAGGGCCGCGAAGGCGCAGGATCGGGAAGATCGGATCATCTACGACAAGAGGACCGGTGCGCTCTCCTACGATTCGGACGGCACCGGTGCCGCCGCCGCCGTGAAGATCGCAACCCTCGACAAGAAGCTGAAGATCGGATTCCAGGACGTCTTCGTGGTTTAGGAGCGGCACCGGCGGAGGAATGGGCAGGTCCGTGCCTCCCACCGCACCCATCACAAAGCGTCATGCCAAAGCCTACAAACTTTCAATGTTGCCGATGGGCGACTTGGGCTAGTCTGCGCACCCCTGCTTCCCTGAAGGGCCGTGAGCATGTCCGCTTCTCCCGCTCGATCCCGCGTCTCGCCGGAACTCATCGTCGTCGCCGGCTGCCTGATCGCCCTGATCACCTTCGGCCCGCGGGCATCCTCCGGCCTGTTCCAGCTGCCCATGATCACGGAATATGGCTGGGGCCGGGATACCTTCGGCTTCGCCATCGCGATCCAGAACCTGCTCTGGGGCGTGGGCCAGCCATTCGCCGGCGCGGTGGCGGATCGTTTCGGGGCCTTCCGGGTGCTCTGTGCCGGCGCGCTTCTCTATGCCCTCGGCCTCGTCCTCATGGCCTATGCCACCACGCCCGGCATGCTGCATCTCGGCGCCGGTGTGCTCATCGGCTTCGGCCTGTCCGGCTGCTCGTTCAATCTGGTGCTCGGCGCCTTCGGCAAGCTCCTGCCGGAGCAATGGCGGCCCATGGCCTTCGGCGCCGGCACGGCGGCGGGTTCCTTCGGCCAGTTCCTGTTCCCGCCCATCGGCAACGTGCTGATCGATGCCTTCGGATGGCAGCAGGCGCTGCTGGTCTTCGCCGCGAGCGTCCTCCTGGTCATGCCGCTTGCCATCGCGCTCGCCACCCGGCCGACCGGCGATGCCGCCCAGGCCGGAGCGGCCGTGGTGCCGAACCAGTCGATCCGCCAAGCGCTGACGGAGGCTTTCCAGCATCGCTCCTATGTTCTGCTGGTGCTCGGCTTCTTCACCTGCGGCTTCCAGCTCGCCTTCATCACCGTGCACCTGCCGGCCTACCTGAAGGATGCGGGCCTCTCGGCGGCCGTCGGCGGATGGACGCTGGCGGTCATCGGGCTGGCCAACGCAGTCGGCTCCCTGGGCTCGGGCTGGCTCTCCACCCGCATGTCGAAGCGCTGGCTGCTCGCCTGGATCTATCTCGGACGCTCGGTGGCGATCGCCGCCTTCATCCTAATCCCGGCCACGCCCGTGACGTCGATCCTGTTCGGCATCTCCATCGGCCTGCTCTGGCTTTCCACCGTGCCGCCTACATCGTCCCTCGTGATGCTGATGTTCGGCACCCGCTACATGGCCATGCTCTACGGCTTCGCATTCTTCTCGCACCAGGTCGGCGGCTTCCTCGGCGTGTGGCTCGGCGGGCTGCTGTACGAGATCAACGGCAACTACAGCATGGTCTGGTGGCTCTCGGTTCTGCTGGGCCTCGCCTCCGCCCTGATCAACCTGCCGATCAAGGAGCAGCCGGTCGTACGCGAGCCTGCCCTGCAGCCTGCGGAATAGGCACTGTCTGCTGCGAAGGACTAAGCCCGGACGGCTTGCCCTGATCCTGCACCGCGCCACAAATGGGCCTGGGAGGAATCGGCATGAGCACGTTCAAGGCCGTCGTCATCGATAGGAATGAAACTGGTCAGTCCGTCGAGATCCGCGCGTTCGACGAGGCGGATCTCATGGACGGCGATGTGACGGTGCGCGTGTCGCACTCGACGCTGAACTACAAGGACGGCCTCGCGATCACCGGCAAGGCGCCGGTGGTGCGCCGCTTTCCGATGATTCCCGGCGTCGATCTCGCAGGCACGGTGGAAGCCTCCTCGCATCCGGATTTCAAGCCCGGCGATGCGGTGGTGCTCAACGGGTGGGGGCTGGGGGAGACCCATCTCGGCGCCTACGCGGAAAAGGTGCGCGTCAAAGGCGACTGGCTGATCCCTCTGCCGCAAGGGCTCTCGCCGCTTCAGGCCATGGCCGTCGGCACGGCGGGCTACACGGCGATGCTTTGCCTCATGGCCCTGGAGCGGCATGGGCTTCGTCCGGATCGCGGCCCCGCCATTGTCACGGGTGCCGTCGGCGGCGTCGGTTCGGTCACCGTGGCGCTCCTCGCCAAGGCCGGATGGCATGTGATCGCCTCGACGGGGCGACCCGAGGAAGCCGATTACCTGAAAGGTCTCGGAGCAGCCGAAATCCTCGACCGCAGCGAACTCGCCGGTCCCGGGCGGCCGCTCGGGAAGGAGCGTTGGGCCGCAGGGGTCGACACGGTCGGCTCCACGACGCTCGCCAACGTCCTGTCCACGACGAAGTACGGCGGCGCGATCGCGGCCTGCGGCCTCGCCGGCGGAATGGATCTACCGGCGACGGTCGCGCCCTTCATCCTGCGCAACGTGGCATTGCTCGGGGTCGATTCCGTGATGGCTCCGAAGGCCCTGCGGGTGGAGGCCTGGAACCGGATCGCCAGCGAGCTCGACCAAGGGACACTCTCGGCCATGACTTCGACGATCCCGCTCGATCAGGTGCTGGAGGCGGGCAGGAAGATCGTCGAAGGCAAGATCAAGGGCAGGGTTGTGGTGGAGATCGCTTAAGCCACCGGTGCGGGAGCCACAGCCTTCTTCCCGGCGCCCTCGATCCATCGCTTCTGCTTGGTGATCTCGGCCGCCATGAAATCCATGAAGGCGCGCACGCGGGCCGATTGGCGCAGGTCCGGATGGGTCAGGAGCCACAGGCCCGCCGAGAAATCCGGATTGATGTCCGAAAGCCGGACGAGATCGGGGTTCGAATCCGCGATGAAGCAGGGCAAGGGACCGATGCCGGTCCCGGCCTGAACCGCCTCGGAGAGACCGAGCACCGTGTTGACCTTGTAGACGATGTTTTCCGGCGTCACGTGCTCGCGCACGAAGCGAGCAACCTTCATGGCCGCCAGGTTGTCGCCGAGCGCAACCCAGTGATGGTCGAACAGGTCGGTGAGGCTGACATCACCGGGGCCCGAGACATCGGGGAAATCCGCCACGCGCCCGTAGACCGCCCAGGCGATCGTCGCCACCCGGCGTCCGACGAGGGTTTCCGGCGGGTCGTCGGTCGCGCGGATCGCCACGTCCGCGTCGCGCTTCGATAGGTTGAGCGCCTGATTGGCGAGCACCACGTCGAGCCGCATCTCGGGGCAGGCCGTGATGAAGCGGGCGAAGATCGGGGTCAAAAGGTGCACGAGCAGCGTATCGTTGGTCGTGACCCGCAGCTCTCCGGTGGGAGCGACGGCCTGCCCGGCGAGCTTGCGCGTGAAGGCGGTGACGTTCTCGTCCATCTGCTCGGCGAGTGCCGACATCTCTTCCCCGGCGGGCGTGAGGACATAGCCCGTCCGGTGGCGCTCGAAGAGCTTGACCCCGAGATTGTCTTCCATCTGGCCGAGCCTGCGGAAAACCGTCGAGTGGTTGACCCCAAGCCGCTCGGCGGCACCGGCCAGGCCGTTGGCCTCGGCGATGATCTTCACGAGCCTGAAATCGTCCCAGTCGAGATGCTGCTGTTTGGTCATTGCTTTTGCATTCGCGCAAGAGAGACCCTGCAAATCTAACACTGGTTTTGCAGCAGGGAAAGCTTATCCTCCAACCCGTCCAACAACAGCAGGCGACGCACTCCCAGTCCACGGCAAGACGGGGCGGGGGCCAGACGCACTGCGCCTCGTTCCAACCAATTGGAGTTCACATGACCAAGGTTCTGGTTCTGTATTATTCGTCCTGGGGTCACATCGAGCAGATGGCCTATGCTGCCGCCGAAGGTGCTCGCGAAGCCGGCGCCGAGGTCGTGGTGAAGCGCGTGCCGGAACTCGTCCCGGCCGAAGTGGCACAGGCCGCCCATTACAAGACCGACCAGAAGGCTCCCATCGCCACCGTCGAGGAGCTGCCCGAGTACGACGCCATCATCTTCGGCACGCCGACCCGCTACGGCACCATGACGGCGCAGATGAAGAACTTCCTCGATCAGACCGGCGGCCTCTGGGCGCAGGGCAAGCTGATCGGCAAGGTCGGCTCGGTCTTTACGTCGACCGCCACCCAGCACGGTGGCCAGGAAGCCACGATCCTCACCACGCTGCCGGTGCTGCTGCACCACGGCATGGTGGTGGTCGGCCTGCCTTACTCCTTCCAGGGTCAGATGGGCGTCGACCAGATCCGCGGCGGCTCGCCCTACGGTGCTTCCACGATCGCTGCCGGCGACGGCTCGCGCCAGCCGACCGAGATCGATCTCGACGGCGCTCGCTTCCAGGGCCGGCACGTGGCCCAGATCGCTGCGAAACTCGCAGCGAAGTAAGCAACAAAAACGTGGCGGAGCGGATCACCGCTCCGCTGCGGCGCGCCTCAGGCGGTCGTTGATGGCTTCGCCCAGGCCGGTCTCCGGAACAGGGCTCACCGCGATGGTCGCCGCGCCCGACGCGTCGAGTTGCCTGAGATGGGAAAACAGATAAGCGGCGGCCTCCACGAGGTCGCCGTTTTTGCTGAGATTCAGGCTGGCCTGCGCGGTCTCGATGCCACGGGGCGCCTCGGGGCCGAACAGCAGCGCGGCCTCGCCCGGCTGAACGCTTGTCGCATTCAGGCGCACCCGCGCCCGCGGCGCGTAATGGGAGGCCAGCATGCCCGGCGCGAGCGGGCTCTTGCCGCCCTCGGGTCCACCTTCGAGCTTCCTGCCGATCAGCCCTTCGATGGCCTCCCGCGGCACGCCGCCCGGCCGGAGCAGGCGCGGCACGCCGCCCAGGCACGACACGATGGTCGATTCGACACCGACCTGGGACGCACCTCCGTCGAGCACCGCATCGATCCGACCGTCGAGATCGCCCAGCACATGGTCGGCATCGGTCGGGCTCACGCGGCCCGAGCGGTTGGCCGAAGGGGCGGCCACCGGGCGGCCTGTCTGCTCCAGAAGCGCATGGGCGAGGGGATGGGCCGGAACGCGCAGGCCGACACTGTCGAGGCCGGCGCGGGCGAGGTCCGAGATGGTGCAGGTGGGGGCGATCGGCACCACCAGGGTCAGCGGGCCGGGCCAGAAGGCCTCCGCCAGGCGCCGGGCGATCTCGTCGAAGACGCCCTGAACCTGCGCCGACTCGAAGCTTTCCAGGTGGGAAATCAGAGGATTGAAGCTCGGGCGCTCCTTGGCGGCATAGATGCCCGCCACCGCCTCCGCATTCGTCGCGTCGGCCCCGAGGCCGTAGACAGTTTCCGTCGGGAAGGCCACGAGGCCGCCGCGCCGCAGGATGGCCGCCGCCCGGGCCAGACCCGGCGTATCGGCCGCGAGCCGCTCCGTTTGGCGCATTGACCCGAGATCGTTCACGTCTAAACTATCCTTTGCCCGCGGGGAATTTGCCCTTGCCGGGCGGGTTTAACGGCGCGAGAACTCGCGTCAACATGTAAAGCCCCGTCACTCGAGAGGAAACGTTGATGACCTACCGCGCGCCAGTTCTGGACATCGTCTTCACCATGCGGCATGTGGCGGGCCTCGACAGGGCTGTGGCCGACGGCGTCTACGGCGACCTCTCCGCCGATCTGGCCGAGACCATCCTGGAGGAGGCGGGCCGCTTCGCCAACGATGTGATCGCGCCCCTCAATCGGGAGGGCGACCGGCACGGCTCGACCTTCAGGGACGGAGCCGTGACCACCGCCCCCGGCTGGAAGCAGGCTTACAAGGCCTGGACGGAAGCTGGGTGGAATGCGCTGCCGGGTCCGGTGGAATATGGCGGGCAGGGCCTGCCGACCCTGCTCAACTCGGCCTGCGTCGAGATGTGGAACGCCGCCTCCATGGCCTTCGGCATCGGTCCCGTGCTCACCATGGGGGCCATCGAGGCACTGGTCCAGCACGCGTCCGACGATCTGAAGAGCCGGTATCTCGACAAGCTCGTCTCCGGCGAATGGACCGCGACCATGAATCTCACGGAGCCGCAGGCGGGCTCCGATCTCGGGGCCCTGCGCTCCCGGGCCGAGCCGGCGGGCGACGGCACCTATCGCATCACGGGCCAGAAGATATTCATCACCTACGGCGAGCACGATCTCACCGACAACATCGTCCATCTCGTGCTCGCGCGCCTGCCCGATGCGCCGGCCGGCACGCGGGGCATCTCGCTCTTCCTGGTGCCGAAATTTCTACCCGACGGCGCACGCAACGATGTGCGCTGCCATTCCATCGAGCACAAGCTCGGCATCCATGCCTCGCCCACCTGCACGATGATCTTCGGCGACAACGGCGGCGCCCTCGGATGGCTCGTCGGCGAGGAGAATCGCGGCCTGAACTGCATGTTCACGATGATGAACAACGCCCGCCTGGCGGTCGGCCTGCAGGGCGTGGCGATAGCCGAGCGCGCCTATCAGCAGGCGCTCTCTTACGCCAACGAGCGCCGGCAGGGCCGCGCCATCGGGGCGGCGGAGGGCATGAGCCCGATCGCCGTGCATCCAGACGTGCAGCGCAACCTGCTCACCATGAAGGCACTCACCGCTGCCGCGCGGGCGATCTGCTACATGACGGCGGCAGCCATCGACCGAGCGCATCTCGAGGAGGACCCCATGCGCCGCAAGAAGGCGAACGAGCGCGCCTCCCTGCTCACGCCGGTGGCGAAGGCCTTCTCGACCGATATCGGCATGGAGGTGGCCTCCATCGGCGTGCAGGTTCACGGCGGCATGGGCTTCATCGAGGAGACGGGCGCCGCGCAGCATTTCCGCGACGCGCGCATCGCGCCGATCTACGAAGGCACCAACGGCATCCAGGCCATCGACCTCGTCACGCGCAAGCTGCCGCTCTCCGGCGGCGAGACGGTGCGGGCGCAGATCGCCTCCATGCGCGCCACCGTGGCGCGGCTTCTGAAGGAGGCGACGCCCGCCTTCGGGGCGACCGCTCCCCGCCTGCGCGACGCCATCGAAAGCCTGGATCGGGCCACGAGCTATCTCCTCAAGGCGGTCTCGTCCAACGCGCAGGGCGAGGCGCTCGCCGGCGCGACGCCGTATCTGCGGCTCTTCGCGTTGGCGCAGGGCGGCGCGGCTCTCGCCGAAATGGCGCTCGCGGCCCAGGCGCAGGTGTCCGCCGGAGACGGGGATCCGGCCCATGCAGGCCGCATCGCGCTCTGCCGCTTCTTCGCCGAGAACATCGCCGTCGGAGCCAAGGGCCTCGAGGATACGGTCTTGAGCGGCGCAGGATTCCTGCAGGATGCAACCCTGGCGCTGGCGAGCTGATCCGATGAGTCTCAACGGAAAAACCCTCTTCATCACCGGCGCCTCGCGGGGCATCGGACTTGCCATCGGGCTTCGTGCCGCGAAGGACGGCGCGAACGTGGTCATTGCGGCCAAGACCGCCGAGCCGCATCCGAAGCTTCCCGGCACCATCTACACGGCCGCGGAAGAGATCGAGGCGGCGGGCGGAAAGGCCCTGCCGCTCATGGTGGACGTGCGCGACGAGGAGGCGGTGAAGGGCGCGATCGACCAAACGGTCGCGACCTTCGGCGGCCTCGACATCGTGGTGAACAACGCGAGCGCCATCAGCCTCACGCCGACGCCGCAGACCGACATGAAACGCTTCGATCTGATGTACCAGATCAACACGCGCGGCACCTACATGGTCTCCAAATACGCCATCCCGCATCTGGAAAAGGCCGAGAACCCGCACATCCTCATGCTCTCGCCGCCGCTCGACATGAGCGAGAAGTGGTTTGCGCCGCATCTGGCCTATAGCATCGCGAAATACGGCATGAGCCTGTGCGTCCTGGGACTGGCCGGGGAATTGCGCGGCAGGGGGATTGCCGTCAACGCGCTCTGGCCGCGCACGACCATCGCCACGAGCGCGGTCCGGAACCTGCTCGGCGGCGATGCCCTCGTGCAGGCAAGCCGCACGCCCGAGATCCTGGCCGATGCGGCCTATGCGGTCTTCCACATGCCCTCCAGGAGCTTCTCGGGCCACTTCCTCATCGACGACGTCTTCCTGGCGGGCGAGGGCGTGACCGACTTCGAGAAGTACCGGGTCGATCCGTCCCAGCCGCTCGCGCCTGATTTCTTCGTGCCCGACGACACGCCGCCTCTGTCATCGTCGCGTTAAGCGGATAGGCTTCACTTCGGCCGGGAACGACATCTCTCACGTCATGGCCGGGCTTGTCCCGGCCGTCTCGATTGGAAGAGCGCCGCGCCTCTCTGAAGCGGGATCACCGGCACGAGGCCGGTGATGACGTGGCGGATGTTGTCCTCGGCCCTAGGTTGGTCAGGGACATGGCGTTGCGCTCGGGCGTGGATTCTCTTTCCTTCCGCAGTGCCGGGTTAGGAATGACATGGAGGGCGTGTGGGATTACAAGATCTGCATCGGTCTGAAATGATATGACTTCCAAGGGGCGAGAGCGCGTATGATTGTGATCCACAAGCCGGCGCAGGCCAGGGGACCGATGGGCGAGTCCCTCGACCGCGAGGTTCTGCCGCCGGGCGAGCCGATTCCCCAGGATGCCCTGTGGATCGACCTGATCGATCCGAGCAGGGAAGAGGACAGGCTCGTCGAGGCTCATCTCAACATCGAGATCCCGACCCGGGAGGAAATGGCTGACATCGAACCCTCCGAGATCCTCTATCACGAGAACAATGCCCGCTACATGACTGCGCGCGTCCTGTGCAGCTCCGACACGGACAGTCCGAAGCTGATTGACGTGTCCTTCATCCTGACGGAGAAGGCACTGGTGACCGTGCGCTACGGGGAGCCGCGTTCCTTCAGCATGTTCATGGCGCGCGCCGTGAAGCCCGGCGGATGCCGGCACCAGCCCGAGGCCGTGCTCGACGGCTTGCTCGAAACCATCATCGATCGCGCAGCCGAGATCCTCGGAGCCGTCGGCTCACGCATCGATCGCCTGTCGCAGGCGATCTTCGACAACGAGAAGCAGGGTGCGCGCAGGGCGGCCTCCTACCGCTTTGCCCTGAGATCCATCGGCCGCAAGGGCGACATCATCTCCAACGTGCGCGAGAGCATGGTGTCGGTGGAGCGCATGCTGCTGTTCCTCTCCGCCAGCATGCCGCGGCCGCAGAAGACGGCAGGCTATCAATCCGAGTGGCGCACGGCGCTTCGTGACGTCCAGTCCATCGAGGAGCACGCGACCTTCCTCTCCAGCAAGGTCCAGTTCCTGCTCGATGCCACGCTCGGCTTCGTCACCATGGAGCAGAACGACATCATCAAGATCTTCTCGGTCATGTCGGTGATCTTCCTGCCGCCGACCCTGGTCTCGTCGCTCTACGGCATGAACTTCAAGATCATGCCGGAACTCGAATGGGAGTTCGGCTATCCCTGGGCGATCACCCTGATGGTGCTCGCGGCTGTGCTGCCCTATCTCTTCTTTCGCTGGAAGCGGTGGCTCTAGGAGAGTGTCATGTGCGGGCGCTATGCAATCACGCTCCCTCCCGAGACCTATCGGGACTTCTTCGGCTATACGGAGCAGCCGAACTTTCCTCCGCGCTACAACGTGGCCCCCACGCAGCCCGTCCCGGTCGTGCTGGAAGATCGGGGCGAGCGGCATTTCATGCTGGTGCGCTGGGGCTTCCTGCCGTCCTGGGTGAAGGATCCGAAGGATTTCCCCCTTGTCATCAACGCACGCGGCGAGACGCTGGAGACGAAGCCGACCTTCAAGGCGGCCCTGAAGCGCCGGCGCTGCATCTTCCTCGCCGACGGGTTCTATGAATGGCGGCGCGAGGGACGGGAGAAGACACCGTTCCTGATCCGCCCGCGCAGCCGCAAGCCCATGCCGATGGCGGGCTTGTGGGAAACCTACATGAGCCCGGACGGAGCCGAGATCGACACGGCCGCCGTCGTGACGACCGATGCCAACGGCACGCTCTCGGCCGTGCACGACCGCATGCCCGTGATCCTCTCCGACGACGACATTGCCGCGTGGCTCGACGTGCGCGACGAGCGCGCCGACGTGATGAGCCTTGTGCGCCCCTGCCCCGACGACTGGCTCGACCTGGTGCCGGTTTCCAGCCGCGTGAACAAGGTCGAGAACGACGATCCCAGCCTGATGGAACCGTTGGACCATCCGGAGCCTGCGCCGGTGCGGGAGAAGAAGCCGAAAGCCAGGAAGCCGCTCTCCAGCGATGAGGACGAGCAGGGGAGCTTGTTTTAGGCGAGGTTGATCGCGCCTTTGCGACGGTTTGCACGGGCTGCCGCTCGAGGCGCAACGGCTACATCGAGCCAGGTTCTGTTTCATTGCCCATGTTGCGGCTGAACTTCCAGTCGACGCTCTGCCACGCTGGCGCTGATAATCCCGCAATCGATCTCGATGCCAGACCGCACGTTGCTGTCCTGGTACACGACGCCCTGGGCCCGCGCGAATAGAGCGGCTTCGACCCGATTGCGAACGCGAATCTTCTGCATGACGCTCGTCACGTAGTATTTGATCGTGCCTTCGCTCAAGTCGAGCTTGTTTCCAATTTGTCTGTTGCTGAGGCCGCCAGCCAGCATCGACAGGATTTGCCGCTCTCTCGGCGTGAGGATACCCAGGCGGTCCCTTGGCTTGATCATGCCAGGGGCGCTCTGCTTGTGCATTAAGAGCCTCAGCGCAAGAGTCGGTGAAATGCAGCCTATGCCTTGGTCCAGTGCTCGCACTGCATCGACCAGTCCACTGCCGCTCGTGCTTTTTGGAAGATAGCCGTGCAGCCCTCTCATGATGGCATCGCAGATCCGATCTTCATCGGACATGTCTGAGAGAAGCAGTATCTTGATCAATGGGTAACCGGCCACAAGGGCATCAAAGATTTCGAGCCCATCATCTGGCTCACTCATGCCGATGACGATCAGGTCTGGTGCGCATTCCTGAGCTATAAGCATTACATCTTTTTTTGATGCTCCTTGCGCTACGACTTCGATATCCAACTGCGTATCGAGGGTATGCGCGATGCCATCCTGAAAGAGGGGCTGATCGTCCACGATACTCACCCGGATCGCTTTTTTCATGAGTTCCCCCCAATGAGCTTATATCGAGCGTGCGCATCCGAATGGCGCAGCGAGCGCCATCGTTGCTCAGTCAATTTCTCGATGTTGAAGCTTTGCCCGTTATAAACTTTTTGTCGTCTTCAAGAATTGCAGAAGAAAGCCTTGCCGATTGCTGCGACCATCCCCCATGATCGAAGGCTAGAGTTATTCTAATGATGATGTCCATCTTCAGGAGAAAGAACAATATGAACGAAGAGGAATAAGAACCTTGTAGGATAGCGAAAAAGAGTTAGCCCAAACGGTCGAAGCGGCTTCACCGAGCCTGAAATCGGTTCTCAACGGGAAGCGACGGGAGGACTAAAAGACTGACACGGGTCTTTATCTATGTTCAAGGAGCCCCAGTATAACCGGATCCGTCGGATGGCCCGCCGCTCACATTAGCGCGCGATCGGTTTCTATGAATCTAGCTGTTGCCGGATTGTCCGCAAAAGCCCCG
>DASZBB010000047.1:0-9576 GCA_035944695.1 Microvirga sp. | reverse complement strand
CAAGGGCATCTCGGGGGTCGTCGCCGGTTTCTCGGCCGGTCAGGCGAACACGGTCTTCGTGGGCGTCCCCATGATCCTCAAGGCCTATGGGGACGAGGGCGCCGTCCCTCTCTTTCTCCTGATCGCGGTTCACCTTCCGGTCACGATGACCCTTGCGACGATCTTGGCCGAGGGGCGTCGGGCCTCGCCTGTCGTGGTTCTGCGCCGCCTCTTCACGCACCCCATCGTCGTCGGGATCCTGGCGGGCTCCGCCTGCCGCCCCATCGCCCAATATGTGCCGGCTCCGGCCTGGCAGGTCATGGATCTTCTGGCGAGCGCGGCGGTTCCCTGCGCCCTCATCTCCATGGGCATCGCCCTGCGCCGTTACGGCCTGCAGACGGGCTGGAAGCTGCCGGCCGCGATCTCGTTCCTCAAGCTCGTGCTGCATCCCCTGATCGTGCTGGTCCTTGCCACGCAGGTCTTCGCCATGCCGCCGGTCTGGGCCGGGGTCGCGGTGCTTTTCGCCTCCTGTCCCTCCGGCATCAACGCCTATCTCTTCGCCGAGCGCTACGGGGAAGGCGTGGCTCTCGCCTCGAGCGCCATCACCCTCTCGACCTTCCTCGCCTTGGGCACGACGCTCGTCTGGCTCTATGTGCTGGGCGTGGGCTGAGGTTCGAACCCACATTGCCGCCATATCGCCTGCGGCGTCACCCCCTCGGCGCGCAGCTCGGCCAGGGCTCGCGACTGGCGGCTCTTGGCGAGCTTGTCGCCCGCCGGATCGAGCACGAGCCCATGGTGGTGATAACCGGGCGTCGGCAGCTCCAGCAGGGCTTGGAGCAGCACGTGGAGATCGGTCGCGGCCTCGAGATCCTGGCCGCGGACCACGTGGGTGACACCCTGGAGGGCATCGTCCACCACGACGGCGAGATGATAGCTCGTCGGCGTTTCCTTGCGCACGATCACCGCATCTCCCCAGCGCCATGGGTCCGCCGTGACGGCTTCCTCGCGGCCGTCACGGTCGAGGCGCCGGAAACTATGCGGTCCCGGCAGGAGCTTTCGCACGGCCGCCATATCAAGGCGCCAGGCTTGGGGCTCGCCGGCAGCGATACGGCTTTCGACCTCGTCGGGAGCCATGGCCCGGCAGGTGCCCGGATAGAGCGGCGCCCCGTCCGGGTCGCGAGGCCAATCCTGAGCGCTCTCCGCCTCCCGGCAGGCGATGGTCTGCGCGATATCCCTGCGGGTGCAGAAACAAGGATAGACGACGCCCCTCTCCTTCAGCCTGCGAAAGGCCGCACCGTAATCGGCGAAGTGTTCCGACTGCCGGCGCACGGGCTTCTCCCAGTTCAGACCGAGCCAGGCGAGATCGTCATAGATGGCAGCCTCGAATTCGGGCCGGCAACGTGTGATATCGATATCCTCGATACGCAGGAGGAAGCGGCCGCCGCAGCGGCGGGCGAAGTCGGAGTTGAGCAGGGCGGAATAGGCATGGCCCAGATGAAGCCGCCCGTTGGGGCTTGGAGCGAATCGAAAGACGGGCTTCGTCACGGGGGCCTGCGAGACCTGAAGGAACTGAAGGAATGGTCACCCTCCTCGAAACGGACGCGGTTCTCAAGAGGGGCTTGAGCGAACTGGCCCTGGCGGATCCCGTGATGGCGAAGCTGGCCGCGAGCGGGGTCACGCCGCAATTGCGCAAGCGCCCGCCGGGTTTCGAGGGCCTCGCCTGGATCGTCGTCGGCCAGCAGGTTTCCACCGCCAGCGCCACGGCCATCTGGAGCCGCCTGCGGCAGATCCTCGAACCTCCGACACCGGACGTCCTTCTCGGGCTCTCCGACGAGGGCCTCCGGGGAGCCGGGCTCTCCGCCGGAAAGATCAGGACCCTGCGTGCCTTGGCGATGGAGATCATCGAAGGCAGGCTCCCCCTCGACACGTTGCACAACCGTCCGGTCGACGAGGCCCATGCTCTCCTCACCCGGGTGAAGGGGATCGGCCCCTGGACCGCCGACATCTACCTGCTCTTCTGTCTCGGACATCCGGATGCCTTTCCGAGCGGGGATCTGGCCGTGCAGGAGGCCGCCCGCATCGCCTATGGGCTGGAGCAGCGGCCGGACGCCAAGACCTTGACCGCTCTGGCCGAGACTTGGCGGCCCTGGCGGGGTGTCGCGGCCAAGATGCTTTGGGCCTATTACCGCGTGATCAAGTCCCGGGAGGGCGCTCCCACCTGACGGAGATGGCCTCATCCATCCCGACACGTCGCATTTTCATCCCGAAAGGTTTTCCCATGTCGGCCTTCATCGATGGCCCACGCCTGGCTCCGAAATCCGGGACGGCCAAGCAACTCGTCGTTCTCCTTCACGGCCTCGGCGCCGATGGGAACGATCTGATCGAGCTTGGAGCTCAATGGCGCGAATGGCTCCCCGATGCCGCCTTCGCGGCCCCGCACGCTCCTGATCACTGCAGCAACGTGCCCATGGGGCGCGAATGGTTTCCCCTGACCCTGAGCGATCCGCGGGAATTCTGGCGCGGCGTGGCCTATGCGGCTCCTGGACTCGACGCTTTCCTCAACCAGGAGCTTGCCCGCTATTCCCTGCCCCCTTCGAAGCTTGCTCTCGTCGGCTTCAGCCAGGGTGCCATGATGGCGCTTCATGTCGGCTTGCGCCGGGAGCACGCCCCGGCGGCCATCATCGGCTATTCGGGCCTTGTGGTCGTCGAGGACGGCAAGGGTCCTGAGAGCCTCAGGGCAGCCGCGCGGTCGAAGCCGCCGATCCTGCTGGTCCACGGGGACCGGGACGATGTGGTCCCGGTCGAGATGTTCTTCGTTTCGAAAGCCGTCCTGGCCGCCGCGGAGATCCCTTGCCAATGGCACCTCTCGGTGGGTCTCGGCCATGGAATCGACGAGGAAGGGCTCAGGCAGGGCGGCCTGTTTCTGGCTCAGGCATTCGGCCTCCCCTCCCCTGAGAGGATCTAGGCCCGCGCCGCCGCCAAGGCCGCATGGGCACCGGCTCTGAGCATGGCAATGTCATTGCCGATGGACACCATATGGAAGCCCTTGGCCGACAGTTCCGCCGCACGGGCGCCCGAGGCGGCATAAACGGCTGCGACCTTGCCTGCAGCCTTGGCCCGGGAAAGGGCATGATCCAGGGCCTTCTCGACCTCCGCGCCGGTGGGATTGAGGCCATTTCCTCCGGACAAGGCGATCGACAGGTCCGAGGGACCGATGAAGATGCCGTCGATTCCAGGCACCGCCAGGATATCGTCGACGATGGCGAGAGCCTCGCGGGTCTCCACCATGGCGAAGGAGACGGTCAGGTCGTTGGCCCGCTGCAGATATTCGCCCGCCTCCATCCCCGAGAGGGAGAGCGCCCCGTACGCGCCCCAGCTGCGCTCGCCGACGGGGGGAAATTTCATGAATCCGGCAAAGCGCCTTGCCTCCTCGATGGTGTTGATCATGGGAGCGATCACGCCTGTCACTCCTGCGTCGAGGTAACGCGACGCGGAGGCGAAATCCCCCACCGGAATGCGGACCAGGGCCGGCTTTCCCGCAGCGGCGATCAAAGGCACGGCCTGGAGCGCGGCGGCAAAGTCGATGGAGCCGTGCTGCAGATCGAGGACGACGGCATCGAAGGCCTCGCGGGCCAGGATCCCGGCCACGGAGGGATCCGGCAGGCCGCACCAGGCCGTCACAAGAGGGGAGCCGGCTTTCAGCCGTTCAGGGAAGGTTGGTTGGATCGGCATGATGCCCCTGTTGTTTGACCGTTCTTAGGCGCCTCGCCGCAACCGCAGCGGCTGGAAAAGCATTACCGCCCAGCTTTGATCTCTTCGACGGCCTGGGCCATCAGCTGGACGAGCTTGGATTTGAGGGAGGTCTCGTCGACCGGCTGGCCGGCAGCGTTAAGATCGTCATAGGCCTTCCGGATCACATCCGCATCGCCGGGCTCATGGAAATCCGCCAGGACGATGCTCTTGGCATAGGCTTCCGCCTCGGCGCCGGACTTGCCCAAGCGCTCGGCCACCCAGAAGCCCAGGAGCTTGTTGCGGCGCGCGGTCGCCTTGAAGCGGAGTTCCTCATCGAGGGCGAACTGCTTCTCGAAGGCATCCTCACGCTCGTTGAATAGGGTCATCGGCATTGTCCTCCCTGGCGTTCCTTATGCGATATAAGGGCGCACTCGCGCTGGGGCCAGACGCTTCCCATCTTTCCCATATGCTTTCACTAGGTTGCATGATTGCAGCCTGTCTCCCCGCGTTGTGCTTGCCCCAGGGATCGGATAGGTTGCCCTCAAGCGGAGCGCCGGTGAAAAGCCGCGCGTCACGCCAGCCGCGGATCTAAAATGACCATCCCCAGGAGCCACGGCAAATGGATTTTCTCAAACCACGGTACACGCCTATGAATCGTCGCCGTCGCATCTATGAGGGCAAGGCGAAGGTCCTCTATGAGGGCCCGGAACCCGGAACGCTCATCCAGCACTTCAAGGATGACGCGACCGCCTTCAATGCCAAGAAGCATGAAGTGATCGACGGAAAGGGCGTGCTCAACAACCGGATCTCGGAATACCTCTTCCAGCATCTGAACGACATCGGCATCCCGACCCATTTCATCCGCCGCCTGAACATGCGTGAGCAGCTGATTCGCGAGGTGGAGATCATCCCCCTCGAGGTGGTGGTGCGGAACGTGGCGGCCGGCTCGCTCGCCACCCGTCTCGGCATCGAGGAGGGCACCCAGCTGCCCCGATCGATCATCGAATTCTATTACAAGAACGATGCTCTCAACGACCCGATGGTCTCGGAGGAGCACATCACCGCTTTCGGCTGGGCCTCGCCCCAGGAGATCGACGACATCATGGCGCTGGCCATCCGGGTCAACGACTTCCTGTCCGGCCTCTTCCTCGGCGTCGGCATCCGCCTCGTCGACTTCAAGCTGGAGACGGGCCGCCTCTGGGAGGGCGAGATGATGCGCATCGTCGTGGCCGACGAGATCTCCCCGGATTCGTGCCGCCTCTGGGACATCAAGTCCAAGGACAAACTCGACAAGGACCGGTTCCGCCGGGACATGGGCGGACTGGTCGAGGCCTACACCGAGGTCGCCCGCCGTCTCGGCATCCTGTCCGAGAACGAGAACCCGGTCACGGGCGGCCCGCGCCTCGTGCAGTGAGGCCCCTGCCCCTCATCGATGCAAGAGCCCGGCCCTGCGCCGGGCTTTTCTTTAGCCCGCGCGGCTATTCCCCTCCCCTCGGTTTCGCGCATAAATTGGCCCCATGCCCTTCCACCTGTTGCGTTTCAGCCTCCCGATCCTGGCCGTCGCAGGGTCCGTCGCCAGCTGCGGCTACATTCCCCGTCAGGTCGCGGGCCTCCCGTCGGACCGGCCCTGGGACGCCCTGCCCCTGCGCAAATGGCTGGCCGAGGACCGGGCCGAGCCCGTCGCTTTGGCCTTCTGCGCCCCGCCCGAGTGCGGCCCGAGCCTCATGGTCGGCGTCATCCGCCTGACGGGCCAGGATGCGGACATCACCGACGCCCTTCTGAAGGACCCGGAGCGTCTGGCCCGCGCCCTGCGCTCTCCCGCGGGTCGGGACAAGCCCGTCAAGACCCAGATCTCGGTCGAGCGCCTCAGGGATGCCCCCTATCCCGGCTTCACCATCGATCTTGCCCCGGCCGATGGGGGCAAGAAGCCGGCCTATGGGGCAGCGCTCGGAAAACGCTCCGGGCGCGATCTCGAGGTCGTCCTGGTGATCGGCGAAGTGCCGGATGTTGTGCGTGAAACGGCCAAGGACGTCGCTGCCCGCGAATTAGGCTCCTGAGCCCGTTGTCTCCTGCGGGTAAATTCTTTATGGCCTTGGCCAAATCTCAACAGCCCGAGGCCCCCATGAAAGCGCGTGTCACCGTGACCCTCAAGAACGGCGTTCTCGACCCTCAAGGCAAGGCCATTGAGGGCGCCCTCAAGTCGCTCGGCGTCGAGGGAATCGACGGTGTACGCCAGGGCAAGGTCTTCGACATCGAGCTCGGCACCACCGACAGGGCTCAGGCCGAAGCACAGCTTAAGGCGGCCTGCGAGAAGTTGCTCGCCAACACCGTCATCGAGAATTACCGCGTCGAGATCGCGTGAGGCTTCCATGAAATCCGCCGTCGTCGTCTTCCCCGGCTCCAATCGCGAAGGCGATGTGCTCCGGGCGCTCAAATCGGCCGGCTCCCAGGTGGAGAAGGTCTGGCATGCCGAAACCGAGCTGCCCAAAGGCACCGACCTCGTGGTCCTGCCCGGGGGCTTCTCCTACGGTGATTATCTTCGCTGCGGGGCGATTGCCGGTCGCGCGACGGTGATGGACGCGGTGCGCGCCCATGCGGCGCGGGGCGGCCTCGTGCTCGGCATCTGCAACGGCTTCCAGATCCTGTGCGAATCCGGGCTTCTCCCCGGGATCCTGATGCGCAACGCCAACCTCAAATTCATCTGCCACCGGCAGTTCCTGCGGGTCGAGCGCAACGACACCGCCTTCACGCGGGCTTATGC
The DNA here is from genome assembly GCA_035944695.1 of Microvirga sp. Lineage (GTDB taxonomy): Bacteria > Pseudomonadota > Alphaproteobacteria > Rhizobiales > Beijerinckiaceae > Microvirga. The sequence goes on along the minus strand of DASZBB010000047.1, from coordinate 3,104 downwards.
CAAGGGTCAGGCCATCGACGTCTGCGTGGCGCACGGCGAGGGCAATTACACGGCCGACGAGGAGACCCTGAAGCGGCTCGAAGGCGAAGGCCTGGTGGCGTTCCGCTATTCCGACGCCCACGGCCACATCACCCAGGACGCCAACCGCAACGGCTCCATGAACGCGATCGCGGGCATCTATTCGGACAAGCTCAACGTGCTCGGCATGATGCCCCACCCGGAGAACCTGATCGAGGACCTCGTGGGCGGCACGGACGGGCGCGGCCTGTTCGAGAGCCTCGTGTCGTCCTTCCCCCGCGCTGCCTGATTTCTCCAGATTACGAGACCCCGATGATCCGCAACGACGTCGCCATCACCCCGGAGCTGGTCAAGGAGCACGGGCTCAAAGCCGACGAATACGAGCGCTTCGTGAACCTGATCGGCCGCGAGCCGACCATCACGGAGCTCGGCATCGTGTCGGCCATGTGGAACGAGCACTGCTCGTACAAATCCTCCCGCATCCATCTGCGCGGCCTGCCCACGAAGGCTCCCTGGGTCATCCAGGGACCGGGCGAGAACGCGGGCGTCATCGATATCGGCGACGGCCTGGCCTGCATCTTCAAGATGGAGAGCCACAATCACCCGTCCTTCATCGAGCCCTACCAGGGCGCGGCGACGGGCGTCGGCGGCATCCTGCGCGACGTGTTCACCATGGGCGCCCGCCCGATCGCGTCCTTGAACTTCCTGCGCTTCGGCGAGCCTGATCATCCCAAGACCCCTCACCTGGTCTCGGGCGTGGTCGCGGGCATCGGCGGCTACGGCAATTCCTTCGGTGTGCCGACCGTCGGCGGCTCCGTGGGCTTCGACAAGCGCTACAACGGCAACATTCTGGTCAACGCCATGGCGGTGGGCCTCGCCCGCACCGACGAGATCTTCTACGCCAAGGCCACCGGCGTCGGGAACCCGATCGTCTATCTCGGCTCCAAGACCGGCCGCGACGGCATCCACGGCGCCACCATGGCGTCCGCCGAGTTCGACGATGCATCGGAAGAGAAGCGCCCCACCGTGCAGGTCGGCGACCCCTTCGCCGAGAAGCTGCTGCTGGAGGCCTGCCTCGAACTCATGAAGTCCGGCGCGGTGATCGCCATCCAGGACATGGGCGCGGCCGGCCTCACCAGCTCTGCCGTCGAGATGGGCGCCAAGGGCAATCTCGGCATCGAGCTCGACCTCGACAAGGTGCCCTGCCGCGAGGAGGGGATGACCGCCTACGAGATGATGCTCTCCGAGAGCCAGGAGCGCATGCTCATGGTGCTCAAGCCCGGCATGGAGAAGGAGGCGGAGGCCATCTTCCACAAATGGGGCCTGGACTTCGCCGTCATCGGCAAGACCACCGACACCCTGCGCTTCGTGATCAAGCACCAGGGCGAGGTGAAGGCAGATCTGCCTATCAAGGAACTGGGCGACGAGGCCCCGCTCTATGACCGTCCATGGGTGGAAAGCCCCAAGCAGCCGGTGATCGCGCCCGAGAGCGTAAAGGCCCCCATGTCCGAGGCGGAAGCGCTCCTGAAGCTCGTCGGCTCGCCGGACCAGTGCTCCAAGCGCTGGGTCTGGGAGCAGTACGACCATCTGATCCTCGGGAACACCGTCCAGACTCCGGGGGGTGATGCCGCCATCGTGCGCGTCGAGGACGGGCCAAAGGGCCTGGCGCTCACCACCGACGTGACGCCACGCTACTGCGAGGCCGACCCGTTCGAGGGCGGCAAGCAGGCGGTGGCCGAGGCCTGGCGCAACATCACGGCCGTCGGCGGCCTGCCCCTGGCGATCACCGACAACCTCAACTTCGCCAGCCCCGAGCGGCCCGAATCCATGGGCCAGTTCGTGGGCTGCATCCGGGGCATCGGCGAGGCCTGCAAGGCGCTCGATTTCCCGGTCGTGTCCGGCAACGTCTCGCTCTATAACGAGACCAACGGCCAGGGCATCCTGCCGACCCCGGCCATTGGCGGCGTCGGCCTCCTCGACGACGTGACGGTGAACGCCTCCATCGCCTTCAAGCGTGAGGGCGAGGCCATCATCCTCATCGGCGCGACCCAAGGCTGGCTCGGCCAGTCGATCTACCTGCGGGACGTCTGCGGCCGCGAAGAAGGCGCTCCGCCGCCGGTGGATCTCGTTCAGGAGAAGCGCAACGGCGACTTCGTGCGCCAGCTCATCCGCTCCGGCCAGGCGAAGACCGTCCATGACGTCTCGGACGGCGGCATCGCGCTTGCTCTCGCCGAGATGGCCATGGCGGGCAACGTGGGCGCCGAGATCACGGCCTACCCCGATGGTTTCCCCCTCCACGCCTTCCTGTTCGGCGAGGACCAGGCCCGCTACCTCATCGCCGTCGACGAGGACGTGGCCGCCGACATCCTCTACGAGGCCGGCGCCATCGGCATTCCGGCCGTCACGCTGGGGATCACCGGGGGCGACGCGTTGATTCTGCCGGGCCGGCAGGCCATATCCGTCAAGCAATTGAAGGCAGCGCACGAAGCCTGGCTGCCGGACTACATGACCGGCAAGTCGTGAGGAGTTTGATCCATGCCGATGGATTCCCGTGAAATCGAAACCCTGATCAAAGCCGCGCTGCCCGACGCGGTGGTCGAGATCAAGGATCTGGCCGGCGACGGCGATCATTATGCCGCCACCGTCACCTCCTCGGCCTTCAAGGGGAAGTCGCGGGTCCAGCAGCACCAGATGGTCTATGCAGCGTTGCAAGGACGCATGGGTGGCGTGCTTCATGCCCTTGCATTGACGACCGTGGCACCCGACAATTGAGACACGAACCCGGCGCCTTGACCGCTGCGGAACAGGAGACCTCCATGGCTGACGCCAACCAGATCATCGACAACGAAGTGAAGTCCAACGACGTCGTGCTGTTCATGAAGGGCACGCCGCAATTCCCCATGTGCGGGTTCTCAGGCCAAGTGGTCCAGATCCTCAACTACCTCGGCGTGCCCTACAAGGGCGTGAACGTGCTCGAGGACGAGACCATCCGCCAGGGCATCAAGGAATATTCCAACTGGCCGACCATTCCCCAGCTCTACGTGAAGGGCGAGTTCATCGGCGGCTGCGACATCACCCGCGAGATG
>DASZBB010000046.1:0-2800 GCA_035944695.1 Microvirga sp. | reverse complement strand
CGGGTTGTCGGTGGGGCTGTCGACGCGCACCTTGATCTCGTTCGCCCCCGGCTTGAGGTAAGAGGTCACGTCGAACGAGAACGGCAGGAACCCGCCCTCGTTGTGGCCCACGGCCTCGCCGTTGATGAAAACCTTGGTGTTGTGGAAGACGGCGCCGAAGCGGATCCAGACGCTGTCGTGCAGCCACGCTTCGTCGATCTCGATCGTCCGGCGATAGATGCCGATGCCCGCCCGCATGCGCAGATCCGCAAACTGGGCCTGCCAGGGACTCGGCACCATGATCTGGCGAACCTCCGCCGGGCCGGACAGACGGTCGTCGGCCACGTGCAAAAATTCCCAAGTCCCGTCCAGACTGATGCGATTGTCCTGCATGACATCTCCTTGAATCAGAGATTACCCAAGGGTTTCGAAAACGGCGAAAACATGGCTGAAAGCGAGCCGTGCGGGAAGGCATCCCGCCTGCGACATCGCGCGTCACCGAAGCGCGTTCGAACCATTGGCCCCTCGTCTCTGACCGTGATTGGTGGCCCGTCTCGAACAACGGAGAAACGGATTATTGGATCCCGGGGCCGGATCATCCAGAGCCCTGTCGAATGCAGGCGCCCGTCAGGAACCGGCTCTTGTATCTCGCGTTGCCCTGATAACGCCGAGCCTTGCTGCTCGCCCGACAAACCAAAGTTTTCAAAGAGGCTAGAGATGGCTCAACAGATTCCTGATGATCGCGCCCGCCAGGGAGCGTCCGGCCGCCCGGTTCTGGGCGTGCTGATCGGTTCGCTCCTGCTCCTTGCCGTTGCCGTTTCCGGCTACCTGATCTGGGCGGGCTCGACGTCTCCCAATGACCCGGGAACCGATGCGGCTCGGGCCAATGTGACGGGTTCAACAACCGGCTCCTCGAACGCCAACCCGACCGACCGCACGTCCCCGGCCAACCCGGCTTATCCGGCGCCTGGAGCCCAGCCTTCAGCCAACGAAGCGCCGAAGCAATAGCGATTTCCCTTCGGGAAGCCGGGAGAGGCGGTCGCCTCTCCCGGCTTTTTTGTTGCGCTTCGTGGGCCGGGCGGCGACTTTTCGCCGTAATGATTCGCAAAGAACCGCCCCGCTGGTGCATCGTCCGGCAAAAGGGGCGGTCTTCGCAGCGAACCATGCGCTCTTTGAGAACAGGAATACCGGACCGGTTCGGTACTCCTGGGAATGCGACAGGATAGACTGAATGACGAGTACGGGCATGAAGCGGCTCTTCGCGGCTGCTGCGATCGTGTTGAGCGTTGCGGCTGGCGGCGCGCCCTATGCGCAGCAGGCTCAGACCGCTCCCAATCCCCAGCCTCAGGCTCAAAGCCCGACCTCGTCTCAGCCCCAGGCCGCACCGGCTCCCGCACCGTCAGCAGCGGCCCCCGCGTCCGTTTCGGCCGAAACGAAGGCGGCCCGCGCCAGGCTCGACGGCTTCAAGGCCGATCTCGATCAGAAGGAAGCGGCGATCCAGGGGCGGACCATGTCCGACGCGGACCTGCAGAATATCCGCGTGCAGATCGAACCGATTATCGCGGAAATTCGCACCGTCATCGACGAACAGACCCCGAAGCTCGAGGCCAGCAAGCAGCGCCTGAGCCAGCTCGGACCGAAGCCGGACAAGGGGCAGCCCGAGGAGAGCGCCGACGTAGCCCGCGACCGAGCCGAGCGCGAGGCCGCCGTAGCGGAACTCGACGAGACCCAGCGGCTCGGACGCGCCCTGCTCGTCCAGGCCGAACAGCTGAACACGCAGATCGGCGACCTGCGCCGCGCAGGCTTCACCCGCGCCCTGTTCGAGCAGAGCGACGGCCTCTTCAGCCCGAGCCTCTGGATGGATGTGGTGCAGGCCGTTCCGCGGGAGCTGCGGGCGCTGGGAATCGTCCTGGGGGACGCCTTGGAGCAGCTCCGGCGCAGCACCTCGCTCGGCGTCCTGCTCCTTCTCGGACTGGCCATCGGCGCAGCCATTGCCCTTTATGCCGGACGTCGCTCCATCGCGCCGCGCCTCGTCCGGCGCGATCCCGCCATCACGGATCCCGCACGACGCAGTCGCCTCCTGGCCGCCCTTGGCGTGCTTGCCCTGGGGGCCGGTCCGGCCATCGCCGGCAGCTGGATCGTCTGGGTGGCCTTCGATTCGGTCGATATCGTCCCGCCGCGGCTTGAGCAGGTCGGCAAAGCCCTGCTGAGCGGCCTGGCCTTCATTGCCTTCGTGCGCGCCCTGATCGACGCGATCCTGGCACCGGAGCATACCTCCTGGCGGCTGATCCCGGTTCGGGATGCCTCCGCCGCGCGGATCATGAGCTTCTCGGTCACCCTAGCCACCGTCATGGTGGTCGGCAAGGTGATCGAGGCCTTCAACACGGCCATTGCCGCCGCCTTGCCGGTCACCGTCATGACCCGGGCAGTCTTCGCCCTGGCGGAGGCCCTCGTCTTTGCCGAACTCCTGCGGCGCTTCGCGGCCCGCGAGTCACAGGACGAGGCGTGCCTCGGCCCTTACGTCGCGCCCGAGGTCGATATCGGCGGTCCGCTGCGCAGCCTCGGCTGGTTCGTGGTTGCGGTGATCCTCGGCAGCGTGGTGGGCGGCTACGTGGCCCTGGCGTCCTTCGTGGTCGATCAGGCGGTGGGCATTTCCATCGTCATCTCCCTGCTGATCCTCGGTATCGCTTTTGCCGACGAGTTCATCGGCGGGTCGCTTCGCAGCCAGAGCCGGCTCGCCACGACGCTGCAGGCGAATACGGGCCTGCGCCGCCGGTCCCTCGAGCAGATCGGCATTCTGGTGAGCGGCGTCGTTCGTCTG
>DASZBB010000045.1:0-4919 GCA_035944695.1 Microvirga sp. | reverse complement strand
AGCCGACAGGTTGCCCTCGAGCTCATGCTCGACCTGCGAACGGTAGCCGACACCGATGGTCGTGCCGGCGAACGGGGTGATCGTCACGCCCGCCGTAAAGCCGAAACCGATGTCGTCGCCGTCGAGGATCGCGCTCGGAGCGCCGGGCAACGTGGCCGATGCGGCCGGAGCGCCGGGGAACGGCACCGCACTCTTCAGGGTGATGTCGAAGTACTGCAGGGACGGTCCCACGGCGAAGGAGAACCAGTCGTTCACCTTCACGCCGATGACCGGGTTGACGTTGAGCGAGAAGATCTTGGACGAGCGGGAATAAAGCTGGCCGGACCAGTTCTGGCGCGGATCCGTGACCAGTCCGTAGGGCGAGCTGGTCGACAGACCGACCCAGATCATGTCGTTGATCTGATAGGAGCTGTAGCTGGCCGGAACGACGGCGTCCTGGCCGATGTCGCCCGAGCCGCCGAGGGCGAAGGTGGGAACGGACGGGAGCGGGTTGATGTCGACCCGCGGAATGATCAGCGAGGCATGCCACTCGCTCTGCCAGCCGGGCATCATCGTGATGACGGCCGGGTTCCAGAACATGGAGGACAGGTAGCCCGAGCCCGATGCGGCGCCGGCGAAGGAGTAGCCCTGGGCCGTGGCGCTCTGCTCACGGAGAGCGAAGGCTCCGGCCTGAGCACCGCCCTGGGCAGCGATGAGAGCCGCGAGGGACACCGCAGCCAGCGACAAAGAACGAGAGAGACGACCCATGGAGTTTTCCTGCCCTTGGTATTTCTTTCCGGGAGAATCCCGTCATGGGAGCAATGTGCCAATGCTTAAATTTGGCCGCAATCCTTTCCTGAGCTTCGATCGGTGTCTTAAAGTTTTCTAAAACCGCCCCAAGCTTACTTAACTGTGCTTTCGCTTGCTTTGACGAATATCAATAGAGCGGAAGTATGTCTGGATGGTTTATATGTAAACCGATGTATAGTCGGCTCTCATCTTGAAACCACCTACCTCGGACGGATGAGTGGAAATTCCATACTTTGTCCGCGCTCGTGGCAAAACAGCAACATATTTGCGGTGAGAACGTGCATTGTAGCGGGGCGCATTCGCGCCAATTATGCCGATGCCTTAACGAGAGGAGCGCTTGATGAAGCTGGTGAGATTTGGGGACGCGGGACGGGAGAAGCCGGGGCTGGTCGATTCGAGCGGGCAGATCCGGGACCTCTCCGGGCTCGTGCCCGATATTACCGGAGCCACGCTGTCGTCCGAGACCCTGGACCGCATCCGCAAGACGGATCCCGCCACCCTCCCGGTCGCCCCGTCCGGCCAGCGCCTCGGCGCCTGCGTCGGTCAGGTGCGCAACTTCATCGCCATCGGGCTGAACTATGCCGACCACGCGGCCGAGACGGGGGCTGCCATTCCGGCGGAACCGATCGTCTTCAACAAGGCCCCGTCCTGCATCGTCGGCCCCAACGACGACGTGATCATTCCGCGCGGGTCCCAGAAGACCGACTGGGAGGTGGAGCTCGCCATCGTGATCGGCGAGCGCGCGTCCTATATCGGGGCGAACGAGGCCTACGACTTCGTGGCCGGGTACTGCGTCTGCAACGACGTCTCGGAACGCGAGTACCAGCTGGAGCGCGGCGGCACCTGGACCAAGGGCAAGGGCTGCCCGACCTTCGGCCCTCTCGGCCCCTGGCTCGTCACCAAGGACGAGATTGCCGACGTGCAGAACCTCTCCATGTGGCTCGACGTGAACGGCGAGCGTGTGCAGAACGGCTCGACCAAGACCATGATCTTCAACGTGGCGCAGATCGTCTCCTACGTGTCGCATTTCATGATCCTGGAGCCCGGCGACGTGATCACCACCGGCACCCCGCCGGGCGTCGGCATGGGCATGAAGCCGCCGCGGTTCCTCAAGCCCGGCGACGTGGTGACCCTCGGGATCGAAGGCCTCGGCGAGCAGCGCCAGCGCTTCGTCGCTTTCGAGGAGAACGGGGTGGACACCAGCAAGAGCTGGAAGGGGCATTAGTCCCGTGGTCGGTAAGTGCTCGCTCGAGCACTTACCGTTCTTCGGAATGGGCGCAAAGCGCCATCAGCCATGGATTGTTCTCGCCGTATGCGGTCAGGATGGCGATTCGCAGCCACTCCTTCTGCCGATCATTCAGGTGTGGAAGCGCAGCGACAAAGTCGGCTTCATCTTTCAAGCGGGGCGCTTTGGCTTTGTAGAAGAGCTGAACCTCGGCTGCCAAATACCAGACCCCCGCCCCGTCGAAGACACCGAGTTCAGAGAGGGGCCTCGTTACCGATCGATGGCGCCTCGAAAGCCATAGGCCGTCCGAGCTCTCGTCCAGCATGATTTGCAACCGCCAGGCGCCGGTCGGCTCATCGCGGCACCAAACGTCCGTAACGTCTGCGGGCAAGGCTTCGCCATCATGCCACGGGCGAAGAGTTCCTGGTGGATCGGCCGCCCAACAATCCCATCCTGCGAGGATGTTCTGAATCTGCAGCTGATCTCGCCGCAGGACGAGAACGTCAATATCGGCATGCGGCCTGATCGAATGCCCGACCGCATGCTCAATGGCATACCCTCCTGCGATCCACCAAGGGATCGTCGCGTTGGCAAAGAGAACAGCCACCTCACTAGGAGACAATGGCTGCCACAGATGCTGGCCCGACGCCTCGGTCATCGAATGCCGGCTGAATCGAGTTCAAATCAGCCCCAGCATGAGCTGGATGTTCTGCACCGCCGCGCCGGATGCGCCCTTGCCGAGATTGTCCAGGCGCGCCACCAGGACCGCGTGATTGTAGCTGTCGTGCTTGAAGACGAAGAGCTCGAGCCGGTCCGTGTCGTTGAGGGCTTCCGGCTCGATCCGCTCGATCTTCTTGCCGTCCCGAATTGTCGGCACCACGCTGACGAGGCCGTTGCCCGGGTAGTGCTCCAGCAGCGCCGCCTCGAGGTCCGCCGCCTTCGGCCGGCCGGGCAGGAGGTCGAGGTGCAGCGGCACGCTCACCAGCATGCCCTGCCGGAAATTGCCAACCGACGGAATGAAGATCGGCCGCCGGGTGAGACCGGTATATTTCTGCAACTCGGGCACGTGCTTGTGCTCGAAGCCCAGACCATAGAGCTCGAAGGCCGGGGCCGTGCCGGCCTCGTAAGCCTCGATCATCGAGCGCCCGCCGCCGCTGTAGCCGCTCACCGCGTTCACGCTGACCGGGTAGTCGGCCGGGATCAGGCCCGCATCGACCAGGGGCCGGATGAGCGCGATGGCGCCGGTCGGGTAGCAGCCGGGATTGGCCACCCGGTCAGCCCGGGCAACCGCCGCCCGCTGCGCGGGATCGAGCTCGGCGAAGCCATAGACCCAGCCTGGGGCGATCCGGTGTGCCGTGCTCGCATCGAGGATCCGGGGCTTGCGGCCGCTCAGGCCGTCGACGAGGCCCACCGTCTCCCGCGCCGCATCGTCGTGCAGGCAGAGCACCACGAGATCGACCTCGGCCAGGATCTCGCGCTTCGCCGCCGGATCCTTGCGCCGCTCCGGGTCGATGCTCCGGATCGCGACGCCAGACACGTCCTTCAGGCGCTCGCGGATGCCGAGCCCGGTCGTGCCCGCCTCGCCGTCGATGAAGACTGTCTTGGTGCCCTGCGAGAGATCCACCGAATTCTGGGTCATGGTCGTCATGGTCGATGCACCTGTGGCCGCCGATGAGGCTTAAAGCCGATAATGCCGATAGGGTTCAGGAGAAACAAAAAAGCCGCGCATCGGCGCGGCTTGCGGTCGGGCTTTCAGGCAGCCGTCATCGCGTGCGCGCCGGGGCGGCGGTCATTCGGCGTCGGATGCTGCAGAAGCTTGGGTTCATGGGGGCTTTTATGGGGTCGAAGGCCCGGCCTGTCAACAAGCCCGGCCGTATCGACAAACAGAAAGGGCGGCCCGAGGGCCGCCCTTTCCGAAAACCTGCCTGAAGAGGCCTTAGCGCTTCGAGAACTGGAAGCTGCGGCGGGCCTTCTTCTTGCCGTACTTCTTGCGCTCGACGACGCGCGGATCGCGGGTCAGGAAGCCTTCCTTCTTGAGCGGGCCGCGAAGCTCCGGCTCGTAGTAGGTCAGCGCCTTGGCGAGGCCGTGACGGACCGCACCGGCCTGGCCGGAGAGACCGCCGCCGTCAACGTTGACGGTGATGTCGTACTGGCCTTCGCGCTGGGCGATCTGGAGCGGCTGAGCGAGGATCATGCGCAGCACCGGACGGGCGAAGTAGACCTCGACCGAACGGCCGTTGATCACAATCTTGCCGGAGCCGGGCTTGATCCACACGCGGGCAACCGCGTCCTTGCGCTTGCCGGTGGCATAGGCGCGGCCAAGCGAATCGAGCTTCTGGACGTGCTTCGGAGCTTCCGGAGCGGCGGCCTGGGCGTTCTGGCCCAGGTCGGCGAGAGACTGAAGGGTCGCCATGGATTTAAGCCCTCACGTTCTTGCTGTTGAGGGCCGCGACGTCCAGGACTTCCGGCTGCTGAGCGGTATGCGGATGCTCAGCGCCGCCATAGACGCGCAGGTTGCCCATGATCTGACGGAAAAGCGGGCCGCGGGGGAGCATGCGCTCCACAGCCTTCTCGACCACGCGCTCGGGGAAGCGGCCGTCGAGAATGAACTTGGCGGTGCGCTCCTTGATGCCGCCCGGATAACCGGTGTGGTGATAGTACACCTTCTGCTCGCGCTTGCGGCCGGTGAACACCACCTTGTCGGCGTTGATGACGATGACGTTGTCGCCGCAGTCGACGTGGGGGGTGTAGTTCGCCTTGTGCTTGCCACGCAGACGCATGGCAACGACGGACGCGAGACGGCCCACAACGAGGCCCTTCGCGTCGATCACAACCCACTTCTTCTCGACCTCGGCGGGCTTCAGCGAAGTCGTAGTCTTCATTGCGCTGTATCCCGTTGGAGCCT
>DASZBB010000044.1:0-13612 GCA_035944695.1 Microvirga sp. | reverse complement strand
GGTGCAGATGGTCGAGAACTGGCCGGAATAGCGCTTGGCATGGCGCAGGCGATTGATGCCGTCGCGCATCACGAGGCCCATGGTGCCGGCATAGTAATAGGGCCAGACCGATTCCGACCCGAATTCCCGCTCGGCCTCGAGGAATTTCTGGGCCACGATGTCGAGGGCCTCGTCCCAGGAGATCCGCTCGAACCGGCCCGACCCTTTGGGGCCGGTGCGCCTCAACGGATGGAGAAGCCGGTCCGGGTTGTGGATGCGCTCTGCGTAGCGGGCCACCTTGGCGCAGATCACGCCGGCCGTGTAGCTGTTGCTCTTCGCCCCATGGACCCGTCCGATGGAACGCCCGTCGATCACCTCCACCTCGAGGGAGCACACGGAGGGGCAGTCGTGCGGGCAGACGGAGGCGCGGCGTTCGATGCGGGGAGCTTGGTTCATGGTGGGCGCATGATGGGGGAAGAGCCAGGAAATGAAAAGGCCGCCCGAAGGCGGCCTGAACATGAAACCTATGCTGCGAAAGCTTAGCCGACGATCTCGTTGCCCGAGAAGAACTGGGCGATCTCGATCTTGGCGTTGTCCAGGCTGTCGGAGCCGTGGACCGAGTTCTCGCCGATGGACTTGGCGTAGAGCTTGCGGATCGTGCCCTCGGCAGCGCTCTCCGGGTTGGTGGCGCCCATGATCTCGCGGTAGCGCAGAACGGCGTTCTCACCCTCGAGAACCTGAACGACCACCGGGGCGGAGATCATGAAGTCCACGAGCTCGCCGAAGAAGGGGCGCTCCTTGTGGACCGCGTAGAAGGTCTCGGCCTCGCGACGGCTCATGAGGATGCGCTTCTGCGCCACGATGCGCAGGCCGGCCTTCTCGATGACGGCATTGATGGCGCCGGTGAGGTTCCGCTCGGTCGCGTCGGGCTTGATGATGGAGAAGGTGCGCTCGATGGCCATGACAACTCGCTTTGATTGGGAATGGGAATTGATGAGGTGCGGCGCTTATAGCGACGAGCCCCTTGAGCCTCAAGCGCCTTTTGCCCCTGCCCGCTTGGAAAGCTTAATCGGGTCCTCTACTCTTGCGGGTAATCGGTCCGGCGAAGACCGGCGTGGAGGGAGTTCTCGATGACACCAGCGATCCTAGCCGCCTTCGGCCTTGCCCTGCTCAGCGTCCCGGCTCAGGCTCAGTCGGCCGATCCGAGCGGGACCTGGCTCACCCAGAGCGGCGACACCCGCGTTCGGATCGCCAGATGCGGCGCCGCCTATTGCGGCACGATCGTGTCCTCCACCTACGAGAAGGATACGAACAATTCGGACCCGAAGCTGCGGGACCGCAACATCGTCGGCGTCCGCATGATCTGGGATGCCAAGCCGGAGGGCGACGGCTACAGCGGCCAGCTCTATAACCCTCAGGACGGCAAGACCTACACGGGTAAGCTCAAGGTGATGAGCCCGAACACCCTCCAGCTCTCCGGCTGCGTCCTGGGCGGCCTGATCTGCCGCTCGCAGACTTGGACAAAGGCGAATTGACGCGTCCTAGATCGTCATGGCCGGCATTGGGCCGGTGATGACGCTTGCTCGAGGCACCGTGCTTCCCCGCATCGGGTAGCCCTCACAAGCCAGCCCATGCGGAAAGGCTTCACCCCAGGATTTCCCAGTGAAAGGGCGGGGACGGTAGTGACCTCACCGCGCCCTTTGCCCGAACAGCACCGCCTGGACCTTCGGATTGGTCAGGTCGGTCTTCTCGCGGTCCTCGGAGCTGACCGCGATGCCGCGCTGGACCGCCGGGCGAGCGAGCACGGTCGCCAGCCAGCGCTTGGCGTGCGGGAACTCGTCGATGTTCTGGCCCTGGCGTTCCCATAGCTTTGCCCAGGGGGCAATGGCCATGTCGGCGATGGAATACTCGCCGGCCACGAACTCCCGATCCGCGAGGCGCTTGTCGAGCACGCCATAGAGGCGGTTGGTCTCGTTGGTGTAGCGCTCGATGGCATAGGGCACCTTTTCCGGCGCATAGATGCGGAAATGGTGCGTCTGGCCGAGCATGGGGCCGAAGCCGCCCATCTGCCAGAACAGCCATTGATCGACCTCGACGCGTCGGCGCTCGTCCTGCGGGTAGAACCGGCCGGTCTTGCGGCCGAGATATTGCAGGATGGCTCCGGATTCGAACACGGAGATCGGCTCGCCGTCCGGCCCGTCATGGTCGACGATGGCGGGCATCTTGTTGTTCGGCGAGATCGCCAGGAACTCAGGCGCGAACTGGTCCCCCTTGCCGATATTGACCGGGTGGATCGCGTAAGGCAGCCCGCATTCCTCGAGCATGATGGTGATCTTCCATCCGTTCGGGGTCGGCCAGTAATAGAGATCGATCGGTTTCTGCGCGGCAGCCGCCATGGATTGCCTCTCCTTACGTAACGCACGGATCCGTGCTGAACGTTAAGACATAAGATCGGGACTGGCACCAGCGCCTGCAATGAAATTCCGTGGAAAGCATGCATGGCTGGCCTCAGGCCCTTGCATGTTTCAATATTTCATTGTGTGATACCCGGTAACGCCGACAAGAACTGTAGGGGATCCGATCATGAACCGAATTGTGAGTTTAGCTCTCGCGTCCGCGATGGCCCTGTCCATGGCAGGCGCCGCTCAGGCTGCCACGGAGATGAAGCCGAAGAAGGACCCATCCGCCGCCCAACTCGCCACCCGCGAACGCATGGCCAAGTGCAGCGCCGAATGGAAGGAGGCCAAGGCCGGCGGCAAGCTCGCCAAGGACGCCAAGTGGCCGAAATTCTGGAGCGAGTGCAACGCGCGCCTCAAGGGCGGCACGAAGGCCTGAGGCCCTTCTGAAACGCTACTCCTGTCATCACCGGCCCTGCGCCGGTGATTCCGACTGGTAAAGCACCCCGCTTTTCCGATCGAGATAGCCGGGATTGATCCCCGGATCACGTCCGGGGGCGCCTACGACGCTGGCGTCGACCGACGATCAAAGCTTCTTCTTGAAACCCTCGTGGCTCCGGGCGAAACCGAGGCGCTCGTAGAAGCGGTGGGCGTCCTTGCGGGTCTTGTTGGAGGTCAGCTCCATCGCTCTGGCCCCCTGCCTGCGAGCGTAATCCTCGGCAAAGGCAATCATCTGCGCCCCGATGCCGCCTGAGCGCCGGGCCGCTTTCACCTTCACGCTCTCCACCTTTACACGCATGGCGCCGCGTCCGGTGAGGTTGGGGATGAAGGTGAGCTGGAACGTGCCGACGACCTCGTCGCCATCAAGGGCCACGAACAGCCGGTTGTCGGGGCTTTCCTGAATCCCCGCGAAAGCGGCCTCATAGGCGGGCTGCGTCTCCGGCGACCAGACATCGCCATGCGAGCCGAGCTCATCCTCCTCATGCAGGCGGATGATGGCTTCGAGATCGCCTGCCTGCGCTTCGCGGATCGAGAGAACGCTCATGCGGCGGCCCTCGACGCCATGGGCAGAAGATCCGTCCGCGCCTTGTAGCCGGGCAGGGCCTCGATGCGCTTCGTCCACGCGCTGAGCTGGGGATAGTCCGCAAGCGCAATGCCGGCTTCGCCGGCGAAGGCCACCACCCCATAGATGTCGATATCGGCGATGGTCACGCCCTCCCCGACCAGCCACGCGCGGCCGGCAAGATGGTTCTCCAGGACACCGAGCGCGTTCCTGGCGGCCTGGATGCAGTCCTCGACCACCTCGGGAGGCGCGTGGCGGAAGCCGGCCTTGACCACGCGGGCCCTGTACAACGGCGCCGCGAGACGGTCGAAATCCCAGTACATCCACTCGCGCGCCCGCAGGCGCTCGTCGAGATCGGCGCCGCCGAACCGGCCCGTCATATCGGCCAGATATTCGAGGATCGCGGCGGACTGGCACAGATGGCGACCGTTGTTGCGGTCGGCCAGCAGAGGCACCTGGCCGAAGCGCTGCCGCGACAGGTGCGGAGGCTGCTTATGCTCACCCTCCACCATGTTGATATGCACGTAGTCAAACGGCTCGCCCATGAGCGACAGGGCGAGAGCCACCTTGTAGGTCGGCCCCGAATAGGCAAATCCGTGCAATTCGAACCGTGCCGGCATGATGCGCTCCCCCGCGTGTGAAAATTCTGTGGCCGGCGGACCCTAGTCGATTGTCTCGCGCACGGAAAGGAGCAGAATCTCATCCATGGGGGATGCCATGGCCAGCATGGAACGCGAGCGGAAACTGTTGCAGCAGAGCGTGGCGATCGTAGCCACCATTCCCGTTGCCACCGGCCTTTATGGCGTCCTGTTCGGGCAGGCGCTCACGGGCGACGCGGTCAGCATCTCGGCCGAAAGCCATTTCCGATTCTTGTCCGGCCTGCTCCTCGGCATCGGTCTCTGCTTCTGGAGCACCCTGCCTTCGATCGAGATCAGGACCGGCCGCTTCCGCCTGCTCACCCTGCTCGTGGTCATCGGCGGGTTGGGCCGCCTGATCGGCCTGGTCCTCACCGGGCTGCCGTCCTTCTTCATGGTCGGCGGGCTGCTCGTCGAACTCGTCATCGCGCCGGTTCTGTGCCTGTGGCAGACGCGCGTCGCCAATCGTTATGCGGAGGAATACGACGTCGCGCCGGAATGAGCTCGAACCGCAGAAATGTCCGGCGATGGCGCCGCCTGCCCTCACATTTGCCGGAATAAGGGCCTATACTCTTGCAGGATAAAGATTCGTAGCCAAGGCGTACCATCATGACATGTACCGCCTGGCAGCCCCGATGGACGAGCAAGCGCCTGCCCGGGCGCTCAGGCTCGTCACGGCCCGGGCGTCTCTTCCAGGAAGGCTGCACCATGAGTGAAGACGAGAAATTCCTCGCGATCCTGCGACAATCGACCGATGTCGATACCGATGTTGTCGATGCCGTCGAGCGTTTGATCCGCGAGGCGCCCGACCACGAGCTGAACCACATCAACGTTCTCGCCTTCGCGGCGAAGAACGGGCTCGATGAAGACCGCGTCATCGCTGCGTTTCTCCATGCGGCGCGGCTCGGATTGTTCGAGATGTCCTGGAACGTGCTCTGCCCCGGATGCGGCGGGGTGCTCGAGTCCGGGATGAGTCTGAAATCGGTGAACAAGAGCGAGTACAACTGTGCCCTCTGCGCCGCTGGATACGAGCCCACTCTCGACGAGATGGTGGAGGTCACGTTCACGGTGAGCCCGCGGGTGCGCAAGATCGCGGCGCACGATCCCGACACCCTCCCGATGCACGAATACATGCGCCAGATCTTCTGGAGCTCGGGCGTCGACCTTCCAGCAGATTTCGCCAGGTTGATCGATGAAGTCGTGCTCGATTCGGTCGAGCTCCCGCCCGGCGAACGTGCGATTCTGTCCCTGCAGCTTCCGGCGGAATTCGTGATGATCATCGAGCCCGTCACGCATGCCGCCCAGTTCATCGACGTGAAGGGCGAGCCCACCCGCGAGCGTCAGAGCCTCTCGCTCGTCCTCAACGAAAGCCACCCGCAGAACGAAACCCTTGTCATGCGGCCGGGACCGTTGCGGATCTCTCTGGAAAACCGCACGAACCGGCGCGTGCTGCCCGCCGTCTGGGTCGCCGGCAACGAGCTGCACTGCATGCTGCAACGGCGGCGCCCGTTCCTGACCGCGAAACGCCTGCTCACGAACCAGACCTTCCGCGATCTCTACCGCACCGACACGCTCGACATCGACCAGCGCCTGAAGATCACCAGCCTGACCTTCCTGTTCACGGACCTGAAAGGCTCGACGGAGCTCTATGAGCGCGTCGGCGACCTCGTCGCCTACGATCTCGTGCGCGAACATTTCCGCGTCCTGAACGAGATCGTCGCGGCCGAGGCCGGAGCGGTGGTCAAAACCATCGGCGATGCCGTGATGGCAACGTTCCCGACGCCGGATCACGCGATTTCGGCGGCCCTGCGCATGCGCGAGGCCATGCGCAGCCTCAACGAGCAGCGCGGAAGCGAGGACCTGCTGCTCAAGATCGGCATTCACGAGGGGCCGTGCCTCGCCGTGACGCTGAACGACCGGCAGGATTATTTCGGCCAGACGGTCAACATCGCGTCCCGTGTGCAGGGGCTTGCAGTCTCGCGCGCGATCTTCGCAACCGATTCCGTGGTCGAGAACCCGGAAGCCTCGCAGATCATCGAGCGGCAGGGCCTGCAACCGACGCTGCAGAAGACGGCATTGCGCGGCATCAACGACGAGTTCCTCGTCTACGAGATCCCGTGACCGATCAACCGGACACTCGTCGAGGTTGATGGCGGAAGGACACGGTCGCTCCGTGTCCTTCCAAAGGATTTCCGATCATCGTCAATCGCGTCCGCTCACATCCTCGCCAATGTCCTTGAGCAGATGAGGACTGAGCCTCGCACGAAGGGAAGATTGCGGTTCGGAGTGAACGAGGGATTTTCTGGATGTCCGGCCGCGCTCGCGCACGGTCGGGATCAGATCAATGCGAACGGTCAGCCAGACCAGGGAAAGCGTAATCTGCTTCATCGAAACCTGCAGCTTCATTGAATGGAAGGGTTACGGCGCGGGCGCATGGAGCAAGAATATCGGCCATGTGACGCCTCCTTCGGCTGAGGTTGATGAAAAAGCGGCTGATCCCTCAGCCGCTAAATCAGAATACCCGATCTTCGGTGGTTTTGCCAGACTGAAATCCTAAAGTCCTTTCTCGAACCGATATTCCGCCGACTTGGATATATCGGTGAGCTGACGCTGCCCGTCCGCCTGCGTGTAGCCCCATCGCTTGTAGAGCCCGTGCGCCGTCGTGAAGCGCGTGTCCGACCACAGGACCATCCGCTCCGCGCCCTTGGCGCGGGCATGACCCTCGGCTTGGCGCACGAGCAGGGCGCCGAGCCCCTGCCCGCGCCGGTCGGAGCGCACATAGAGCCGGTGCAGCTCCGCCGTGCCCTTCTCGGGAAAATCCACAGCCACGCAGGCGCAAACCCGTCCGCGCTCGTCCTCCACGGCCCAGAACGCGCCGTTGGTCTCGGCATAACATGAGCCGGGCGTCCGCAGGTCGGGCAGATCGTCGTGCGGGTCGACGAAGCAGCCCGGATATTCCGCGTAGCACAGCGACAGGAGCCCGAAGAGATCCTGCGCGTCCGCATCGACGACGGGCCGAATGATCGGCTGACCTTCAAGTGTTCTGACTGCTTCCGTCATGGCCCCTCTCTTTCGTTATTGTAGTGATCGTCGTTTCGAGCATGTCACGCAGCAGGCGATAAGCCTGCGCCGACAGGTGGATGCCGTCGGTCGTCATCCCTTCCCTCGCCGCGCCGGTCTCGTCTGCGAACGCTTTCTGCAGGTCGACGATGCCGGCCGCACGACCCTCGGCGATCTGCAGGATGCGGCGGCTCAACGACGCCACGGCGTCGGGAGAATAGAAGCCCGTCAGGCGCCTGGCTGGCTCGATGGGCGGCGGGGTCAGCACCACGACGGGAACCCGCGCGTCGCCGAAATGCCCGACAATCCGCTCGAAATGCACTGCAACGTCATCGAGGGCACTCTCGGTGCAGTCCTTCTTGGCATCGTTCGTGCCGACGAGCAGCACCGCAATGCTCGGTTCCGCCGAATTGAGAAGCAGCGGCACCCGCGGTTCCAGGGCCTCGGTCCAGATGCCGGAAAAACCCGCATTGAGCACGGGCAGCGGGCCGATGCGGTTCCAGTAGAACCCCTCGACGATGGAGTCGCCGATGAAGAGCAGCCCGCCCGGCCCCACAGCCGACTTATGGGCGCTGATCACGATGTCGCGGATCAGCCAGTGCGGAGCGAAGGGATTGGGCTGCGAGGTCACGGAGAGCGCCTTGCAAAAGGCCCGGCGGACTTGATCCGCCGGGATCGGCCGAATGGCCCTACTCGATCCCGAGCTTCTGCTTCAGGATCTCGTTGAGGGCCTGCGGGTTGGCCTTGCCGCCGGTGGCCTTCATGGTCTGGCCCACGAACCAGCCGAGCAGGGTCGGCTTCGCCTTCGCCTGCTCCACCTTGTCCGGGTTGGCCGCGATGATCTCGTCCACGGCCTTCTCGATGGCGCCGGTGTCGGTCACCTGCTTCATGCCGCGCTTTTCCACGATCTCGCGCGGGTCGCCGCCTTCCGTGAAGACGATCTCGAACAGGTCCTTGGCGATCTTGCCGGAGATCACGTTCTCGCCGATGAGCTCGATGATGGCGCCGAGCTGGGCGGCCGAGACCGGCGATTCCGTGATGTCCTTGCCTTCCTTGTTGAGGCGGCCGAAGAGCTCGTTGATCACCCAGTTCGCCGCGGCCTTGCCGTCGCGGCCCTTCGCCACCTCTTCGTAGAAATCGGCCGAGGCGCGCTCGGCCACGAGCACGCCGGCATCGTAGGACGGCAGGCCGTAATCGGCCATGAAGCGGGCCTTCTTCTCGTCCGGCAGTTCCGGCAGGTGCTGGGCGAGATCGTCCACATAGGCCTGGTCGAACTCGAGCGGCAGCAGGTCCGGATCGGGGAAGTAGCGGTAGTCGTGCGCCTCTTCCTTGGAGCGCATGGAGCGCGTCTCGCCCCGGCCCGGGTCGTAGAGGCGCGTCTCCTGCTCGATCACGCCGCCATCCTCAAGAATCGCGATCTGGCGCCGGGCCTCGACCTCGATGGCCTGGCCAATGAAGCGGATGGAGTTGACGTTCTTGATCTCGCAGCGCGTGCCGAATTCCTCGCCCGGGCGGCGGACGGACACGTTCACGTCGGCGCGGAGGTTGCCCTTCTCCATGTCGCCGTCGCAGGTGCCCAGATAGCGCAGGATCGTGCGCAGCTTGGTCACGTAGGCGCGCGCCTCGTCGGCCGAGCGCAGGTCCGGCTTCGAGACGATCTCCATCAGGGCCACGCCCGACCGGTTGAGGTCGACGAAGCTCAAGGTCGGGTGCAGGTCGTGGATCGACTTGCCGGCATCCTGCTCCAAATGCAGGCGCTCGATGCGCACAGTGATGGTCTCGCCGGTCTCCGGCACGTCCACGATCACCTCGCCCTCGCCCACGATGGGGCTCTTGTACTGGCTGATCTGATAGCCCTGCGGCAGGTCCGGATAGAAGTAGTTCTTGCGGTCGAAGGTGCTGCGCAAGTTGATTTCGGCCTTGAGGCCAAGGCCCGTTCGGATCGCCTGGCGCACGCATTCCTCGTTGATCACGGGCAGCATGCCGGGCATGGCCGCGTCCACGAGGGAAACGTGGCTGTTCGGATCGCCGCCGAAGGCCGTCGAGGCGCCGGAGAACAGCTTGGCCTGGCTCGTCACCTGGGCATGGATCTCCATGCCGATGACGATCTCCCAATCGCCTGTCGCGCCTTTGATGAGCTTCTTAGGGTTGACCGGAGCGTTCATGAACCTTGCGCCTTTAATCTCTCGCGTGTGCCAAAGCACCGGACCCAAAAGTGAATTTGCACTTTTGGAACCCTCCGATGCTTCCTCCATAAATGAGGGCATCGCTCGGCGCGGAAAACCGGGTCCACCTTTCCGCGCGATGCTCTGCCCGGAGTACGGGCGAGCCTCAAACGGGTCAACCCCTTTCAAGATGAACCGGCGTTCAGATTGCTTAACCTAACGTTAAGATTAGAGAAAATTTATGCACAGATTTCGAAAATAATTGCCACGCTCCCGTGAAACCCTATCCGACATGACGCGTTGTTCGGGAGGTAAAACGGTCAAGGAGTTTCAAAATGGCTATGGATCCCATGGATCGCGAACCGAACGTCTACAATCGCGAGACCAACGTCTACGATAACTCGAGCCGCGGCTCGAACACTCTTGCTTACGTGATCGGTGGTCTTGTTGTCGCGCTGGGCCTGCTGGCCTTCCTCTTCTATGATGGCGGCAGCAACGAGCCGAGCACCACCGGCAGCACCGGCACCCAGACTGAAAGCTCTTCGCCGAGCACTGGTTCCGGCGCGACCGGCGGTTCCTCGACCGCTCCGGCGACCCCGACCTCGCCGGCCACCCCGGCTCCGGCCGCTCCGTCGGCTCCGGCCAACCCGCAGTAACACCGCGTCTCGCGTCAACACTGCGCAGAATGGGTCTGACCTTCGGGGCAGGCCCATTTTTCTTGGACGGCCCTGCCCTGCTCCTGCGAGGAACCAACCGGGCGAAGGAGCGGTTACGCTTGGAGAAATCCACTCACCGACCAGGAGCAGCGAGATGGCGAGCAAATCCGGCTTCACCCCTGAGGAATGGTCCCGCCTCGTCGCGAGCCCTGTCGTGGCCAGCATGGCGATCACGGCCGCCGATCCGGGCGGGCTCTGGAGCCTCCTGCAGGAATCCATGTCGAGCGGCTGGGCGCTCCTGGAAGCGAAGCAGGATGCGCAGGCCACGCCGCTCGTGAAGGCAGTCGCCGACGACATCGCCAACACCGAGACGCGGAATGCTGTCCGGGAATCCTTCCAGGCGCAGTTCAAGGGCAGCCAGTTCGCCGACGTCAAGCGCAAGGCCATCGAGGAGCTCCATGCGGTCTCGGGCTTGCTCGACGCGAAGGCCCCCGACGAGGCAGCCGCCTTCAAGGCCTGGCTGTGGAGCGTCGCGCAGAAATCGGCGGAAGCCGGCAAGGAAGGCGGATTTCTCGGGTTCGGCGGTGTGGCGGTCAGCGACGCCGAGAAGGCAACGCTCGCGGAGATTGCCACGGCGCTCGGAAATCCGGCCGGGGCTGGGGCAGGATTGGCCGAGACCTGACGTCCCGACCTCAAGCGGCCTGAACGACGGCCTTCCTCCTCTCGGGCAAGGTCATGAAGGCCACGCCCGCCAGGATGCAGAGAAGCCCGATCCAGGCCGCCTCGCTGAGGCTCTCGCCCAGATAATAGGCCCCGATGGCGATGCCGAGGGGTGCCCGCAGATAGGCCTGGGCGGTCGTGCCGACCGATCCGAGGGTCCGGATCAGGCGGAAATAGATAACGAAGGCCATTGCGGTCGAGAACACGGCCAGGCCGACCAGCGCCATGATCGAGGCCCCTGAGGGTGCCAAGGTCCAGGGCCGGTCGACGACGAGGCTCAAGGGCAGCAGGATCATCGCTCCGGACAGGAGCGAGCCGGCCGCCGGCGCCATCGGATCCAGATTCTTGAAGTTCCGGCCGAAGATGGCGGCTCCCGCATAGCAGATCGTGGCCAGCACGACGGC
Source organism: Microvirga sp. (assembly GCA_035944695.1). Taxonomy (GTDB): domain Bacteria; phylum Pseudomonadota; class Alphaproteobacteria; order Rhizobiales; family Beijerinckiaceae; genus Microvirga. Next base: position 2,534 of record DASZBB010000044.1, on the reverse strand, counting down.
GAGCTGCGCGGCCAGCTCCTGGCCCACATGGGTGAAGGCCTGTCCTCCGACGATGATGCATGTTCCCGTTAGGCCGAGGACGACGCCGGCGAACTTACGAAACGACGTCGCCTCGTGCCGGGACCAGAGCCAGGTGATCAGGAACGTGAAGACCGGCGTCATCGAGTTCAGGATGACGGCGAGCCCTGCGTCGATGGATTTCTCCGCCCAGGCGATCAGCGTGAAGGGGATGGCGCTGTTGAGGCAGGCCTGAACGGCGAAGTTCCGCCAGCTTGCCCGATCCCGCGGCAGGCGGATCCCGCGCCAGCGCATGACAAGCAGGAGGATCCCTCCCGCGATCAGCGTGCGGGCGGCGATCAGGGTAACGGGCGGGATCGTGTCGATGCCGATCTTGATGAAGGTGTAGGACGAGGCCCAAAGCGTCGCGAGCACGAGCAGGAGCGCAAGCTCGCCGGCATGGTTCGGCTTGAGGGGGCTAGTGGCCATGAATGAAGGTCCGTGCAATGCGATGGGAAGCGGCACGACCCTGACACGACACAGGAAGAAAGTCGTCCTTTGACGCTTCGGCGCCGATCGTACTGTCGCTGCGCCGAAGCTGAGGCGGCTAGCGCCTCGCCACCCGCCGGGCCGCAAAGGCAGCGCTCGCCCAGAGCATGGCGGCCACGAAGCGAACCGGGAACAGGGTCAGCCCGTCCGAACGCACCGGAGCGATCCAGGGCAGGCCGAGGCTGCTGATCGCCCAGGAGACGAGGGCCGACACGGCAAGCGCCGCCATGCCGATGATCAGCACCTTGCCGAACTGGTCGGCCTTCCAGCCGAGCCAGACGGCGACGAGGATCAGGACCGGATCGAAGGCGGCGGGCAGCCAGTCCCAGAGATGGACGACGGGAACGGTGGGGTGCACGTCGTCACGCCCACCAGGCTTCGGGCAGCCTGATGCGGCCGGCGGAATCCTCGATCACCTGACCGGCGGCGAAGAGGGTCTCCTCGTCGAAGGCGCGGCCGATGAGCTGGAGGCCCAGCGGCAGGCCCTGGGCGTCGAGCCCGGCCGGCACGGCGATGCCCGGCAGGCCCGCCATGTTCACCGTCACGGTAAAGATGTCGTTGAGGTACATCTCGACCGGATCACCCGAGCCCTTCTCGCCGATGCCGAAGGCAGAGGACGGGGTGGCCGGCGTGAGGATCGCGTGGACGCCCTGGGCATAGACCTCCTCGAAGTCGCGCTTGATCAGGGTGCGCAGCTTCTGGGCGCGGACGTAATAGGCATCGTAATAGCCCGCCGAGAGCACATAGGTGCCGATCATGATACGGCGCTTGACCTCGCGACCGAAGCCGGCCGCGCGGGTCTTCTCGTAGAGATCGACGATGTCCCGGCCGTTCTCGCGCAGGCCGTAGCGCACGCCGTCATAGCGGGCGAGATTCGAGGAGGCCTCGGCCGGGGCCACGATGTAATAGGCCGGCAGCGCGTATTTCGTATGCGGCAGCGACACCTCGACAATCTCGGCCCCGGCGGCGCGCAGCCATTCGGCGCCCTGATGCCAGAGCTGCTCGATCTCGGGCGACATGCCGTCGACCCGGTACTCCTTCGGAATGCCGATCTTGAGGCCCTTCACGCCCCGGGAGATTGCGGCCTCGAAATCCGGCACCGGAAGGTCGACGCAGGTGGTGTCCTTCGGATCGGGGCTCGCCATGGAGCGCAGCATGATGGCCGAGTCCCGAACGGTGCGGGTGATGGGGCCGGCCTGGTCGAGAGACGAGGCGAAAGCCACCGTGCCCCAGCGGGAGACGCGACCATAGGTCGGCTTGATGCCGACGGTGCCCGTGAAGGCCGCCGGCTGGCGGATCGAGCCGCCCGTATCGGTCGCAGTGGCGCCGAGGCAGAGATGCGCGGCAACCGCCGCCGCCGACCCGCCCGAGGAGCCGCCGGGCACCAGGTGGGTGCCCTCGATGGTCCCGGATGCACCCGCGCTCACATTCGAGCCCTCGCGCCGCCAGGGCGACACCACAGGCCCGAAGGCGCTGGTCTCGTTGGAGGAACCCATGGCGAACTCGTCCAGGTTGAGCTTGCCGAGCATCACGGCGCCGTCGTTCCAGAGGTTCCGGGTGACGGTGGATTCGTAGGGCGGAGTGAAATTGCCGAGGATCTTCGAGCCGGCCGTGGTGGTCACGCCCTCGGTGCAGAACAGGTCCTTGATGCCGAGCGGAATGCCCTCGAGCGCCCCACCCTCGCCCCGGGCGATCCTCTCGTCCGACGCCTTGGCCATGGCGAGCGCCTTCTCGGGCGTCTCGACCAGATAGGCGTTGAGCGCCCTCGCCTTCTCCATGGCGGCGAGATGGGCCTGCGCGAGTTCGGTGGCCGAGAAGGTCTTGGCCTTCAGGCCGTCGCGGGCTTCGGCAATCGTGAGATGGGTCAGGTCGGTCACGGGACTGGATCTCATATTCGGCGCCGAGAGGGCGCTTTATTCTGCAGGAGATCCCCGGGTCGCACGGCGCTTGCCCGGGGATGGTCGATTAGAAGGCGGACCGCCTTCTAC
>DASZBB010000043.1:0-16352 GCA_035944695.1 Microvirga sp. | reverse complement strand
ATCGGCATGTCGCCGATCCGCGCCGCGATGGTGCGGCCTTGTGCGAACTCGGCCACATAGGCCGCCTGACGGGACAGGGTCGGGTCCTCCGGCGGCGCGATGACGGCCGTGGGGTTTTCCGTGCGGGCGTAGATGGCGAAGGCGATCTGCCCGATCTTGCGAGCGACGAGATCGTCCGTGCCTTCCGGAAGACTGCGCATCCGCAGGCCGATATCGGCCTCGCCGGACGCGAGATCGAGCCGGCGGCGGGTCGGGATGTAGGCGATCTCCACGGGCGCGGCCGCTTCATGCAGTTCAGCCGCGTAGAGGGACAGGAACAGGGTCACCGAGGCGGTGGCCGTGACCCGCACCGGCGCGTCGGGATCGGGCCGGTAGGCCGCGGCCGTGCGCGACACGATGGCGGCCGCCTCGCCCATGGGGCCTGCGGCTTCGAGAACCGCCTGTCCGGCTTCCGTCAGTTCGAGGTTGTTCGGCCCGCGCTGGAAGAGGGACAGTCCCAGCGTCTCCTCCAGCACCTTGACGCGCCGCGCGACGGTCGGCTGGCTCTGGCCCAGCGCCTTCGCGGCAGAGTTCATCGATCCATGAGCCACCACGGCCAGGAAGATCCGCAGGTCGTCCCAGGACGGGTCCGTGAAGGCGAGGTGGAAGGGATCGAGAGACGAAGAAGCCATGACAGGATGCTAAAGCGAGGGACCGGGTTCGGCATAGGGGTGTCTTCCGGCTTGGGGACAAGCCGCACTGTCGCTCAGAGGCGATGCTCCCGCAGCCTGCCAGAAGCGTAAGGGAGCTGTTCAGTTTTGAGGAGGCATTGAGGTTCAGGCGCCGACCGCCGGCCTCGGCTCAAGATGCTTGAGGGCAGAAGTGCGGTCAGGCGCCGGAATCGGCCTTGCGTGCGGGCGTGCCTCGCCTTCCGTCTCGCTCTGCCAGGGCAAGGCTCCGGCCGGAAGGTATCGGCCCAGCCTGTCGAGGACGAGCATGGCGATCGTCACCACGGCCACGATCACGACGGCGACCGCGGAGGCCTGGCTTGCGAGCCCGGCCTCTTCGAGATTGTAGAGCACGACGCCGATGGTCTCCGTCCCGGCCGACCAGAGCAGGGCCGAGACGGTGAGCTCGCTGAAGGCGAGCAGGAACGCCATCAATCCGCCGGCGACGGCGGCGGGAAGCAGCGAGGGAAGAACGATGTCGAAGAGCCGCTGCGCGAGGCGCGCGCCGTCGATGGCGGCAGCTTCCTCCTGCGCGAGGTCGGTCTGCTCCATTCCGGCCAGCACGGGTTTCAGCGCCACCGAGAGGAAGCGGGCGAGATAGGCGAAGACGATGATCCACGGCGTCGCGTAAAGCGAGACGCCCACGAGCGGCAGCGGCTTCAGGAACAGCAGAATGCACGCGACGGCGAGGACGATGCCCGGCAGCACATAGGCGATTTCGAGGAGGGACGCCGCGAGAATTCGCGCCCGACCCATCAGGCGGATCAGGCCGTAGGCCATGGGAACGGCGAGCAAGGCCAGGAGGAACGCCGCACCGCCGGCGTAGAGCAGGGAATTCGTGAAGGCCCGGATCGTGACGTCCTGGCGGGCCAGCACTTCGACGAAATTGTCGAAGGTGATCGTCGCACGCGACAGGGGCATGCCGAAGGACGGCACGAGGGCGGAAGCCATGAGCGACAGGATCGGCAAGGCGAGGGTCGCGACAAGGACGAGGCCGACGAAGATTTCGGGCGCGATGCGCGCGCGGCCGAGGAGCCAGAACGGCTTCAGCGGCGTGTCGTCCTCCAGGTGCACGCCGTCCTTGCGGATCAGGAGCTGGCTTGCGGCCACACAAAGGATCGCGATGGCCGCAACGAGCAGGCCGAGCGACGACACGTCGCCGATCATGTCCGTGCCGAAACTCGACAGCCGCCGGTAGATGAGAACGGGGAGTGTCAGGTAGTTCACGGGCGCGCCGAGCAGCGCCGGAATGCCGAAATTGCCGATGCCGGCCACGAAGGCGAGCAATCCCGCGCTGACGAGATGCGGGCGCAGCAGCGGCATCAGGTGGTCGGCAAGGATTCGGAAGGGGTGGGCGCCGTCGATGCGGGCGGCTTCGACGACTGCCCATGGAATGCGCTTGAGGCCGGCGCTCATCACCACGTAGACGAGCGGCGCATGGTGCAGGCCGAGCACCAGAACGATGCCGCCGCGCCCGAGCATCGGATTGGCGCTGCCGGCCTCCGGTGCGAGGCCCAAGCCGTTCAGGATGGGCGACGCGGGACCGGCGAGATGCAGGAAGGCGAGCGCGATCACCTGCGGCGAGATCATCACCGACAGGACGAAGAGGAACGAGGCGATGCGGCGCCCGCGGATATCGGTGACGGCGAGCACAAGCGCCATCGCGGCGCCGAGCGGCAAGGCCAGGAGGGTCGACAGCAGCGCCGTTTCGAGGGAGGCTTGGGCCGCCCGCAGGGCCGAGCGGCTGGTCAGAGCGGCGAGCATGGCGTCGGCATCGAAGACGCCGCCGGGAAAGAGCGCGGCCCAGAGCAGGCGCCAGGCGGGCAGGACGTCGAAGGCGAGGACGATCAAAGCGACAAGAGCGAGGAGGCCGAAACCTCCCCGCTCCAGGAAAGACCTGCTGTGAATCCGATCCTTCACTGTCCGAAGATGTCGGCGAAGGCCGCCTTGTTCTTGGTCTCGTCGGCGAGCGCCTTGGCCGCGTCGAAGCTCATGACCTTGATCTGGTCGCGGGTCGGGTAGCCGGCCGGCAGCGCGACGGCGGGATGGGCCGCGATGTAGCCCTGCTTCAGCGCGAGCTCCTGGCCCTCCTGCGAAAGCAGGAAGTCGACGAAGGCTTTGGCCGCCGCCGGGTTCTTCGTGCTCCTGAGGATGGCGACGGGCTCGGACACGGCCGAGACGCCTTCCTTCGGGAACACGAATTCCACCGGCGCGCCCTTGGCCTTCTCGCGGATCGGCATGTAATCGACGATCACGCCGTAGAGCTTCTGGCCGCCGGCCACCTGCTTGAGCACGTCGCCGTTGCCCCCGCCCGCGACGGCGTCGTTGTCCTTGAGCGCCTCGTAATATTTCCAGCCGCCGTCCATGGCGCCCGTCAAGGTCGCCGCATGGATGAGGGCCGCGCCCGAGGTGAGCGGGCTCGGCATGACGAGCTGGCCCTTGACCTCCGGCCGGGTGAGATCCTGCCAGGAGGTCGGCTTGAAGCTCGCCTTCGTGTTGTAGGCGATGCCCGTGGTGATCAGCTTGGTGGCGAACCAGAACTTCTGCGGATCGTGCGTGCCGGCCGGATAGGCCGCGACGTCGGCCTTGTCGTGCGCCAGCAGGCGGTCCTCCTTCTTGAGACCCTCCATGGTGACGCTGTCGGCAATGAGCAGCACGTCGGCCTGGGGCTGCCCCGCTTCGAACTCGGCGCTCAGCTTGGCCAGGATCTTCGGGGTGCCGTCGCGCACGAACGTCACATTGACGCCCGGGTGCTTCGCCTTGAAGGCGTCGATGGTCTGCTGGGCGTCGGTGTTGGGCTGGCTCGTATAAAGGACGAGGTTGCCGGAAAGCCCCTGCGCCTGCGTGGCAGCCGGCGTGAGGGCGACGAGCATGGAAAGAAGAATCCGCTTCATGGACACGGGCAGTTCCTCGCAATTGGTAAGGCTGTCCCGCGCTAACGGTCTTGGATGACGCCTCTGTGACGAAAAGGTTAGTGCGCAAAGCAAAAAGGGCCAGCTTCGTGCTGGCCCCTTCGAACACTCCAAATCGTCGCAAAGGTCAAGCGGCCATATCGGCCCGCACCTTCGCCCGGAACTCGTCGATGGAGACGAGCTTGCCCTGCCGCTCCACGTGCCAGAAGGTCCAGCCGTTGCAGGACGGAAAGCCTTGAGTCAGGGCGCCGATCTTGTGGATCGAGCCCACGATCGCGCCGAGCGCCAGGGTTCCGTCGGCCCGTACCACCGCCTTGTGACGGCGGCGCTCGTCCACCAGGGTCTCGCCGGCCTTCACATAGCCGCTCTCGATCAGCGACAGGAACGGCACCCGCACTTCCGTGCGCTTTTCCGGCGCAGCCGCAATCGACACGTCGGAGAGCGGCTCGACCGCGTCGATGCGTGTCCGCGCCGCCTTGGCATAGGTCGAATCGCGCTCGAGGCCGATGAAGTTGCGGCCGAGCATCTTGGCGACCGCGCCGGTCGTGCCGGAGCCGAAGAAGGGGTCGAGCACCACGTCGCCGGGATTGGACGAGGAGAGCAGGATGCGCGCGAGGAGCGCCTCCGGCTTCTGGGTCGGATGGACCTTGCGGCCTTGCGCGTCCTTCAGGCGTTCGTCGCCGGTGCAGATCGGGATGAACCAATCCGAGCGCATCTGCACGTCTTCGTTGCCGGCTTTCAGCGCATCGTAATGAAAGGTGTAGCCCTTCGAATCAGCGCTCTTCGAGGCCCAGATCATGGTTTCGTGCGCGTTGGTGAAGCGGCGGCCCTTGAAGTTCGGCATCGGATTGGCCTTGCGCCACACGATGTCGTTGAGGATCCAGAAGTTCAGATCCTGGAGCGCCGCGCCCACGCGGAAGATGTTGTGGTAGGAGCCGATCACCCAGAGCGTCGCGTTCTTCTTCATCACGCGGCGCACGGCGAGCAGCCAGGCGCGGGTGAACGCGTCGTAATCGGCAAAGCTCGCGAACTTGTCCCAGTCGTCGTCGACCGCGTCGACGAGGCTCTGGTCCGGGCGCGTGAGCGCCTGTTCGAGCTGGAGATTGTATGGCGGGTCCGCAAAGACCACGTCGACGCTCTCAGGCGGGAGCTTCTCGAGATTGGCGATGCAGTCGCCGAGAAGGATCTCATTGAGAGGAAGAGATTTCGGCAGAACGGAGAGGGGCGGCTTACGCCCCGTCCGAGGAGCCGGCGCAGACCGCCCGGTACGCGAGACATGGATCCGGGAGGCGGCGCCGGCAGCCCCGGTACGCGAGGTACCCATGGGTGATCACCGGTTACGCAACTGACACTCCGGATCATGAGGCGATAGGGTAAAGAGGAGGTTTCCAAACGCGAGAAAGTGCAAATATTTTGGATCGGCAAATCTTGCCTACGTATTGAAAAGATTGAGCTTTTTCGTTAATCAGCGTTAAGGGAGGTTACAGATCCAGTAACCCTTGGCGCAGGGGCGAGAAACTCATGCGATGGAACGGGCAGGGGCCTTCGCTCGCGATCACCGTGAGATGCGCCTTCGTGCTGTAGCCCGCATTGCTGGCAAAACCGTAGGCCGGGTAAGAGTTCCCGAGCCGCGCCATCATGCGGTCGCGGATCACCTTCGCCACGATGGATGCCGCCGCGATCGAGGCGATCTGCGAATCACCCTTGATCACCGCCTCCGTCGCGCAGGGCAGGCGCGGCGGATCGTTGCCGTCGACGAAGGCGATGTCCGGCGTGCAGGGAAGGGCGGCCAGCGCCCGGCACATGGCAAGCAGCGAGGCCTGCCGGATGTTGATGGTGTCGATCTCCTGATGCGACACCGAGGCGATCCCGACATGGGAGGTGGCGAGGATCTCGGTGAACAGCGCCTCGCGCTTGGCCGCCGGCAGCGCCTTCGAATCGGCGAGCCCTTGAGGAACGTTGTCGAGGTCGAGCACCACGGCTGCCGACACCACCGGCCCGGCCAGCGGTCCGCGCCCGACCTCGTCGAGCCCGGCGATGCAGGTGAAGCCCTGCGCGCGGGCGGACAGCTCGCGCTCGAGGCCGAGGCTGGTTCTGGAGGGGCGAATCGGCGTGGTCATGATGGAGAGGCTTATAGGCGATCCGCGTCCTCTCGGGGACCGGGCCATTCCGCGCGGGCTGCCGGATCGACGACCGACATGCCGATGCCTTCCGTGGCCCTGGTCGGGATCACCGAAGGATCGAAGCCGTCGAGGCAGAAGATGTTCACGCCATAATGGTCGGGCGCCGCTCTCTTGCGGTGAAACGTGTAGATGCCGCATCGCGAGCAGAAGTAATGCTTCGCCCGCCTCGTGTTCCACTGATAGAGGGACAGAGCCTCCTCGCCCGACAGGATCGTCAGGGCACTCTCGTGGACCTTCGTCATCAGGGCGTTCTTCTTCACGCAGAGCGAGCAGTCGCAGGTGGTCAGCTCGACGATCTCCGCATCGATGCAGAAGCGAACTGTGCCGCAATGGCATGACCCCGTGTAGTGCCCCACGATGCGCTCCGGCGTTCGGACCTGTAAGAACGGGCACTATAGCGATCAGGAGCAGCGTGAATAGAGATGCCGAACGGGTCGGCGCGTGTTTCCCTCCCTCTTGCGGAGAGGGATCGAGGGTGAGGGTGATTTGACCGGGTGAGGCCTTTCCGTCATGGCCGGGCTCGTCCCGGCCATCCCGATGCGGTGAGGCGCCGTGCTTTTCCGATCGGGATCACCGGCACAGGGCCGGTGATGACGGGGAGAGCTGGTTTGTCGTCTGACGCAGACGACACGTTCTGTCCGAGACGGCGCGCGGCGAACGGTCAAAACAAGCTCAGCTGCCCCGTCTCCTTCGGCGGCACGGTGAACAGGTCCTTGCGCAGGCGCAGGTTCCGCTTGTTCAGGCCGAGCCGCTCGGCAGCAGTCTCGAAGCGGCGACCGAGCATCCAGGCATAGGGGCCGATGCCGGATTGGCGGGTGCTCCACTCGGCATCGTAATCCTTGCCGCCGCGCGCCTCCTGCAGCAGGGTGAACACGTGCTTGAGCTTGTCCGGGTAATGCTCGACGAGCCAGTCGCGTATCAGGTCCTTGAGATCGTGGGGCAGGCGCAGGAGCACGTAGCCGGCCTCCTGGGCGCCGGCCTCGGCGCAGGCCTTCAGGATCGCCTCGATCTCGTGATCGTTGATCGCCGGGATGATGGGAGCGACCAGGACCGACACCGGAATGCCCGCTTCGGTGAGCTTGCGAATGGTGTCGAGGCGCTTGGCCGGAGAGGCGGCGCGGGGCTCCATGCGCCGGGCGAGCTTCGGGTCGAGGGTCGTGACCGAGATCGCCACCTTGGCGAGCTGCCGCTCCGCCATCCGGCTCAGGATATCGATGTCGCGAGTGACGAGGGCCGACTTCGTCACGATGCCGACGGGATGGTTCATCCGGTTCAGCACCTCGAGGATGGAGCGCGTGATGCGGAAGCGCCGCTCCACCGGCTGATAGGGATCGGTGTTGGAGCCGAGCGCAATGGTGGTCGGCTGATAGTTTGATGCCCGCAACTCCTTTTCCAGGAGTTCCGCCGCGTTGGGCTTGGCGAAGATCTTCGTCTCGAAATCGAGGCCCGAGGACAAGCCCTGGAAGGCATGGGTGGGCCTGGCAAAGCAATAGGCGCAGCCGTGCTCGCAGCCGCGATAGGGATTGATCGACTTCTCGAAGAGGATGTCCGGCGAATCGTTTTTGGTGATGATCGTGCGGGGCTTCTCGACGATGATTTCGGTCGGGAGGGCGGGAAGCTCCTCCTCGATGGCCCAGCCGTCGTCGAAGGCTTCGCGCTGCGCCGGCTCGTAGCGGCCCGACGGGTTCGCGGAAGCGCCCCGGCCCCGACGGCGCTCCACCTCGACGCGATAGGCCGGATCGTCCATGCGCCGGCGCGCGGCTTCGGCCGCCTCCAGCGGGGTGCGCTTTGCAGGCCTTGTGCGGAAGGGATCGCGGTCAGGATCTTTGGCGCGAACGCTCATGGCGGCCTCGAACGAATCTGTCACTGGAGGCCTCAAGCTTAAGAACAAAGCAGGAACAAAATCAAGAGGAGATCGGCAAGAATGTCCTGGCGACGAGCCGGCCAGGAAGGGCTATAAGGCTCAAATGATTACCGTTCTCGTCCGCGTCACCCACGGGCCCGAGGCCCTGGCTGCCACCTTAAGCGCCCTCGTTCCGGCCGTTGCCGCCGGCTTGATCGGTGATGCCGTCATCCTGGCCGACAGGCAGGATGACACCCTGGCGAAGGTGGCCGATGCCGCCGGCGCGACCCTGGTAGTGGCGCAGCGGGGCTCCTGGACCGAGGGAGCGAAGGCCGCCCGGCGCGACTGGCTCTTGTGCCTCGACGATGGCGATATCCCGCAGGAGGGCTGGATCCGGGTGCTCGACCGGTTCGTGGCGCTCTCCAAGCCGGAGCAGGGGCTTGCAAGGATGCGGCGTCGCCGGGCCGGCGTGGCGAGCGCACTCACCAATCTGTTTGCGGACTCAAGGGTGCGCGCCGGCGACCTGGTCCATCGCCGCGTGCTGATGAACGAGGTCCGGGCCCGCATGCCCGTGCGGCTCTCGGCCACCGTCGAGCGCGATCCCGTCTTCGGCTGATCAAGCTTTCAGCTTGCCCCGCTTCAGATGCTCGTCGAGGCGCGGCATGATCTCGACGAAGTTGCACGGCCGGTAGCGGTAATCGAGCTGGTTGGCGAGAATGCCATCCCATGCATCCTTGCAGGCGCCGGGCGAGCCCGGGAGCACGAACACGAAGGTGGTGCCGATGACCCCCGCCGTCGCCCGCGACTGAATCGTCGAGGTGCCGATCTTGTCGTAGGAGATGCGGTGGAAGACCGCGGAGAAGCCGTCCATCCGCTTGTCGAACAGGGGCTCGATGGCCTCCGGTGTCACGTCGCGGCCGGTGAATCCCGTGCCGCCGGTGGTGATGACCACGTCGATGGTGGGATCGGCGATCCAGCCCTGCACCCTGCCGCGGATCGCCTCGACGTCATCCGGCACGATGGCGCGGTCGGCGAGGCGATGGCCTGCCGTGGTGATCCGGTCGGCCAACGTGGAGCCCGACTTGTCGTCCTCCGGCGAGCGCGTGTCGGAGACCGTCAGCACTGCGATGGACAAGGGGATGAAGGGAAGGCTGTCGTCGATGCCGGGCATGGAAGAACTCTGGGATGCGCGGGTTTCATGTAGCGCAGGAAGACATGCGCTTCCACTTCCAAGGAACGGCATCCTCTCTCGTCATCACCGGCACGAGGCCGGTGATGACGAGGATCGAGATTGGATCGATTTAAAGCCGGCTCGCCCGGAACGTGTCGCAGGCCTGGATCTGTCCGGTCTTCAGGCCCGTGGTGAGCCAGCGCATGCGCTGCTCGGAGGAACCGTGGGTGAAGCTGTCGGGCACCACGCGGCCTTGGCTCTGCTTCTGCAGGCGGTCGTCGCCGATGGCCTCTGCGGCGCGGATCGCCTCCTCGATGTCGCCCGGCTCCAGCGACTGCCAGCGCTGGTTGGAATGGTGCGCCCAGACTCCCGCGAGGCAATCGGCCATCAGCTCGACACGCACGGAGAGCTGGTTGGCTTCCGCACGTCCGACCTGCTGCTGCCGCTCCTGGACGCGGGGCAGGATGCCGAGCTGGTTTTCCACGTGGTGGCCGACCTCGTGGGCGAGCACATAGGCATAGGCGAAGTCGCCGCCGGCGCGGAAGCGGCGCTGCATCTCCTCGAAGAACGACAGGTCGATGTACACGGTCTGGTCGAGCGGGCAGTAGAACGGTCCCATGGCCGATTGCGCGCCGCCGCAGCCGGACCGGGTGGCATCCGAGAACAGCACGAGCTTCGGCGCCTGGTACTGCCGGTTGGCCTGCTGGGGCAGAACCGTGTTCCACACGTCTTCCGTGTTCCCCAGGATGGCGGCGGCGAAGCGCCCGGCCTCATCCTGGGGTGCACCCTGGCGGCCCTGCTGTTGCTGCTGGTAGCCGGAGCCGCCGCCCGCGATCATCTCGGCGCCGCCGATCAGGAGGCGGGGATCGATGCCGAGCGCCCAGCCGACCAGGCCGAGGATCAGGATGGTTCCGATGCCGAGACCGCCCGCACCGCCGGGCAGACCCATGCCGCGACGGTCTTCCACATTGGACGAGGTTCGAAAGTCTTCCCAGCGCATGATCCACCTTCCAGCCGCGGCATCGACGGTCCGCAGGATCTAAAGGCGTAAGCATATGGCCCGGTTCCGGGATGGGCCGCGGGAGCAGCCTTACTCCCGGCCGTCGAGGGCTCGTCGCAATGCCTGGAAATCCCGCCAGCCGAGCCGCTTCTGCAGGGGCTGACGCAGGAGATAGGCCGGGTGCAGGGTCGGCAGGGCCCGGATCTCCCGCCCGTCCTCGGTCTTGTAGGTGAACCAGCGGCCGCGGGTGCGCAGGATGCCGTCCTTGACGCCGAGCAGGTTCTGCGCCGCGGGACCGCCGAGGCAGAGCACGAACTCGGGACTCGCCAGCTCGATCTGCCGCGCGATGAACGGCTTGCAGATGGCGATTTCCTGCGGGGTCGGCGTGCGGTTGCCGGGCGGGCGCCAGGGCACGATGTTGGCGACGTAGACCTGGGTGCGGTCGAGCCCGATGGTCGCGAGCATGCGGTCGAGCAGCTGACCCGAACGGCCCATGAAGGGCTTGCCGATCCGGTCCTCGTCCGCGCCGGGTGCCTCGCCGACGAGCATAACGCGGCCCTCCGGATTGCCGTCGGCAAAGGCCAGGTTCTTGGCCGAGAACTTGAGGGCGCAGCCGTCGAAGCCGGCCAGAATGGCCTCAAGCTCCTCCAGCGACTGCGCATGGCGCGCCTGCTCGCGGGCCATGCTGGCCACCTCCTCGGGCGCGGCCGCTGCCGCTTTCGGCAGGGCGCGGGGGGAGGGAGCGGACGGCGACGGGGAGGCCTTGGACGGGGAAGCCTGAGGCTGAGCCGCCGCTGGAGCGCGCTCGGCCTTGGGCTCGGCAAAGCGGTTGTGCGGGGTCTCGTCCAGCGCGAGATCCACGCCTGCTTCGACATGGAAGTCGAGCAGCGCCTGGAGAGCATCGCGGTCGGAGGGGAGATCCTGCATAGGGTCTATGTAAGCATTCCGGGGGCTGTGGACAACTCGGGCCCCGAAGGAACCGAGGGATCTCGCCTCACGAGATCAGGTCGAAGAGCGTCGGGCTCTCGTCGCGTCGGGCGCCCTCGATAGCCAGGAGCCGGCGCTTGGTCGTGGCGCCGCCATTGGCCGAGAAGCCACCGAGCTTGCCGCCGGCCGCGACGACGCGATGGCACGGCACGATCACGGCGATCGGATTGCGCCCGAGCGCCTGGCCGATCGCCCGGGTGTTGTCGCTGCCGAGCCGGGCGGCGATCTCGCCATAGGTCAGCACGCGGCCGGGCGGAATGCTGCGGGCCACCTCGTAGACCCGCCGGTCGAAATCCGGGACGCCGTCCATGTCGAGCGGCACGGCGGACAGGTCGCGCGCCTCGCCCGCGAGCAGGGCCGTCACATCGGCGATGACGCCTTGAATTTGCGGGGGCGGCAGAGCTTCGACGATGCCGGGAAAGCGCCGGGTGATGCGGCCGCGCGTCTCGGCCGCGTTGCCCTCAGGGAGCTGGAAACCCACGACGCCGCGCTCGTTCCAGGCAAGCCCGCACGGGCCGATGGATGTCTCGAACAGCGTGTAGAAGGCCTGACGGCCGGATGGGCGATCCTGCATGCCTCTTTGTAAACCTCCCGCAGGAACTCGCCAACCCGGGAGGTCTTCGTCGCACAGGATCGGCCGGACCGCGGCGCCTCAGTTGGAGACGACCAGAGGCTCGCCCGCCGCCAGATGGGCGGCCGTCGGCGTGATCAGGCCGTCGTCCGCCATGCGGGCCAGAACCCAGTCCCGCCGGTCCTTGGCCCGGACCCGGTTCTCGGCCATGTCGAGGCGATAATGGTTGGGCGCCTTCGGCAGGGCGGCCAGATAGGCGGCTTCCGCAAGGGTAAGATCCGCCGGCTCCTTGCCGAAATAGACCTGCGAGGCCGCCGCGATGCCATAGGCGCTGCCGCCGAAATAGATCTGGTTCAGATAGATCTCCAGGATCTGATCCTTGGTCAGGTTCGCCTCGATCCTGCGGGCCAGGATCACCTCCTTGACCTTCCGCTCAAGCGAGCGCGGCTGGCCCGTCAGCAGCACGTTCTTGGCGACCTGCTGGCTGATCGTGCTCCCGCCAGCGGGATTGCTGCCGAGACCGGCGAGATTCCGCAGGGAGGCCCGCAGGATCGCCCGGGTGCTCACGCCTCCATGGTCGTAGAAATCCTGGTCCTCGGCGGCGAGGAAGGCCTTCACCACATGAGGCGGGATCGCGGACAGGGGGACGACGCTGCGTTGCTCCACCAAACGCCCGGTGCCATCGCTCCGCGCGAGATCCGGCGGCCGGTAACCCGCAAGCGACGCGGCGTCCGGCAGGTCCCGGCCATAGTGCCAGAAGAGCGCGCCGGTTCCGGCACACATGAGCCCGAGCACCAAAGCCGTCGCGGTCGCGCCGCCAACGAGAACCCGGCGCAGGCGCCCCGCGGCAACCTCGTAGGGAGCCGCCAGGAGATGGGCCGGAATGGCGAAGGCCTGCGACAGCTTCTCGATCATGTCGGCCGTCAGATGCCGCTTCCGACTCAGGATCTCCGAGGCGCGGGAGCGGGAGCCGAGCGTTGCGGCGACATCCTTCTGCCCCTTGCCCTGCGCGCGCAGGGCGAGCTGCAGCACGCTGATCGGGTCGGCTGCGGGCCTTGCGCCCTGCTTCGCCTCGTAGGCGGCCACGAGGGCGGCCAGGACTTCGAGCCGATCCTCCTCGACGGAACCGGGCTCGGCGCTCATGAGCGTCTCGATCTCACGCAGGGCTTGCTCGTAATCCGCCGGGGACCGGATCGGGTGTACGCTGACGGTCATCGCTCGTCGCTCCATGGGGTGCAAGGGAAGTCACAGCTTGGATCTGGACGATTTCGCGGGCGAAGTTGACCTGCACCAGCACCGCGCATTCCTCCTCAGCGAGGGTGAACCTGACGCAGCCGTTCTGCTCCTGCGCGATGGCGGGCCATTGCGCCACCAGCTCCGCCGCGCTGGACCAGGAGGCGGCAGCCAGCAGGGCATGGAGAGCCTTCAGGGAAGCCTCCGCTTCCGGATGAAGGGCCGCGTAGGATTCAAGTCTGGAAATGCCGATCACAAGCATGAGGAGCATCATAGACGTTCCCAAATTTGGGAACAAGTGGAAATTTCCGCATGATGTTATGCGGAAAGAGAACTTTCAGCCGTGGATCAATGAAGCTAGGAGAATGACTTGATTAGAACGACTTGAGAAATCGGGCGAATGGTTCATATGTAAACTATATGCCCGCTCAAGCGTTGAAGCCGCGTATCAGGAGGAAGCCATGGCCGATCTGCCCGCCCGTGAATCGATGGAGTTCGACGTCGTCGTAGTAGGGGCGGGTCCTGCCGGTCTGGCAACGGCGATCCGGCTCAAGCAGCAGGCCGCCGAGGCAGGCGCGGACGTCTCCGTGGTCGTGGTGGAAAAAGGCTCCGAGGTCGGCGCGCACATTCTCTCCGGCGCGGTGATCGACCCGATCGGGCTCGACGGCCTCCTGCCGGAGTGGCGCACCGATCCCGATCGCCCGCTCAAGACCGAGGTGACCGCCGACGAGTTCATGTATCTGGGCCATGCCGGCGGCATCCGCCTGCCCAACGTGTTCATGCCCAAGCTCATGAACAACCACGGCAACTTCGTGGGGTCGCTGGGCAACGTCGCCCGCTATCTCGGCCGCAAGGCGGAGGAGCTCGGCGTCGAGATCTATCCCGGCTTCCCGGCATCGGACGTGCTGGTCGAGGACGGCAAGGTGGTGGGTGTGGCCACCGGCGACATGGGGATTGGCCGCAACGGCGAGCCCAACGCCAATTTCACCCGCGGCATGGAGCTGCGCGCCAAGTACACGATCTTCGGCGAGGGTGCGCGCGGCTCGCTCACCAAGCAGATGGTCGAGCGCTTCGGCCTGAACCAAGGCCGCGATCACCAGAAATACGGCATCGGCATCAAGGAGCTGTGGCAGGTGAAGCCCGAGCACTTCCGGCCGGGCCTCGTGCGCCATTCCATGGGCTGGCCCCTGCCGAACAATGCGGGCGGCGGCTCCTGGCTCTACCACTTCGACGACAACCTGGTGTCCGTCGGCTTCGTGGTGCACCTCAACTACAAGAACCCGACCCTCTCGCCCTTCGACGAGTTCCAGCGCTTCAAGACCCACCCGATGGTGCGCGACGTGTTCGAGGGCGGAAAGCGCATCGGCTATGGGGCGCGGGCCATCATGGAGGGCGGCTGGCAATCGGTGCCGCGCCTGAGCTTCCCGGGCGGTTGCCTCGTGGGCGACTCGGCGGGCTTCGTGAACGTGCCGCGCATCAAGGGCAGCCACAACGCGATCCTGTCGGGCATGCTCTGCGCCGACCACGTCTTCGCGGCCCTGCAGGCGGGCCGGGCCAACGACGAGGTCGCGTCCTACGAGGAGGCTTGGCGCGCCTCGCCCATCGGCTACGACCTCAAGCGCGTGCGCAACGTGAAGCCGCTCTGGTCGCGCTACGGAACGGCGGCCGGCGTGGCGCTCGGCGGGCTCGACATGTGGCTCACCGAGATCTTCGGCTGGTCGCCCTTCGGCACCATGAAGCACGGCAAGCCGGACCACGAGTGCCTGCTGCCCCTCGATCAGGTGAAGCCGATCAAGTACGACAAGCCCGACGGGGTGCTGACCTTCGACAAGCTGTCCTCGGTGTTCCTGTCCAACACCAACCACGAGGAGGACCAGCCGGTCCATCTGAAGGTGAAGGACATGGGCCTGCAGAAGGGTTCGGAGCACGACGTCTACGGCGGCCCGTCCCAGCGGTACTGCCCGGCCGGCGTCTATGAATGGGTGGAAGGCGAGGGGGGCGTGCGCTACCAGATCAACGCCCAGAACTGCGTCCACTGCAAAACCTGTGACATCAAGGATCCGAACCAGAACATCAACTGGGTCACCCCCGAGGGCGGTGGCGGGCCGAACTACGTAAACATGTGACGGTGCCATTCCCTCACCCGCCCTGGGTGAGGCGCCGCGCTCTCGGATCGGGATCACCGGCACAAGGCCGGTGATGACGTGGGAGAGTGAGCGTCGTTGAACGTAGCGAGCGTAGCGCTCTGACCTTCCGACCCCCACCTACAATTCCTCCTCGCAAGAGGACAGAAGAAAACCCCCTCACGCGCCTTTTACGTCCCCAGCGGCAATTGTCCCCTTGCGGCCACAGGAGGGAGGCGCCATTCTCCGGCCTGATTTGGCGCACATCTCCTCCGTCAAGAGATGCTGCGATTTTTGGAGCCGCGCTTCGTGCCCACCTTGAAAAAGTCTTTTGCCCATAAGGGCCTGCCTGCCCTGATGTTGATGGCTGCCGGTCTCTTGGCCGCTCCGGCCGTTGCGGCCAACACGGAAGACGAGATCCTGCGGCCCGCCCAGAGTCTGGAAGGCAATTTCCTGTCCGCCTATGTGGCGGGCTCTGCGCGGGACACCGAGGCCGCGACCATCTTCTTCCGCGAGGCGATTCAGGAGGATCCCCGCAATCAGGAGCTTTTGGAGCGCGCCTTCGTGGCTTTCCTGGCCAACGGCTCCATGACCGAGGCCATACGGGCGGCCGAGCGCCTCTCGGCCCAGGATTCGTCCAACAACCTGGCGCAGTTCGCCCTCGCGGTCCGCGCCTTGAAGAGCCAGAAATACGCCGATGCCCGCACCCGCCTGTCCAAGAGCGGCCGCGGCCGTCAGGCGGACCTGACGGCCACGCTTCTGACCGCCTGGACCTATGCCGGTTCCAAGGACGGCAAGCAGGCGCTCGCCACCGTCGACAAGCTCAAGAACGAGCGCGCCTTCGACCAATTCAGGGAGTACCACGCCGCTCTCATCGCTGACGTGGTGGGCAACCCGACCGAGGCCGAGAAGCGCTTCAAGGCGGCTTACGAGGGCGAGCGCAACACGCTGCAGGTGGTGGACGCCTATGGCCGCTTCCTGGCCAAGCGCGGCCGCAAGGACGAGGCCCTGAAGATCTACAAGGCCTTCGACGAGGTGGCGCCGCGCCACCCCATCGTGCGCGCCGCCATGAAGGCGCTCGAAGAGGACAAGCCGCTCCTGCCGCTCGTCGTTAACGCGCAGGACGGCGCGGCGGAGCTGCTCTACGGCCTCGGCGTCGTCGGCAATACCCAGGGCGACGAGCTCACCGCGATCATCTATCTCCGCCTCGGCCTCGACCTGAAGGGCGATCATCCGCTGGCCCTCGTCACCCTCGGGGACGTCTACGAGCGCCTGAAGCAGTACGACAAGGCGAATGCGATCTTCGAGCGCATTCCCAAGGACTCCCCCGTGCGGCCGAGCGCCGACATCTCCATCGGCCACAATTACGAGCTGATGGGCCGGGGCGACGATGCCATCGCGCATCTCGAGAAGCTCATGAAGGAGCGCCCGGACGACGTGGAGGTCGTCATGGCGCTGGGCAACGTGCAGCGCTCGCGCAAGAAGTTCGCCGAGGCGGCCGAGACCTACGACAAGGCGATCAAGCTGATCGGCCAGCCGGAGCGCGGCCACTGGATCCTCTACTTCTATCGCGGCACGTCCTACGAGCGCGCCAAGCAGTGGGACAAGGCCGAGGCCGATCT
>DASZBB010000042.1:0-26380 GCA_035944695.1 Microvirga sp. | reverse complement strand
ACCAGAAGCTTGTCCCGACACGCTTTCAGACGAGGCTCAAGGACTGTCGCACCGGTTGTCCGGATCAGTGCCTCGGCCTCCTCCAACAGACTGATGGCATCCTGACAGCGTTCACGTCCGAACTGCTCGATCATAGCCTCGCCGGCCACCATCAATGCGCGACATTCCGTGAGACGGGTCGCCCGATCTCGGGACAAGCTGATCGTGCGCTCCGCAGTGAGAAGAGCTTCTCCAAATTGTTTGGCATGGGCTTGGCATTCCGCCAAGCCGGCCATCATATCTGGCTCATAGTCCAACGCGGCCCTGGCCGCGTGCATGAAATTCAGCCCCTCCTCAAAGCCCTGAATAGCCGCCTGAGTGTCTCCCGCAAGTTGATTGGCCATCGCCGCGCATGCATATGCGAAGACCTTTAGGTAAGGCGTACCATGGCGCTCAGCCAGCCGGCTTACATGTGTCGCGTGTCGATGCGCCAATGCGGCGTCCCCGGACAGCCAAGCGAGATCGACATAACCAAGGTGACTGATGAATTGAACGGTCGGATCGATAAGCCCATCTTCGATCGCAAGCATATGATCGAGCCATTCCCTTCCCTCATCGATCCGGTTGAGATGGATCAGGATTCTCGCTCTCAGGCTGAGAGTCCAATGCTCGACGCTGTAGCCCAGGAATCGGTTCTCGAAATCCTGAACGTATTGCAGCAGGGACAAGGCGCGATCATTAGCTTCCAGGGCCTCCTTGAAAAGTCCGGCCCAGCCATAGGCTTGGCTCAGTGACGCGTAGAGCGTTGCAGCCCGACTTTGATTGGCTGCGCCGTCGACTATCGCTAGTGCGTCTCGGACCCGAGCTACATAATGGTCTGCAGCTCCTCCGCTGGCACCGCTGATCCTCGCCTCGACGAAAAGAAGCAACGGGATCATCGTATCATCCGTTTCCTTCGCGATCGCGAGAGCTTCCTGGATGTAAGGAGCAGCGTCCTTGACGCCCATTCCCTCGCGCCAGCCAAGCCATGCGATCTCAGCACTCGACAGGATGAGCAAGGCATTGTCCCTCGCGGCTGGACTCTGAGCGTGTACGAGGCGATGGACGACCTGCCACTGCCTGATCGCTTGCGCCGGGTGCATAGACCCGATCCATTCTGCGGCTTTGCGAGCATACTCGGCAGCTTTTGAAAGTATCCCTGCGGCTTCATAGTGAAAGCTGATGAGGCCCGC
This sequence comes from Microvirga sp., assembly GCA_035944695.1. Taxonomy (GTDB): domain Bacteria; phylum Pseudomonadota; class Alphaproteobacteria; order Rhizobiales; family Beijerinckiaceae; genus Microvirga. The sequence goes on along the minus strand of DASZBB010000042.1, from coordinate 25,169 downwards.
GACCTCGTCCTGACGCTCGGCATAGTGGCTCGCTAGGGCGGGGGCGACGAAGGCATGAAGTCTTTTTCTGCGAGCTTTCAACTGACTAGAATATACCACTTCCTGGATCAAGGGATGTCGGAATGAATAGTAGCGGCCATCGGGCCTGGAGTGGTCCTGCAGGAGTTCGAGGGCACATAGCCGCAGGAGCGCTGCCTCGATCTCGGCGTGCTGCTCCTGATCACTCACGGCCTTCAGAACTGCATACGGAACCTCCTTTCCGATGACGGATGCCATCTGGAGGAGAGTTCGATCGAAGGTTGGCAGCCTGTCGATGCGCTCACCGATGACAGCCTGAAGCGTCACCGGTAGTGGATTGTCGCTGATCTCGCGTCCAAGTCGATAGTCCCCAGGCTTTCCGATCAGCACTTGGCTTTCCACCAGTGAATGAATGATTTCTTCGGCAAAAAATGGATTGCCGCCAGAACGCTCCGCAATGCGGTTTCTCACATCCTCCAGATCGGCGTGCGAGCCGACGACGGACGATATGAACCCGTCCATTTGACTCCGATCAAGATCCTTCAGGTCGATGAGACGGAAGCGCGCTCGCTCCAGCCATGGAGCCCGATAGGACGGCCTATAATTGACGATCATCAGTGCAAACGAGCCGATGATTGAATCCCACAGGATTTCCAAAAAGGTCTCACTCGCTTCATCGAGCCAATGGAGGTCCTCCAGTACCATGACATACGGCTTCGAAGCGTGACCGCGGATCAGCCAGGAGATGGTGTCCAGAAGTGCCGCATGGCGAATTTTCGGAGTCATCGCTGGCACGAGACTGCTCTCGGCAATTCCTAGAAACTCAAGAAGGATCGGCAATGCGTTCTCTGGAGGAGAACCCAGCCGCACTAGGCATTCCATGACTCGGTTGCGTGCTTTCGCAGGGTCATCGCCTGTTGATATCCGGAGCAACGATCGGACAGCTTCAAGGATAGGTTGGATCGGAGCGGCTTTTCCGTAGGGTTGAACCCTGACTTCGATGACCGGAATATCGTCTCTCCGGCATCGCTCGGCAAACTCGTAGCAAAGCCGAGATTTTCCACTTCCGGCAGAACCGCAGATCCCGACGACATGGCTTTCCCCGCGGAGAGCAGCCTGCAAGGAAGCTTCTAGATCGGCCATTTCGTGTTCCCGAGCCTGAAACAGCGTGAGATTTGTGTTTCTGAAAAGCTCTCCCGATGACGACAGCTGCAAGCCGAAGAGTTCATAGACCGTTATGTCATGCGACAGTCCCCGGATGCTTCGGCGTCCGATCAGCCGGGCAGAGCAGTACCGCTCGACAAGATGATAGCAGTCTTCGCTGAGATAAATCGCCCCCGGCTCGGCTAATGATTGGACTCGACTAGCAATATGAATGGCGACCCCATAGGCTTCCCTTTCATTGATGGCTCCTGCGAACTTCGTCTCTGCAACGATCAAACCGGAATGCAGGCCGATCCGAACGGCCGTCGCCCCGAGCGTCTGTTTCGTTTCCGCTTGGATATTCAAAGCAGCCTGACAGCCCAGTAGGGCATGCCCCTCCTGGATCTGCGGCGCGCCAAAGAGCGCCATGATGCCATCGCCCAAGGTATGGATGACTGTTCCGCCGAAACGCTCCACCGCACGCCGCATGAGCGACACAGCTGGTGACAAACGCCTCATGGCCTCCTCAGGATCGAGCTTAGAAACGAGTTCCGTGGAGGCAACAATATCTGCGAAGAGGATTGTAACCGGTTTGAACTCCTCGCGACTCTCTGGCTCCACTGGAGAAACATCTGCTGCGGCGAGATCGGAGGTGAGAGGTGACCCACACTGGCTGCAGAACCGTGCATTGTCTGGGCTTGGTTGTGCACAGCGTGGACAAATCATTGCAGCCCTCAGTTTGCACCATCCTTGATGGATGTACTTGTTATTTAACGAGATGTTACGCGGACAATGCAAGCTGTGCGTTGTATGTTGTCGGGTCTCTCGTGCTGTCCGGATCACATCGGCGCAAGGACCTTTGAACGTTATAAAATTCCATCTGCACGGATGAGGTTCATTTTCGAGCGAAGGTACGGTCATTCGCCGATTCCCTGCTCTTTGGACAACCCATGGATGAGATGCAGCTGCTTGGCAGCTTTATATCAGTGTCGTTTCTTTGGCCTTGCATCCACTCCATTCTCCGCCCACATTAGCGTAGCTCAGGGGTCCGGGCCCCTCTGGCGAGCGGTGACTGCTCGCGATGTCGGACACCTCTCTTGCCTTGCGCCGACGAGCGCTCCCGCAACTGGAGGATCCATCTTGGATGACGCAGCTTTTCGGACAGGAACGAAGACCAACACTCGTTCCACTGGATTTCTTGCCAACTTGGTCAGAATATTGGCCGTGGCTGCAGCAGGCATTGCTTTGCTGGCGATGATGTTGATCGGTCTTTTTGTCCTGCTCCCGCTCCTGCTCGCAGGCGGCACGGCCTTGTACGTCTACCTTCGCGGCCGGGTGCGTCGAGCCCGAAATCGCCGGCAGGATGATGTAATCGACGCGGATTATACGATCATCGAACATCGATAGACCTTCACCGATCAGACTGATCTAAGCTTGGAAAGCTTGAGCCGCTGTGTGAGAATTTGCCCGTCAGGATAATCTGATCACCGGATGCGTGTCTGAACACCGATAATGTAATGTTAACAGCATAGGACGAGACTTCTCGGGAGGGTCTGAGTCAGGCCTGACCAGATTGGACCTCCCTCCACCATGCAGCCTCCAGCCGATGCCAAGGACCGGCATGTCGCCAATCGACAAGGAGCGGTCTTCGCTCTGGTCGATATGGTGCTCGTCGTCACGTCGATGGGGGTCATCAAGCAGGCCGGCGCGACCTTTCCGGCCATCCAACTTGTCTTCTTCCGCGCTGTCATCGGGCTTCTGCTCATAGCCCCACTCATTTGGCGCTACCGATCGGACGTATTCAACAGCCGGCGGCTGAAGGGGCACGCTGGGCGGGTGCTTTGCAGCACGATGGCGCTGAGCTGCAATTATGCCGCCACCGCCGCTTTGCCCCTGACCCTCGTGAACGTGATTGGATTCACCCGCCCCTTCGTCATTCTAGGACTTGCTGCCATCATCCTGGGCGAGCGCATTTTGCGGCGGCACTGGATATCGTCCGTCCTCTGCTTCGTCAGCGTGCTGTTCATTCTGAAGCCCGGCTCCATGAGCTGGGACTGGGGCCTGCTGGCAGCTCTGGGGATGGTACTATTCGGCTCCCTGAGCGTAATCCAGACCCGGCGCCTCACAGGCGAACACGCCATTGTCCTGATGGTGTTCTACACGGTCGGTCTTGCGGTTCTAACGGCCATTCCGGCGGCTCTGGTCTGGGTTCCCCCAAGGCTGATCGACCTCCCCGCCTTCCTCATCATCGCCGTGCTCGCCCAGGTTGGCCAATTCTGCTTCCTGCGCTCGCATCAACTGGCTGAAGCGAGTATCCTGGCTCCCCTTAGCTACGTGGTGATCGTCTTCTCCGCCATTGCCGATTACCTGTATTTCGGCATCGTCCCGACGCCGTCTCTCGTTATCGGCAGCCTGGTCATCATCGCAGCCGCCTTCATCGGCACTCAGGTCGGCGGATCGCGGCGCTAGGGCCTCTCGTTCGTCTCGCGTGTGACTGCAACCCACCGACTGCAGAGACGTAACCGCCTTCATTCTAATGCAAAAATTTGCATTTGCACGATCCTTGCAAGTTATCCCTCCCTGCGCAACAAATTGATGCAATAAACAAAAGGTGGGGAGGATATGACGAGAGTGAGCCTCAGCCGTCGCCCACGCCAGACGGATATCGCCCGCTTTGCCGGCGTGTCGGTCAGCACCGTGTCGCGGGTTCTCGCGAACGAGCCCGGCATCAGCACGAACGTGCGGGATCAGGTGATCCGGATAGCGTCCGAACTCGGCTATAATGTCCGCCCGGTGCCCAGCCCCCAGCCCCAAAGCCAACGGTCGGTCGCCCTTATCCCTGTCGATCAGGCAACCGGCGGGCTGGGGGTCTTCTATGAGGGAATCCTGAGTGGTCTTCGCGGCGCCGCAGCGCGTTCGGGCGGGACGCTCCTGCCGCGGCTGGTCCGATCCTCCTCATTGAAGGTGTCAGAGCTCAAGCAGACCCTGTCGGAGACCGATGCGACAGGCATCTTTCTCGTGGGCATCGATCCGCCGGAGGATCTGTGCAGTTGGCTCGTGGAAAGCGGACTTCCAACCGTCTGGGTCAACGGCAACGATCCCGACCTTCAGTTCGATTGCGTGTCGCCCGCCAACTTCTACGGGGCGCGGCTTGCCACCCGGCATCTCATCGCCGCGGGCCACCAGCGCATTCTCCATTTCACGATGTCGCACCGGCATACGATCCGGGAGCGGGTGCGCGGTTTCGGGGCGGCGGCTGCGAAGGCCGGGGCGACCACGCGGATCGTCCAGCTGCCTTCGACCGCAGCCCGGGCCAGCACGGCCGCGTGTGAAGCCATGGAGGCGATCCTCCTTGAGGACGAAGGCTTTACGGCTGCCTTCTGCATGAACGACATGATGGCCATCGGCGTTATGGAAGCTGTCACCAACCACCATCTCTCGATCCCTCACGATTTCGCCGTGATGGGATTCGATGACCTCCCCTGCGCCTCCATGACCACGCCGCGCCTGACCACCATGCATGTGGACCGGGAGGCGATCGGCCAGGAAGCCTATTACCTCATGCAGAGGCGCATCGCCGATCGCGGTGCCGAGCCGCGCAAGGTCGAACTGGCCGTCAGGCTGGTGGAAGGCGCAACGGTGCAGCCGATGTCCAAGCAGCCCGAGGACGGAGAGCTCCCGGCATGACCTATACTCCCGCCTATGCCAATCCCCTCGCTGGCAACCCGCTGAAAACCAGGAGCGATGTCGAGAAGGCGCTTCTCGACCTCTTCGAACCGCTCCTGCCGGCCTTCTCGGAAGGCGGTGCCCGGGTGAGCCTCAGTGCCACGGCGGCCCATTTCGACCACGCTGCCGCGGATCTGGAGGGCTTCGCGCGGCCGCTCTGGGGCTTAGCCCCCTATGCCGCCGGCGGCGGAAACTTCCCTCATTGGCCCCTCTACGCCAAAGGGCTCGCCAACGGGACGGATCCCGAGCACCCCGAGTATTGGGGCAAGGTCACCGACCGCGACCAGAGGATGGTCGAGCTGGCGGCGCTCGGCTTTGCGCTCCGCCTGGTGCCCCAGCACCTCTGGGACCCTCTCGACGAAAGGGCGAGGAAAAATGTCGCGACCTACCTGCTGGAGGCTCGTCCCCACCAGTTCGCTGACAACAACTGGAAGTTCTTCCGGGTGATGATCGATCTCGGCCTCGCGCGGATCGGGGTCGATTTCGACCAAACCCTTACGGAGCAATATCTTCAGGAGCTGGAAGCCTTCTACCTCGGCGACGGTTGGTACCGCGACGGCAATGTCCCCCGCGTCGACCATTACATCCCGTTCGCCATGCACTTCTACGGGCTGATCTATGCGGCCCTGGCGACGACCGACGAGGAGCGCAAGCAGCGGTTCCGCGAGTGGGCGCGCCTGTTCGCGCCGAATATCCGGCACTGGTTCGCCGACGACGGGGGCACTCTCGTCTTCGGCCGCAGCATGACCTACCGCTTTGCCTGCGCGGGATTCTGGGCCGCCCTGGCCTTCGCGGACGAGGAGGCGCTCCCCTGGGGCGAGGTGAAGGGCTATTACCTTCGCCACCTGCGCTGGTGGGCCGAGCACCCCATCACGGATCGCGGCGGGGTGCTCACAGTCGGCTTCGGCTATGCCAACCTGCTCATGTCGGAGAACTACAACTCGGCGGGGTCTCCCTACTGGGCCTTCAAGGCCTTCCTGCCGCTGGCCCTGCCTGAATCCCATCCGTTCTGGACCGCCGAGGAAGCCCCGGCTCCCGTGTTCCCCGAACCCTCTCCGCAGCCCCAGCCCGGCATGGTGATGGTGCATACGCCCGGGAACGTCGTGGCCCTGTCGTCCGGCCAGGAGAACCTCCAGATGCGGTTCGGCAGCGAGAAATACGCCAAGTTCGTCTACTCCTCCCGCTACGCCTTCAGCGTCGAGAGCGACGAGCGCAACTTCGAGGGCGCGGCGCTCGACGGGATGCTCGGCTTCAGCGACGACGGGCGGCATTTCCGGGTGCGCGAGACCAACGAGGACGCCCGGATCGCCGGGACTGTCCTCTATGCCCGCTGGCGTCCCTGGGCCGATGTGGAGGTGGAGACCTGGCTTCTCCCGGCCCCGCCCTGGCATGTCCGCGTCCACCGGGTCAGGACGCCCCGTCCCCTGGCGACCGCCGAGGGCGGGTTCGCGATTCCGCGGGCGGATGCCTACCGGAAGCTGGAGCGGATCGAGGAGCGGACCGGGGCCGCGCTGGTCGTCGGGGCGAGCGATGCGAGCGGCATCGCGGACCTGGGATCCTCGATTGAGAGGCGCGGCATCGCGCTGAAAGCGCCTCCCAACACGAATCTCCTGTACCCGAAGACCTTCGTGCCCCAGCTGCGCGGCGAAATCCCAAGCGGCGAAACGGTTCTGACGACCGCCGCGGTGGCGTTGACCGATCGGTTCGATTGGCCCCGGATTTGGAACGAGATACCGGCGGCCCCGGCAATCGCCGACCTCGAAGCTCTCATCGCCCGTGACGGCCGACGCGTCGGCGCCATCGCCTGGAGAATGGCGCCATGACCCGCCGGTACAACGTCGCCTTCGCCATGGACCCTGCCCGTACGGAAGGTGTCCTCACGCCGTCGCTCCTCGACCGACTCGCTCGATCCTGCACCATCGTCGATCCCACACCCCTCCGCTCCTTTACCGAAGGGCAGGCACGGGATGCGCTGCGACGGACGGAGATCCTCGTGACCGGCTGGGGCTGTCCGGCCATCGGCCGGGACATCCTCGAGACGGCCCCGAACCTGAAGCTGGTCGCCCATGCGGCGGGCACGGTCAAAGGGTTCCTGTCGCCGGACGTGCTCGAGGCCGGGATCACGGTCACCCACGCGGCGGAGGCGAATGCGATCCCGGTGGCGGAGTTCACCCTGGCGGCGATCCTCTTCGCCAACAAGCAGGTCTTCCGCTTCCGCGACCTCTACCGCCAGGACCGCAACCGCTCCCGAACCTTTCCGCTGACCGCGCAGCCGGTCGGCAATTTCAAGCGGACGATCGGCATCGTCGGCGCGTCGCGGATCGGCCGCCGGGTCATCGAATATCTGGAGCCGTTCCACTTCCGGGTTCTCCTCCACGATCCTTACGTCGATGCACGCGGGGCCGCGGCGCTCGGCGTGGAGAGCGTGTCGCTGGACGAGCTCATGCGGCTCTCCGACGTGGTGTCCATCCATGCGCCCGCCCTGCCCTCGACCCAGGGCATGATCGCCCGACGTCAGCTGGCGCTCATGCGCGACGGAACCACGCTCATCAACACCGCGCGGGGCATCATCGTCGATCAGCAGGCCCTCATCGACGAGCTGCGCACCGGCCGCATCGACGCGATCATCGACGTCACCTATCCGGAAGTGCCGGAGGAATCCTCGCCGCTCTACGATCTTCCGAACGTGTTCCTCACGCCCCACATCGCCGGCGCCATCGGCAACGAGCGCGAGATGCTTGGCGAGTTCATCGTCGAGGAGATCGAACGGTTCGTCGAAGGTCTTCCCCTGCGCTCCGCCATCACGCCCGCCGCGCTGGAGACGATGGCATGACGCGCTTCCGCCCCGGCCTGTGCTCCGTCACGTTCCGCAAGCTCGCGCCGAGGACCATCGTCAGGCTCGCAGCCGAATGCGGCATCGAAGGGATCGAATGGGCGGGCGACGTGCATGTTCCTCCCGGTCAACTCGACTTTGCACGCCATGTTCGGCGTCTCACCGAGGAATCCGGTCTCTCGGTCGTCTCCTACGGATCCTACATCGCGCCGCCGATCGACGACGAGGCTGCCTTCACGACAGTGCTCGAAACGGCCCAGGCGCTCGGTGCCTCGAACATCCGCATCTGGCCCGGAACGCGCAATCGGGATTCCGCCACCTATTCTGCGCAGGAGCGCGAGCACGCCGCTTCGCTGATCCGGCGCATGGCCCGGCTCTCGGACGCAGCATCCGTGACGATCGGCCTCGAATACCATCCCAACTCGCTCACCGACGATCTCGCCTCGGCGCAAAGGCTCATGGCGGAGATCGACGATCCGAACGTGTTTCTCTACTGGCAGCCGCGCCCGGGCCTTCCGCTCGACGAAGCGCTCGGCGAGCTTCGCGCGGTCGGCCCCGAGATATCGCATATTCACGTTTTCGCCTGGGACGAGGAGAAACAGCGCTATCCGCTGTCGGATCAGCGAACGTACTGGACGCGAGTCCTGGAGAATGCACCGGCAACGCGCTGGCCGCACGACCGCTTCGCCATGATGGAGTTCGTGCGCGACGACAGCCCCGAGCAGTTCCGGGCCGATGCGGCCGTGTTTTGCCAAATGTTGGGAGAGGTGCGGGACCGCGCAGGCAGCGCGGCCCGACCTCTATAGCAACACTCGTCGGGGACGTGCTTCTCGTCTCCGCGCGAAGAAAGAATCGAGAAGCGAATGGGAGGAAGCCATGAAGTCTGATCTCAATCGTCGCACCCTGTTGAAGTCCGCCCTGGCGCTCGGCGGCGCCGCTGCCGTCGGCGGTCCCGGCATGAGCTGGGCGCAAGAAAGCGCACGGCTGCGCGCAACCTGGTGGGGATCGCCCGACCGGGCGCGGCGCACCACCGACGTGGGCAAGCTGTTCACCGAGCGCACCGGCATCGAGATCGCCGGCGAGCCCGTCGGCGCCGATTACTGGGCGAAGATCGGCACCCAGATGGCGGGACGCAACATCGCCGACGTGTTCCAGCTCGAGCCGAACAGCCTTGCCGATTATGCCGGACGCGGCGCGGCGAAGCCCATGGACGAATACGTGGGCAAGCAGCTCGACATATCCAGCTTCGGCGACAAGATGGTCGATCTCTGCCGGGTGCGCGGCAAGATCTACGGCGTCGCTCTGGGCCTCAACTCGTTCTCGCTGTTCTACGACCAGACCGTGTTCGAGAAGGCCGGCATCAAGCCGCCCACCCAAGAGACCACCTGGAAGCAGTTCGCCGACATGTCGGTCGACCTCACCAAGGCGGTGGGCCGTCCCGATTACTGGGGCGCGCCCTACGGAGCGCGGTACCACTACGTGTTCGACGTCTGGCTGCGGCAGCGTGACAAGCGCCTCTTCACGGAGGATGCCAAGCTCGGCTTCACCGTGGAGGATGCGAAGGAGTGGTTCAGCTACTGGGAAGACCTGCGCAAGCGCAACGGCTGCGTCCCGGCGGACGTGCAGACGCTCGACCAGGCGCAGATCGAGCGGAACGCCCTGGCGCTGGGCAAGTCGGCCATGGGCCTCACTTACTCGAACCAGTTGATCGGCTACCAGCTCCTCACCAAGAACAAGCTTGGGATCACCATGGTGCCGTCGAACGGCCCCGGCACGAAATCCGGCCATTACTACCGGCCCGCTCTCATCTGGAGCATAGGGTCGACGACCAAGAACGCCGACAAGGCGGCGGCCTTCATCAGCTTCTTCGTCAACGACCTCGAAGCGGGCAAGATTCTCGGCGTCGAGCGCGGCGTGCCGATGTCGCCCAAGGTGCGCGAGGTCATCCTGCCCAACCTGAACGAGGTCGAGCGTGCGACGGTCGATTACGTGAACCTCCTGGCCGACAAGGTGAGCGACTATCCCCCGCCCGTGCCCGTCGGAACCGTGGAGTTCGATCACAACGTCATGCGCAAGGTGGCCGACCAGGTGGCCTTCGGGCAGATCTCGATCGCCGACGCGGCCCAGCGCTTGCTGGACGACGGCAACGCCGTGCTGCGGAAGGTGAATTAGGGCCGGGATGCGCCGGATACGCGAGCAGGCCATGTTCGCGCACCGAAAACAGCACCCACCACGTCATCACCGGCCTTGTGCCGGTGATGACGAGCGAGTGAATCGCAAGCCTGGCGCTCTCGGCTGACACCTTGGCCTTCTCGTGACACACTGCCCGTGGTGGGAGACACGGTCCATGGCGCAGAACGTGACGGTCTATTTCGCGACCAACCGCATGCCGCTGACCGATGCGAGCGGTGCGGCGATCGTCGATTTCGGCTCCGAGCCCGGGCCCATCGACGGGACGGCGGTGCGGTTCGGCAGCGCGCAGGCGAGCGTCACGGCAACGGGTTCGAGCTTCGTCCCCGGTTCGCTCTACGTGGCGCCGGAACAGCTCATCGGACCGGCGATCCGGCGCGGCAGCCGCGACATCTTCGAGAAGCTGCGGCAGGACATGCAGGACGGCGGGCGGCCGACCCTCGTGGTGATCCACGGATTCTCCAACACCTTCAAGCAGGCCATCGAGCGCGCCGCGACGATCGTCAGCTTCTACGGCATCGACGCCAACGTGTTCGCGTTCACCTGGCCGTCCATCGGCTCGCCCCTGCCGACGCCCCTGCCCTACAACGACTACTTCCATGACCGCAGCACGGCGCGGGCCTCCGGCGTCGCCATCGCCCGGACGATGCGCATCCTCTACGATTTCATCGACAATCTTCCGCGCCGCGACGTCTGCCGCCAGCCGCTGCATCTCATCTGCCACAGCATGGGCAATTACGCGTTCCGCTATGCCGTGCAGGCCCTGATGCAGGTGCCCCAGGGCGAGCCGCGCGAATACGTCCGGGCCTCCGATGCGCCCGCGCCGGACGCCGAGGACCGTCCTCTGCCGGCCCTGATCGCGCTGCCCACCGAGGCGCCCGATCCCAACCGCCTGCGCCGGACCTTCGATCAGATCGTCCTGGCCGCCGCCGACGAGGACGAGGATGCCTTCGACGATCCCAGGGAGCTGCGCTACCTGCCGCGCCTCGGCAATCGCGTCACCGTGTATCACACCCAGAAGGACTGGATCCTGTCGACCCTGAGCTCCGTGACCAAGTTCAACGGCCCGCGCCTCGGCGTGGACGGACCGGAGAACATGGCGATGATCAGCGACAAGGTCACGGCCGTCGACGTGAGCGACGCCATCGACCCGCGCCACGATTTTCAGAGCCACCAATATTACCGGATCTTCCCGGCCGTGCGGGACGACATCGTGGCGGTCCTCGCCGGCGAGCGGCAGGACAAGATCGCCAACCGCGATCGCACCGACACGCAGCGCTACCGCCTGCAGGCGCCGGCACGCCGGACGCGCCGCAAGGGGCGATAGGGCGTCGCGGGGAACGAGATTGCCGCACGATTATTCATGAACTCCGCGGCGTCATCACCGGCCTTGTGCCGGTGATCCCGATCATGAAAAGCGCCGCGCCACAAACAATCGGATGGCCGGGACTGATCCCCGGATCAAGTCCGGGACGGCCATGACGGAAAGGTTTCACCCCGGCCTCGCCATCGTCTCCCGTCGCCCGCGCCTTGCTCCCGCCCGGTACCACCGCCCCAAGTTTGGCCACATGTCCTCCTAGAGTGGCTCCGTCCTGAAGTCGGAGCGCCCCATGCGCCGACCAAATCCCTGATGGAGCGGAGACGGCCATGACCGGCGTCACTGCCAGAGCCTTCGGGCTGTTCGGTTGCGTCGTTCTGTTCTTCGCCGCTCTTCCCGCGCAGGCGGATCCCTTCTTCGTCCGCGTCTATGGCCGGACCTACAAGGTCGATCCGCGCTATCCGCCCGAGGAACAGAGAGGCCCCAAGCCGCAGGAGGCCATGAAGGCCCTGCCCTCCGATCTCGCCAAGGGCCCCGGCTTCAGGCCGTCGCACGAGGAGGTTCTGGCCGAGGTCGAGGAGCGGGTGTGGATCGCCAGGAACCTGCTCGATGCGGAGCTGGACAAGGCGGCCGGTGCGCAGGACCGGCGCAACGCCGGCTCGGACGCGAAGACGGCCAGGCAGGAGATCGCCGGATCGCTCGCGGCCGGGGACGGTCAGGCGCGCTCGCCGGAACTCCAGGCGCTCTACGACCGGCACCGGGCCCTCAACCTCCTCGTGCGGGAATTGCGGCGCTCCCTGGACCTGCCGGTCAGAACGCCGGATTCGGGCTTCTCGCGGCCGAAGCTGACGCCGGAGACCGAGGAGACTTACCGGGCGCAGAAATTCGACCCTTACGCGGCCTATTACGGCTTCAGGCGCGTCAAAGCCGCCTTCCGGTCGGGCGATGCCGAACTTCTCGCCCGCGTGGCCCATTATCCCGTGAGCGTGACCGGCAAGGTCAGGCGGACGATCCGCAACCGCGACCAGCTGGTCGCCGCCAAGGAGACCGTTCTGAACGCCTCCGTGCGGGAGGCGGTGGCGAAATCCACGTTCGAGAGCGTCTTCGTTCGCGACAAGGGGATGATGCTCGGAGAGGGAGCGGTGTGGATCACGCACGACAAGACCGGCTTCGGCCTGGGAACCGTCCATCTGGACTGAGCGTTACGAAGCTTGACCATTATGCCTCAACTTGGCCGGGATGATCCGGCACCATTTCGTTCGATGAAACCAATGTGGAAGGACAACAGATGACAAGGGGCTGGCGTTACAGAATTGCGGCCGCCACGGCTTTCGTGTCGCTCCTCGGCATGGCCCATGGGGCCAGCGCCGCGCAATGCGGCAACACGGCTGCCGGCTTCGAGGAGTGGAAGCGCGACTTCGCCCAGGAGGCGCGGGCCAACGGCGTGGGCGCCACGGCCATCTCGGCCCTGATGGCGACGAACTACGCGACGGCCACGATCCGGGCCGATCGCGGCCAGAAGAGCTTCCGCCTGTCGCTCGACCAGTTCATGGCCAAGCGCGGCGCCTCGACCATCGTGGCCCGCGGGCGCTCGCTCAAGCAGTCCAACGCCGCCCTCTTCGCCTCCCTGGAGCAGCGGTACGGCGTGCCGGCCGGCCCGCTGATCGCCATCTGGGGCATGGAGACGGCCTTCGGGACGCAGCGCGGCAACCAGCACACGCTCTCGGCCGTGGCCACCCTCGCGTATGATTGCCGCCGCTCGGAGTTCTTCACCGACCAGCTCTACGCCGCGCTCACCCTGATCGACCGCGGCATCCTGTCGGGCAACGCGCGCGGCTCCATGCACGGCGAGATCGGCCAGACCCAGTTCATGCCCAAAAGCATCCTGAACTACGGCAACGGCGGCAATCTCGACAACTCGGCCGATGCCCTGGAAGCGACCGCCAACTTCCTGAAGGCGCATGGCTGGCGCGCCGGCGCCGGCTACCAGCCGGGCGAGCCCAACTTCCGGGCGATCCAGGCCTGGAACGCGGCCTCGGTCTACCAGCAGGCCATCGCGCTCATCGCCCAGCAGATCGACGGCGGGCGCCGGTCGGCGGAGCGATAAAGCGTCGTTCGGGCCGTCACTCCAGGGCGTCCCGCCATATCACGATCGAGACGGTGCGGGCCTCTGCGTCGTGTGCGAGAAGGGCCTCCCTTCGCGCCGCGACGCCCTCGACCCTGGCTTGCGCCCGGGCGCGGTAGATCGGCCGGGATGCGCCCAGGAGCGGCCCGAAGCGGGTCAGGAAAGGCGAGAGCTCGGCATGCGACCCCTGGGCGCTCGCGCGCACGAGCCTATCGCCTTCGCCTTGCTGAAGGCCGGGAAGATTTCGCAGGATGATCGCAGGGGCGTGCCTTGGATCCACGCCGCGAAGATTGGTCCAGACGGTGAAGACCGCTTCGAGGTCGCGCGCCAACCGGCCCGTGCGGTCGGGAGGATCGAGAAGGCCGCGGATGGACTCGACATACCGTCCGGCGCGGCGCATGGCCTCCAGCCGCCCGAGGATCCGGTCGGCCTTGGCGCCATCTCGAACCATCGCGCGAAGCACGTTGACCACGAGGGCCGGATCGCCCGCGTTCACATCCACCTTGCCGACCTCTGGGACCAGCGAAACGATCACCTCGTGGCCTGCGAAGGTCCAGCGTCCGGACTTGGCGAAGGCGGACAGGACCGGCTCCTCCCCGTCTTCGAGTGCGGCCATGGCGCGGACGAGCCCGGCATCCGCAAGGGCGCCCGCCTGCACGAGACGTCGTTCGGTTGCAGCATTCGAGCGGTTTGCGCGCAAGGCGACGGTCAAGGCGAGCAGGAGCGTGGACACGATGGCAACAACGAACAGCACGGACAGCAGAACGAAGCCGCCCGCATCACGCTGAGCGTCAGGCTGGCGATCACTCGTGGCCAACGGGAAGATCCAACGAAAGCTCGATGCGCCGCTCCGAAACATCGACGAGCCGGACCATGCGGCGCTCGATCCGGGTGACCTGCCACCCCTCCACGGCGTCCCCTTCGCCGACACGCAGGGCCGACCCGTTCAGTTCGATCACCGCAACGCGACGCTCGTCGGTGAGCACGACACCCACAAGCCGCATGGTCGGGCTTGCTGCCGCGCTCGACGGGGAGACATCCCGCTCGGGCGCCGGCTCGCCTCGAAAGAGCCGCCGCGCCAGCTCCGGTTGCTCGGGCCGGGATCCGGATTCCGGCAACGGGACGGATGCCTGCCTGTAGGTCGCAGGCCCCAGCGGGTCGCCCGACAGCAGCTCGTTTCCCGACGGCCAGAATGCGGCGAGAAGGGCCAGATTGAGTCCGATCAGCATGATCCTCCGCAGCCTCATGGCGCGGGCCTCCCAGGCGCCGGGGCATCCAGATAGACGACGACGGAAGCGGTCAGGTCGAGCAGGTCCGTTTCGCCGTCGTCTGCGGTTTGAGACCTGTAGGTGATCCGGAGCAGGTCGAAGAAGACGGCCGGAGGACCCGTTTCCAGCGCTTTGAGGAGTGATCCGACAGTCTCGTCGCTGACGGTCAGGTGCAGCTTGCCGCGAACGGCGGGCAGCTTGTCGTTCGCAGGGTGCACCATGAGAGAAACCGATTGTATGTCCGCGCTGTGGTCCTGGGCGATCGCGCGGATCAATCCTTCGAGGCGGGAGGCCGCTTCGGCATTGCTCGCGATCAGAAGACCTGTCTGCGGGTCCGGCACCGCCGCGAGCGCACGCTTCATCTCGTCCATGTCCCGCGGGTGGAGGCGCTGGGATCGAAGTTCGTTCAAACGCGTGTACTTGGACGCCAGGATCGCATGCCGGTCCGATCCGGCTCTTGCGAGCAGGAGCCCGATACACGCCAGCAGCACTGCCGCGACGGCGAGAAAGATGGGCCGAGAGTGCTTCATTGGCCCTTCCCCGAAATTTCGAACCCGGCCGTGACGGAACCCAGCTCTCGCGACGGCTCGATCCTCAGGTTCCGAAGGACCGGAATTTGACGAAGCGCTTCGATCGCCACATCCGGACCGCTCCCTGCGAGATCGATCCGCCCTCGCCCGCTCCCGATTTCCAATGTCTGGACAAGGGCTTCGTCCGGCAGGTGCTCGGCCAGCGCCACGAGAAGCTCATAGGCGCCGACCTCCTTGGCCCGTCTTTCCGACACGGCGGCCCGGCGCGCAACGAAAGCCGCATAGGTCGCCCGCAGGGCCTCCTCCTGACGAAATTGCGCAATCTCCGTGCGCAGGAGGATTTCAGATTCCTCGAGCCTTTGGGCCAGGACCATCACACGAAGCGAGCCGAGAAGAAGGCCAAGAGAGACGGCCATGATCGCCAGAGCCCCATCGACACGGCGGGCCCTGCGCAGACGAGCCAGTTTGGGAGTCGCGAGCGTCACGAGAGGCCCCGACGTCGCGTCAAGGACAAGCCGATCCGCCGGAAGCCCCGCCTCCTCAAGGCGGGCGAGCAGTGGATCGACCTTCGTTCTCAGCGCGTAGATGAGACGAATTCTGGCTTGCCCTGCCTGAACCTCGTCCACGCTCCCCTTGACATACACCTCGTCGATCTCGAAAGGGCTCCACGTCGGCAATCCGTAAGCGATCGCCTCCGACAGGTTCGTGCGTGCCGCCTCGGGAAGCTTGACCCTTTGCGTCAGGGTGAGGTCCGGCGGAAGTTCCAGGTCGACTGACCGGTGACGGGCCGCATGGAGGAGCCGATGGGAGGAGGATTCAGGTCTCCAGCGGCGATCGTCCTCCTGCCACCAGGCTTGCAACTCGCCCTTCGAACGCAACGACCGGAGGCTGGCCGCAAACCCTCCCGGTACGGGACGAACGACGATGCGGCTCCCCTCCCGGCGCATGATGTGCGCCAGCACAGGTCCAACGGCGGCAGCCCGGATATATCCCTGCTTCGGAAGCAGGGATCGAAGGCTGATACGCCTGATCCATGAGAGTGCGCTCATCCTCTAAAACTCTCGAGAGCGCAGCCGCCCAGCCGTGGGTTGCGCAGGCAGGCAGCGGGGAGATCGTCCTCGATCGGGATCACGAACACCCATGCGGGATAGGCCGGCCCGAATCGAAGGGTGAGCTGCAGGGCTTTCAAAGGCCCATCCTGCGGATGCCACCGTGGCCGCCAGGCCTCCTTACCTGACATTCTGCCTTTCGCGGCACCGGCACCGAGCGGCAGATAGGCCAGGGCCAGCTCCGAGACGCCCTGCGCAAGGACTGCCCGTTGCGGCTGTCCTGAAGCGTCAGCCCACCGAAGAACCACGTCGGTCCCATTTCCCGGCTCAGCGCGCACCCGAAAAGCCGAGACTTGCGAAAGACCCATGACCGGCAGCCCGTTCGAGACCACGGTGACCTCGTTCTCATCACCTGAAATCGCCGAATGGGGAGACGCTCCTGGAACCAACGGAGGAGCACCATCCACAAGAAGGCGCAGCACCCGCTCCAGAACCAAGGCCGCGGCGTGCATGCTTCCTCGCCGGGACGTCTCGGCGCGATTGCGCTCGACGAAGGCCACGAGCCCTACCAGGATGGATCCGGCAAGCCCGGCGACGGCGATGGCGACCAGAAGGTCGACGAGGGCGAACCCGGCCTGACCGGCACCCCGGTGCCGGACGCTCATCTCGGCGCCCTCTTCAGCGAAACGACCTCGACGGGCAACGATCCCGACGCACGCCGCTCGAGACGGATGACGACCTGGAACAGGCCAGGACGTGCGACGGTCGCAGCTCCGCGCTCGATCGCGAAGGGTGTGATCAGAACGGACCACCTGTCGCCGCTGTCGAGCGCGCCGGATTGCCCGCCTTCCGCGAGCGGGAGATCTCGCCCGATCCGAGCCAGGAGCGTCCGCGCATGCAGCGCGGCCGAGACATCTGCATCGGCCTGGGCTTGCGCGCGCCCGTTCGTGGCGATCAGCACCATGAGCGAGGCCGTCGTTCCCGTCAGAATCGCGAGGGCGACGAGCGCTTCGAGCAAGGTGAAGCCGGCGCGGTTCCTGTCAGCGGTGTGCATGGAGAATCGATCCCGTGAGCCAGTCAACCCGATGGACGGAGGAGTAGCCGCCGGCCCGTATGGTGAACGCTGCCCCGGACGCGGTGCCGTCCGGCAGGAAAGCGACCGTCCCGATATCGGCCGACGGATCAGGTTCAGGCGTGATCTCCCACGTGACTCCGGACGGCAAGCCAAGCCACTGGCCATCAGGCAGACGGTAGCGCCGCGCAGCCAGATCGAAATCGACCCAGGTCGTGCGGCCCTCGCGCCGTGCCTGTCCACGCAGATTCGACAGCATGCTGTCGAGCCATGCGCCAGCCCTTACAAACATGATCCGGTCACGCGCCTTCCCTACTCCGAGCACGGTTGCCGACCCGGCGAGCGAGAGGACGGCCAATACGATCAGCACTTCGAGCAGCGTAAAGCCCGATTCAGTTGTCCGACCAGCTCGCCACATCCCGGTTCTCCTTCTCGCCACCGAAGGCTCCGTCCGCGCCGAAGCTGACAAGGTCGTACTCACCGTGTTCGCCGGGGGATTTGTAGCGGTATGGCCGGCGCCAGGGATCCGTCAGGATGCTCTTGCTCCGCAGGTACGGACCGCGCCAGTTGTCAGCACCTTGAGGTGCCGCGAGCAACGCCTGCAAGCCCTCGCTCGTGGACGGAGGGCGGCCGACATCGATGCGAAACAGGTCCAGTGCCGTCATCAGTTCCTGAATCTGGAGACGCGCCGTGTCCGCCTTCGCCCGGTCGAGATATCCCATGAGCTGGAACGATCCGAGCGTCGCCATCAGCCCGAGGATCACCATCACGACCAAGATCTCGAGGAGCGTCATCCCGTCGCGGCCATCGCGGAACCGGTCCCACAAGCGGCCTGCATGAAGGAAAGCGAGGATGTCATGCGGCCTCATGATCGTCATCGACCTGCCAGTTCGTTGATTCCGAGTATGGTGGACAGCATGGCGTAAATGATCACGCCGGCTATTGCGCCAAACCCTATGGTCATCAGGGGCGTCAGCATGGCCGCCAGCGCCTTGAGCTGCCGCGTCGCGCGCGCCTCATGCAGGGCGGCCGTCCGCTCGAGAGCAGCAGCAAGATCGCCCGTTCTTTCGCCGACACGGATGAGGCCGATGGCATCGTCTCGGAATATGCGGCTCGCCCCGATGGCGTCGCCGATGGCCGCACCCGACACGATCGAGCGATGAGCGTCCTCGATAGCGGTCCGCATGTGTCGGTTGGCAACCGCTCGAAGGACGATCAACATCGCGACCGGCAGGGTCACGCCGCCCCTTAGAAGAGCGCCGAGTGTCCGTGCGAAACGTCCGGTTTCGATGTCCCTCACCAACGGTCCGAAAACGGGCATCCTCAGGATGACCGCGTCAAGGCGAACGCGACCCTTCGGCGAGAGAACGAAAAGCGCAGCGGAGACCGCCAGAACCGCAGTCGCGCCCAGGAGCGTAACGCCGTGGTTCCGCAGGATTCGACTTGCTTCGAGCACGATCCGCGTCACCGCGGAAAGTCGCTCTTCGCCTCCCTCCCCGAGCAGGGTCTCAAGGTTGGGGACGACAACAAGCATTAGGACCAGGATCCCCGCGCTCGCAGTCACGAGGAGGAACAGAGGATATAAAAGTGCATTCCGGATATCGTCCTTCAATGCACGCCGAGCCATGAGATCGTCGCCGAGCCGGCGAATGGCGGAGCCGAGATTGCCGGCCGCCTCGCCGGCCTGAACAAGCGCTCGGTAGATCGGCGGGAACGAGCCTGGGAAGCGACCCAGAGCCTCGTGAAGCGGCATACCGGCCTTCACATCGTCCCGGACTGCGAGGAGAATCCGGCGTGTCGACGGGGGACATGCGCGGCCCAGCAAAGCAAGACTCTCCTCGACCGGAATGCCTGCTTCGACGAGTCCTCCCCATTCCTGGGAAAGGCGTGCCAGCTCCCGGAACCTCAGTGGCGACCTTAAGACCACCTCCCGATTGAGCATGACCCTGAGCGTGGAGAGCCTGGATGGCTTGCCAATTCGGATGACGACGAAACCACGGCTCCGCAGCATGCCGAGTGCATCCTGCATGCTTTCCGCTTCAATGGTGCCGTCGTGCGTTGCGTTGCCTGCGGTCGCGGCGAAATAATGGAAGCGTGCCATCATGTGCCCCCGAGAACCCGGACCAGCTCATGGATGTCAATGAGCCCTTCTGCGACCTTCGACAATCCATCGTCCAGCATGGTTTCGAAGCCCTCAGCTTGTGCGCTCTGGGACAAGGTGGCCTCGTCGGCGCGACGCAGAAGATGCGATCGGAAGGAATCCGTCATCGGAACGAGCTCGGCCACGGCCACGCGACCGGCAAAGCCCGATCCGCCGCACACCGAGCACCCCGAGGACCGAAAACCGACCCCGCTCTTCAGGCGCGAGCCCCAGAGATCCTGGAAGAAGGGCTCTATCGGATGGGCCTCGCGGCAGCTTTGACATAGACGGCGCGCCAGGCGCTGCGCCATGGATGCGCGGACCGTGGATGCGAGAAGATAAGGCTCTATGCCCATATCGACGAGGCGCGGCAGGGCTGCCACCGCATTGTTGGTATGAAGGGTCGCGAGCACCAAATGCCCGGTCAAGGCCGCCTGGTTCGCGACTGCGGCGGTTTCCGCATCGCGAATTTCGCCAACCATGATGATGTCGGGATCCTGCCGCAGAACGGCCCGCAGCGCGCTCGCGAAATCGAGTCCGATTTTCCTGTTGACCTGGATCTGATTGACCCCATCGAGCTGATATTCGATCGGGTCCTCCACCGTCACGACATTCAATTCCGGCGATGCGATCGCCTCGAGCGCCGTATAGAGCGTCGTGGTCTTGCCGGAGCCGGTCGGACCGGTCACCAAGAGAAGGCCATGGGTTTGAGACAGGACTTGGCGGATCGCCGCGATGATCGACGGCGACAGGCCGAGGGCCTCGAACTTCAGCACGACGTTGGACCGGTCGAGGACACGCAGCACCGCGCTTTCCCCGTTCAGATGCGGCATGGTCGAAACGCGCAGGTCGATTTCGCGCCCCCGCCACGGCACGCGGATGCGCCCGTCCTGCGGCAGCCGTCTTTCGGCGATGTCGAGGCCTGCCATGATCTTCAGCCGTGAAATGATCGCGGCATGAAATTGGGGCGGGGGCGCCTCGGCATCGTGCAAGAGGCCATCGATGCGGTAGCGGATTCGGGCCCCCGTGCGGGTGCCGGAAATGTGAAGATCGGATGCCTTGCGCTCGATAGCCTGATCGATCAGACGGTGGACCGTCCTGATCACGGGCGCGTCGCTGGCAAGGTCACGAAGCTTCTCCACGTCGAGGTAGAGGCCGGAACCTATGTCGGCATGATTCTCGGGCTCCGGATCGTCGTGCTCCGTCTGGTAAAGACGGGCAAATGCGGCGACAAAGTCTCCCGGTCGCGCCAGGTGTCGAACCACTCGACGACCCGTCTTTTCCTCGATGGCCGCGGGACTGAATCTGTCCAACGGATCGACCACCGCGAGACTGATGGTTGTTTCACCTGCGTCGATGGGAATCGCCATCGCATGAGACAGGAAGATTCCTGACAGCGTATCGGTAAAGAGCGCCTCCTTCGGATATTCGTCGGTGGGCACGATCCTGAGGCCCGACACCGTTGCCCAGGCTTCGGCCAGTGCGGCATCCGACACCAGTCCAAGTTTGTTCAGCACCTGATCCTGGCGCTCGCCGCTTTCGGCAGCAACATGACGGCCGCGCTCCAAAGCCTGAGGTGTCAGAGCTCCACGTTCGATCAATAGCTGCAGAACCCGCTTGACGAGAGCCTCGTCCGGCTCGACGAGTGCATGATCGGTTGGATCCGTCATGGAAAGATCCATGGCGCTGCGCCGGCGACCTGAACGGCCCAGACCGTGGATGTTCCGATGCAGAGAAAGGGGCCGAACGGAAGTTCCTGCTGCGGAGCGAAACGACCGCCCAGGACATGGCGAAGCCCCAAAAACAGCAGTGCGGACAAGGACGACAGGAGCAGGAGCGGCGCAAGCCCGTGCCAGCCGACCCATAGGCCTGCGCCTGCCATAAGCTTCACGTCTCCCAATCCCAGTCCGTCGCGCCCTCTGATGCTTTTGTACGAAGCGCGAAAGATAAGCAGCATGGCGAAGCCGAGGATGCTGCCGATGAGGCTCGCCGAGAGCGACGTGGACCCAGACAGCGCCGCGAATGCAAGACCTCCGCCGGCATTGGCGACGTTCAATGCGTTCGGGATGAACAGCCAACGTGCATCAACGACCGAAATGGCGAGCGAGACGGAGCCGAGATAGGCTGCCGCTCCCCAAAGGATGATGTCGCTGCTGGTCACGCGATGCTCAGAGGATGAAGAAGTCTTTGGCGCCCAGAGCAGGCTTGTTCTTGAGGATTGCGACGAGAACAGGCTGCTTGCCGTTGCTGCCGTCCACATCGGCGTACAGGTAGCCCTTGGACCGATCGTACAGAATGCGGTCGTCGCTTTCCTGGGCCTCCGGGCTGCCTTTGAACTTGACGAAGGCATCGGCCTTCAGCTTTCCCTTGCGCAGGCCGAAAATCTTTCCGGCCAAGTGAATTTTGTCTTCCTTGGGTTTGAAGTCGAGGATCGTATCCGCTCCGCCGCCGCGGCTGTCGAAGACGAAGGCATCGTGTCCCTTATCGCCCTTGAGGATATCTGCGCCGCCCTTACCGTCGAGAGTATCGGCTCCCAGGCTCCCGAATACGGACTGGCCGAGTTCGTTTCCGACGAGCTGCAGAGAACTGGTGGGAAGGCCGCTTCCTTGAAGCAGCTCGATCGAAAGATTCTTCGAAAGAGTAAAGCCGATCGTCGTGACGATCGTGTCCTTTCCCTTTTGCGATTCCATGACGACGTCCTGCGCATGGTCGACCATGTAGGTGTCGTTCCCAACACCGCCCTCCATGCGATCCGCGCCTGCTCCGCCATCCAGCGTATCGTTCCCTGCGCCACCGATCAGAAGGTCGGCCCCATCCCCGCCCGTCAGACGGTCGTCGCCGCCGAGGCCGTCGATCCGGTCTGCGCCGCGACCGCCTGCAAGGACGTCCGCAGAGACGCCACCGGTCAGGGATTCGTCCGATCCGTTGACGGTGAAGACGACGCGCGCCGCCGCCTCGTCGCCAGTCTCGTTCCTGACCAGGTACGTGAAGACGTCGCGTCCGGTCTCGCCGGCGATCAGATCGTTGGAGAGATTGGCATTGTACGTGAAGCTCCCGTCCGGATTGATCGTGAGGGTGCCGTAGATGCCACCGAGAACCAGCGGACCTGTCAGGGTCTGAGAGGCCGGCGCCGCCGTACCGACGCTCGCACCGCGGATCACCAGTTCCTTGCCCAGCGGGGGCGGCCGGTCAGGGTCCACGTCGTTGGTGAAGACGTTGCCAGTCACGGCCGCCTCCTCGGCGACCGGGAACGGGTCGTCCGCCGCGAGCAGCGGGTCGTCGACCGGCACGATCTGGAACGTGGCGGTGTCCGCGCCGAAGGCCTGCTCGTTCAGCAGGGCCGTGACTGTCAGAGTCCGGGCGGACGACTGGAGGATCTCGTGAGGATTGGCGTATCGGACGTTGCGCAGGATCGCCGAGACGATCTCGTCGTTGGCCGTGCCGTTCAGGAGGATCGTGAAGGATCCTGGCGACTGCTGCGTGATGCTGCCGACGGTGATGCCGGAATACCGCACGTCGGACCCCGCCAGGCCGATCTGACCCGCACCCATGCCCTGATGCCGCAATCCGATGCTTTCGCCCGCACCGGCTCCGCCAAGATCGACATGGATCGCAATGCCGTCCCATCCCAGTTGCCCCCCGAGGGCAGAGACATCCTGATCGATGACGACGGCGCCTGACTGCTCCGTGTAGTCGCGCGCATCGCCGTCGAAGTCTGAGAACGTGAACAGGGGATCCTGCACGGGGTTCTCGACCGTGATGGCCAGTTGAGCCGTGGCCTCTCCGCCGGCCGAACTGGTGATGCTGTAGGTGAACACGTCCTGCCCCGCGCCGCCCGGTGGAATGGCCGCGGTATTGTTCGCCAGATACACGTAGGTGCCGTCCGCGTTCAGCGTCAGGGTGCCGAATGTCCCCTGCACGGAGGTACCCGCCGGAACCTGCGGATGGGCGCCGTCCGCGCCGGCATTGACGCCCGTGACGGTCAACACCGCCTGGGTATCGTCCGGATCGGAATCGTTCTCGATCACATTGTCCGTCAGAGACCCGCCTGCCGTCACGGTCCCGATATCGCCCGCCGCGACCGGGTCGTCCGACTCGGGCTCCGCCGTCACGGAAACCTGGGACACGGACAGGATCGTCGCCCCGCTCAGGAGCGTGAAGCTCACGACTGTGTCGGACGGCGAAGCGCTCGTGTCCGCATAGGCGATACGCCGGGCCAGGGCGGCGATCGCGGTGTTCGTCGCGCCGGCCGAGAAGGTGACGCTGAGAGCTCCGCCCGGGTCGGCCGACAGGGTCCCGATCTCCGCCCCCTCGTACCGGACGATGCCGCCATCCAGCACGTCGATCTGACCCGGCCCGCTCCCTTCGCCGAGGACGGAGAAGATCTCGGACCCGGATCCATCGTCCGCCGCAACGATCAGCACGATGCCGTCGAGGGTGGGCAGGGTGCCCTCCACGAGAGCGTCCGCCCCCGCATCGAGCAGAAGCGGGGCGGATCCCTCCGGATAGGTCAGGGCATCGCCGTCGAGGTTCGCGAACCGGAACAAGGGAGGAGCCGTCACCGAGAAGCTGACCTCCGCCGTCGCCTCGCTCCCGTCCCTGTCCGCAATCGTGTAGGTGAACACGTCCGTGACCGTATCGCCGGGAGCCACGGAGCCCGCGTTGTCGGCCGTGTAGGTGAATGCTCCGGTCGCGTCGATCGTCAGGGTGCCGTAGATTCCTGCGATCTCGATGGTTCCGGTATCCGGGACCGGGTGATCGGTACCGGCGGCGTCCGTCAGGCTGACGACGTTCAGGGACCCGTTCTCGGGATCGTCCGGATCGAAGTCGTTGCCGGCAAGAGACCCCGTGACGCTGTCGTCGACCCCGAGGGCAAGCCCGTCGTCCTCGGCGACCGGCGCGTCGTCCAACGGAAAGACATTCACCGTCACGGCGGCGCTCGCCAGCACGCCCTCGTCGTCCGAGAAGGCGATCGTGATGTCGGACGATGCCTCCGGAGCATCGCTCGTGTCCTCATAGGTGAGGTTGTGGAGAATGGCCGCGACCGCGTCGGCATCGTTCGTCGAGAGAACGATCGTCAGCGGCTCCCCCTCCCCGCCGGTCACCTCCCCGATCGGCATGCCGGAGAAGAAGACGGTTCCGTCCTGGAAGCCGATCTGGTCCGGTCCGACGCCTTCATGGTTCACCGAAAGAATCTGGCTCGCCGACATGCCGTCGATCGACACCGTCAGCACCATGTCGGTGAAAATCGGCGGATCGGCCGTGACTTTCACCGAGCTGTCCTGAACGATCAGCCTGGCGTCGGATTGCTCCAAGTAACCGAAACTGTCGCCATCGAGTTCTTCTATAGTCACGATGGTCGGGAATGCGACTACATGCGGGTTCGGCGCAGGGCTCATGGGGAGACTCCGATCTGAGACCGGCAGTCTAAGCATCTATATGTTGTAACGTAACTTTACATGCCGAGTTTTCAACAAGAAGTAGTGTCCGCTCGGATCCCGCCCGTTGACCGGGTCGTTCAGCGCATACGCATACCGGTTCGTCCCCACCCCCGGCAGGGTCGGGTCGAGGCTGTCGGGCGACAGGAACCGGCCGAGAGCCGGGTCGTAGTAGCGGGCGTTGAGGTAGACCAGCCCGGTCTCCGCGTCCTCCCGCTCGCCGATGTAGCCGTGCGTGTCGAGCCGCTTCTGCGACGCCTCGTCCGACAAAAGCACCTTCTCGCCATAGGCCCGGTGCACCACGGAGGCGAGCGCCGCC
>DASZBB010000041.1:0-25320 GCA_035944695.1 Microvirga sp. | reverse complement strand
GAGCAACGCGTCCCTGAATCGTCACCCGCCCATGGGTAGGGGCATAGAGCTTGGCCATGACACGGAGGAGTGTAGTCTTGCCCGCTCCGTTATGACCTACCAGAGCCAAGCGGTCGCCCGGCTCAAGCGTGAGTGACAGCTGGTCTAGGGCACGCACCACCATATGGCCCGACTGGCCCGACGACAGTTGCCCACCGATGGGCCCCTCGTCGCGCGACGAGCGCCGCCTTTGGGACTTCGAGGCCTCGACTGGAAACTCCAGTGTGACGTTTTCAAGCTTGATCAGCGCCATGATCCGACCTCAAACCCAGAAGGCGATCCGCCGACGCCAATGGGCATAAACCGGCACGGTGATTCCCCAACCAATAATTGTAATTGCTGCGATTACGGTCCAGATCAGCAAACTTGGTGACTGGCCTAAAAGCGGAGCCCGCAACACCTCAATGAAATAATAGAAGGGATTGAAGTCCACGAAGATCGTGCGAAGCCCTGTGACGCTATCTGGATACCAGAGGATCGGGGTCAGGAAGAAGGCAAGACGCATCGCGTTAGGGACCAACTGCCCCAGATCCCTGTAGCGCACATTGATAAGTCCCAGCAGGAGACCAACCCAGATCCCGTTCAACACAACGATTGCCAGAGCTGGTATGACTAAGAGTATGTTCGGGAACGGCCACACCTGGAAAAGGACGAGAACTGCGACATAAACGAGAGAGTTGAATCCAAGAATGACCAGGTTCTTCCAAAGGAGCTTATAAACATACACCGTACCTGGGACAGCAATCTCCCGGATGGCCGAGGCATTGCTCACGAAGGCGTCCTTGCCCTCAATCACCAGTGCCTGCAGGAATGTCCACATCATGTAGCCCGTGACGAGATGCGGGATATAATCGGACATGGGGTGCGCCATGATCCCGCCATACAGGCTACCGATGCACGTCGCCACGAAAGCCAGGCTGAGCGTGTTCCAGAACGGTCCGATACGTGAACGACGGTGGCGCGTCTGCACATCCCGCCAACCCAACGTCATCCACAACTCACGCCAACGCCAGCCGTCGCGAACCTCGCGCAACACATCCAGCATTTTCGAACCCTCGGTTCTCAACTTCGCTTCCTTGATGCCATTTTCAGCAAGTGACCACCAATCCAAGTTACAGGGCGGCTTCTGGCCGAACCTCTGTGCCCAGCGCACCTGCGCTGGGCTTCCCCTCGGACCTAGACCCTATCAGCAGTCTATGCCTTCACTACATTTGTCCGCACACCGAGATACCGTCCGCGCGTATCTACGATGAGCTTCGCGTGTTTCTCGATGCTGTCGTAATCGAACTTGTCGTGATCCGTGGCCAGGAGCACCAGATCGTAACCAGCCAACGTCTCCGGCGTCAGCTCGACACTTTCGAGATCGAAGGAGTAACGCCGCATCTTTGGAAAGGTCGGGACGTGAGGATCGCTGTAGGCGATCTCCGCTCCTTTCGCCTGAAGCAGCGTCATCAGCTCAACCGAGGGCGACTCCCGCATGTCGTCGACATTCTTCTTGTAGGCGATGCCGAGGACGAGAATCTTGCTGCCGCGGATCGGCTTTTCACGCTCGTTGAGTGCATCGGCGATCTTCTCGACGACCCACTCGGGCATCGTGCTGTTGATCTCACCGGCAAGCTCGATGAAGCGCGTGTGCAGGCCGTACTCGCGCGCCTTCCAGGTCAGGTAGAAGGGGTCGATCGGGATGCAGTGGCCGCCGAGACCAGGCCCAGGATAATACGGGACGAAGCCGAACGGCTTGGTTGCCGCAGCGCGAATGACCTCGTGAATGTCGATTCCCATCCGATCCGCGATGATCTTCATCTCGTTGACAAGGCCGATATTGACCGCGCGATGGATGTTCTCGAGAAGCTTCGTCAGTTCAGCGGCCTGGGTAGAACTCACCGGAACGACCGTGTTGATCACCTGGCCGTAAAGAGCCAGGCCGACCTCGAGACAGGATGGCGTGGTGCCGCCGCAGACCTTGGGAATGGTGTGCGTGCTGAACTTGGCATTGCCTGGATCCTCGCGCTCCGGCGAGAACACGAGGAAGGCGTCCGCGCCCACCGTGAAGCCGGCCTTCTCAAGCCGGGGGCGGAGTTCCTCTTCAGTGGTGCCGGGATAGGTCGTGCTCTCCAGAGACATGACTTGGCCGGCCTTCATGTGCGGCACAAGAGCATCGACCGTGTTCAGCACGAAGCTGAGGTCCGGCTCGCGGTATTTGTTGAGGGGAGTAGGAACGCACAGAATCAGCGCGTCGACCTCGCGGGCTCGGGACAGGTCGGCGGTCGGCTCGAACCCGCTCCCGATCGCCTTGGCGACCCCCTCGGAGCCGATGTGCTCAATATAGGTCTGTCCCTGCTTCAGGACGTCGACCTTGCTCTGGTCGATGTCGAAGCCGACGACCTTGTATCCGACCTCGGCGTACCGGAGGGACAACGGCAGACCGACATAGCCCAGTCCCACGATACCGATCACAGCGGTTCTGTCGTTCAGCTTTTTCAGCAACGTATCTTTGTGCATCGAAAATCTCGGCTTCAGGCTCGTGGGGAAGCGTGCCCCTTCTATAAGGGCATTGGTCCAGACCGCATACCTCCGGAAAGCGCCATAGTGCCGCGCCTTCCCAAGGGAAGTTCCTTCCAGCCGGCAAGCCTGACCGGAGTTCCTTCGGACGCCGCTATACCTCTTCGGCTCTGCTCCAGCAACCCTCGGTGCCCTGGCCGCTACCTGACGGCTGATCTTTCAGAGCAGCATAAGCTCAGCCGCGTTCAAGAGGATCAACTCCTTGATCAACATTGGGATTTTTTGCCCCTTATCTGAAAGCGGCACGGCTCCGGAGACAGACACCAGGAGCTGGCCGTTCGCTGCACCTCCCCAATTGTTAGGTCGGAACCGGCTCCCCTGCTCCCGCTTGCCCGCTTCTTGAGATCACTTTACTACGGCGCGCCTGATCCAAGGAATCTCCATGCGCATCTTGGCCGTTGCCGTGACGTATAATCCGGAGCCTACACTGCTCGCCCAGGTTCTGGGGTCAGCATTGCCGCAGGTCCAGGGTCTTTTGGTGGTCGACAACGGGTCGGCCAATGCCAAGGACATCCGACATATTGCCACCCGGGCTGCAGTGCAAGTTATTGCAAATGAAAGGAATATCGGCATAGCTGCGGCACAGAACCAAGGTGTTGCCCGCGCCCGGGCGGACGGCTTTACCCATGTTCTGCTGCTGGATCAGGATACGGTCCTTGCCCCAGGGATGGTGGCAGATCTGACGGAGAACCTGACGGCTCTCGAACAAGGGCAAGGGAGAATAGCCGCCATTGGCCCGGCTTATTACGAGCTCAACAGCCAGCGGCAGACGAGAGCCTATCGCGCCGACGGGCTCCGCCTGTCCCGGCTCTCGCTCGCCAACGAGACGCGGCCGGTTGCCAGCGACTTCATCATTGCTTCCGGCTCTCTGATACCTCTGTCCGTCCTGGAGGCCGTGGGTGGGTTCAAGGAAGACCTCTTCATCGACCTTGTCGACGTCGAGTGGTGCTTCCGCGCTCGTACCGCCGGGTACAGAAGCTATCTCTCACCCACCGCCGCCGTGGAGCACCGGCTCGGAAGCGGGACCGTGCAAATCGGGCCGCGCGAGGTTGCCGTCCATGTGCCGGTCCGGAACTACTATTGGGTGAGAAACGCCCTGTGGCTCGCCCGCCAGCCCTATACCCCCCTGGCTTGGCGAATTTATTTCACGAGCCGAAGCTTGGCCTTCCTCGCCACCTATACGACTCTTGTCGACAAGCGGATGCTCCGGCTGCAGCTGATGATCCGCGGTATTCGGGACAGTCTCGCCAGTCGTCTAGGTCCGTTGAACGGTTAAGGTGTGAGCTGCCGCGACCTGCCTCTGTGCGACGGCCAGTCCCCATTCGAGCAAACCTTCAGCACGGTCCGCCGTCACCGCCTCCACATAGACACGCAGTTCCGGCGCATTGCCGGATGGGCGGAAGTGCACGACCTCCCCATTGTTCGCCTTGATCCGCAGCCCGTCGCGGGCATTGACCTCGGCCACGCCCCCTAGAGGCGCCATCAGATCGGACCGGAATGCCTCATCCTGCTGCAGCTGGGCAACGAACGCCGCGCTTTTGTCCGTTGCGACATCTTTCAGACGGTTGCTGGCTGCAGCCTTGAAGGCGAAAGCCGCTCCGATCTCGGCGAGGGGCTTGCCTTGCGCAACGATCTCGCCGAGAGCGCAGATGATGGGCAGCATGGCATCCCGGGTGGGAAGCGCCTCGAGCCGGCGGCCCTCCCGCACGATCTCGGAACCGAGCAGCACGCCGCCATTGGCTTCAAACCCGACAACAGCCTGCGCGCCCGCCCGACCCGCCTCGGCCATCCCTTCGATGACGTAAGGTGAGCCGACTCGGGTGCGAAGGACCGTCCGGAAGGCGCCGCACGTTTCCAGGGCGGAGTTGGAGGTCACGGGCGTGACGATCGCATCCGCGCCCAGCGCCTTGGCCGTGATCGCCCCGACCAGATCGCCGCGCAGGAACAGTCCGCTTGCATCCGAGATCAGGGGCCGGTCCGCGTCGCCGTCCGTCGACACGATGGCATCGAGCCTCTGCTCGGCGGCCCATTGCCCCGCCAGGATCTCGTCCTCCCGGCGCAAGGCCTCCGTATCGACCGGGATGAAGCTCGTGGCCCGCCCCAACGGCACCGCCCGAGCGCCCAGGGCTTCGAGCATCTCGACGATGACATCACGAGCCACCGAGGAATGCTGGTAAACCCCGACGGTGAGGCCTGCGAGTGCCCCTGCCCCAAAGAATTCCCGGTACCGGGCCCTGTAGGCCGCGATCAGGTCGAGATCCGGTGCTCCGGCGCGCATGGCACGGGCCGCCTCCGGCACGGCGGCGATCCCGAGCTTGGCGTGCCAGGCCAGAATGCTGGCCTCGTCCTTCTTGTCGATCTCGCCTTGAGCCCGGTAAAATTTCAGCCCGTTGCGGTCTTCCGGGATGTGGCTTCCGGTGACCATGATCGCCGGGATGCCGAACCGTATCCCGTGGTAGGCGAGCGCCGGGGTTGGAAGAGCACCGCAATCGAGCGGCACAAGACCGGATTCCTGCAGAGCCGCACAGCAGAGCTGGGCAATGCTCGGGCTGCTCTCGCGCAGATCCCGCCCGACCAGCACGACATTTCGGGACGCCGCAGCGGAACCGTCTTCCTTGAGCATCTCGGCGAATGCGCGAGTATAGGCCAAAGCCGGAACACCGTTCAGTTCAACGACGAGCCCCCGCAACCCGCTCGTGCCGAATTTCAGGGACGACGGGACGATTGCTGGATTCATGTCCATGAAGGCTTGCCTGTCTGTTGTTTACGTGCGTGAGTCTGCGAAGAGTCAAAGAGCGGCATTCTTCGGCTTTTGGTCGTGAGAATAATTTCGAGCACGGCAGTGTAAGTCAACGCACCCAGGCGGCTCGAACAGGTCACCCGGATGGGTGAGACAGTTATGCGAGTTACCGCAAAGGCATCGCAGGCTTAAGCCTTTAGGCTACGCACAAGACCTGATTCTAAACCGTTTCCCAAGCCGCAGACGCTTCCGACCGCCGCAAGGCATCCAGGACCTGCATGTTCAGGATGGCGTCCTCCAGTCCGTAATCGAGAGGCGCAGCGCCCCGGACCGCTCGGCTGAAGGCTTCGCCCTGGAGCCCATACTGATCGACGACGGGAAACTCGATGGCACGAGCGGAGCGATCGCCATGCAGGCTCCCATCGTCGACAAAGATGCGGGTCGGAGCGTCGGGCGGTGCATTGAAGGGGATTTCGATCTCGATTCGTCCCTTCGTTCCGAGGATCTGCACCCGCTGATACGGCACGGACTGGGTCGAGACCGTGAAGGCGAGTTGCCGTCCGGCGCCGAAATCCATGAGAGCGCTGGTGGTGCGGTCGACGCCGAATGCCGGGTCGCGATCCACGAGCGTGACGACACGTCGGGGCTCGGTTTCGAAGACGTACCGGCCTGCGACGACGGCGTAGCAGCCGATGTCGAGGAGGCCACCGCCGCCGATATCGGCCTTGTTGCGGATGTTACCCGGATCGACGTTGAAGTACGAAAAGACGACCTGAATCGAGCGCAGCTCTCCGATGTCGCCGCTCCGGCTCAGTTCACGGACACGATGCCATTGCGGATGGTGGCGGACCATGAAGGCCTCTGCGATCAGAACCTTCGATGCCGCCTGCCTGAGTTGCTCAGCCTCGTCGGCCGTGATGGCAATCGGTTTCTCGCACAGGACATGCTTGCCCGCGGCAGCGGCCGCCAAGGTCATCGGCACATGCAGATGGTTGGGAAGCGGATTATAGATCGCCTCGATCTCCGGATCGGCGAGCAGCGCTTCATAGGAGCCGTAGGCCTTTGGAATCTCCAGTTCCGCTGCCATATCGCGAGCGGATGCTTCGTTCCGGGATGCAACGGCAACCACATGGCAGAACGGGCTTTTCATCATTCCCGGAACAACCTTCACTCGGCCAATCTTCGCCGTGCTCAAGATTCCCCAACGGACCGGCTGCATGGCATCCTCCTCAAGTTCCGATAGCTGTCGACGGGCTGCGGCCTCAGATGGTGGACCGCCGCAGGGATTTGTAATCCTTGTGCAGAACCGGTCCGGTCGTGTCGCGCTCCAACAGCGTCAGAGGCAATCGAACATCCCAGTCCTCGGGTTTCATTTGATTCCGGATCAGCTTCAGCAGAACGTCGGCCCCTGCACGCCCCAGCTCATGCAGGGGCTGCCGAAACGTGGTGAGCGTCGGCTCCGTGTAATCGGCAAACTCGATCCCGTCGAAGCCGATGACCGACACGTCCTGCGGCACGCGGACCCGTTCCTCCCGAACGCGCTTGATGAAGCCGATGGCGCTCTCGTCGCAGGCGGCAAATATCCCCGTGGGGCGATCCTTCATTGTCAGGAAGGATTCGGCAGCAGCAACGCCGGTCGAGAACACGAAGGTCCCCTCCCAGCGGACGTAATCATTGTGACTGAAGCCGGCTGCCTCGATACCCTCCCGGAAGCCCTGAAACCGCTCCCGTTCGATGATCGAGCTCGGTGTTCCCGAGATGTACCCGAAGCGGCGATGCCCGAGACCCGCCAGGTACTCGACGGCTCTGCGGCAGGCCTCGCGGTCCTGAACGACCACATTCGGAATCGTATCGTCCTCGATGGCCGCACAGATGGCGACGATCGGCAGCCCGGATTCCCTCATGTCGCGAGTGCCGTTCTCCGGAATGTACCCGGTCAGCAGGAGGATGCCGTCCACCTGTCGGGACAGAGCGAGATCGACATAGCGAGCCTCGCGCTCCCTGCGATTGTCGAGGTTGCCGATGATGATCCCATAGCCCGACTGCGTCAGCTCATCGTCGACCCCCCGAAGGACTTCGGCGAAGACCGGGTTCGTGAGCCGCGGCGCCACCACCAGCACGTTCATGGTGCGCCGGGTGCGCAGCTTCTGTGCCGTGCTGTTGGGGATGTAGCCGCTGCGGCGCACCGCCTCCATCACGAGATCGTGCGTTTTCTGCCTCACCTTGCCGGGTTCCGACAGAACGCGGCTGACGGTCGCCGTCGACACTCCGGCAAGTCGAGCCACATCGGCGATGCGTATCTCCTTCACGGAGCGCCATCTTTTCCGACTCATGCAGGTTACCTCTGGCCCCTCAGCAAGTTATGTTACCTTCTCTCATAGGATATAACTTACCTCAACTAGTGTCTTGACTAATTCTGAAAGCGCCTACAACCTATATCGCAAGATGTAATCGATTACAAAAGTCGATAAAACGCTTCTGGGAGGAAGCCATGAGCATGAAGACACGCGTTTCCGCGTATACCCTTTCTATTGCCCTGATCTCGAGCACGGCCGCCTATGCTCAGCAGAAGGCAGAGGTTCTCCACTGGTGGACGTCTGCCGGTGAATCCGCATCCGTGAGAGTTTTCGCGGAGCAGTTCACCAAGGCCGGCGGCACCTGGGTCGACAATGCCATTGCCGGCGGCGTCAATGCCCGTACGGCCGGCATCAACCGCATGGTGGGTGGCAATCCCCCGACCATGATGCAGTTCAACACCGGCAAGCAGTTCGACGAGTTGGTCAGCAACGATTTGGTGCGTGACGTCGACCAGCAGGCACAGGCCGGCAAATGGCGGCAGATCATGCCAAAGCCGATTGTCGATGCGACCGTGCGCGAGGGGAAGTTCTTCGCCGTTCCGGTCAATGTTCACGGCCAGAACTGGATGTTCTACAACACGAAGATCTTCGCCGATGCTGGCCTTGAGCCTCCAAAGACCTTCCCTGAACTGATCGCCAGCGGCGAAAAGCTGAAGACCAAAGGTATCATTCCAATTGCTCTTGGCGGTCAGCCGAACTGGGAGCACAACCTGTTCCGGGCCGTCGTCGTCGGTCATGGCGGTGCCGACATGTTCCGTCAGCTCTACGGCACCCGTAAACCGGACGTGGTGAAGAGCCCCAAGTTCAAAGAAACCGTAGAGATCTTCGGCAAGATGCGCGGCCTTGTCGACCCGGCCAGCCCGGGTCGCAACTGGAACGACGCGACGGCTCTCGTCATCACCAACAAGGCGGCGATGCACTTCAATGGCGACTGGGCCAAGGGTGAGTTCATTGCTGCGGGCCAGACGGCCGGCAAGGAGTACGGCTGCACCGTCGTCGGACAGGAGCCCAAGCTTGTGATTGGCGGAGACGTCTTCGTCTTCCCGGCGACCAAGGACAAGGCGGTACTTGAGACCCAGAACAAGCTGATCCAGGTTCTTCTCGATCCCGCCACCCAGATCGAGTTCAACAAGAAGAAGGGCTCCATTCCGGTCCGGATGGACGTGGACGTGTCGTCCATGGACACCTGCGCTCAGAAGTCTCACGCTATCCTGAGCGATCCGGCCAACCAGGTGGAGAGCATGGAAATCCTGAGCCCTCCGAACTTCTCGGGCGCCATGCAGGATGCGGTCACGCAGTACTGGAACAACCCGAATATGTCGGCTGATGCGTTCATAGAGAAGATCGTCGGCGCCATGCGGGACGCCACCTAAGCTACTCCACCTCGCCCCGGTCGCGCCGGGGCGAGGTCTCCATCCCTGAGTCTTGAACCGGCCTCAATGGAGCCTTCCTGGTGGAAACAATTTCGATCCGCGCACCCGGCGTTCCTTCAAGCAGCACGAAAGTCCGGCGTAGCGTGCGAACGCGCCTGCCCGCAGCCTTTGCCCTCCTGCCGACAGCGCTCGTGGTCCTTGTCGTCTATATCGGCTGCATGCTCTGGACCGTACGGCTCTCGTTCACGAGTTCGACCCTTCTGCCCAAGCTCGACTGGTTCGGCCTGACGCAATACATGCGCCTTTTCGCCAATGACCGGTTCCTCACATCGGCCGAAAACATCGTCATCTTCGGCGCCCTGTTCATCTCGGGCTGTCTGATCATCGGCTTCCTCATGGCCGTGTTCATCGATCAGAACGTGCGCGGCGAAGGCCTGTTTCGCACAATCTTTCTCTATCCCTACTCCATGTCCTTCGTGGTCACCGGCGTTGCGTGGCAATGGTTCCTCAATCCGGGATTGGGCCTGCAGAAGCTCGTGCGCGACATGGGATTCGAGAGCTTCACGTTTGACTGGCTGGTGAACCAGAGGATGGCGATCTACACCATCGTGATCGCAGGCCTGTGGCACGGCTCCGGCCTCACCATGGCGATTATGCTCGCGGGCCTGCGCGGCGTCGACAAGGACTTGTGGAAAGCCGCCAAGGTGGACGGCATTCCGACCTGGCGGGTCTATAGCTCGGTCGTTCTGCCGCTTCTGCGTCCCATGGTGGTCACCGCAACCGTGCTGCTCGCGACCGGCGTCGTGAAGCTCTACGACCTCGTCGTCGCCATGACCTTAGGAGGTCCGGGCATCGCCACCGAAGTGCCTGCCAAGTTCGTCATGGACCATCTGTTCGAGCGCAACAACATCGGCCTGGGTACAGCGGCCGCAACCATCATGCTGATCACCGTCGTGATCGTTCTGGCTCCCTGGGTCTATGCCCGCTACGTCCGTCCGCAAGGGAGGCATGCATGAGCACCGCCGTGCCGCAGGGCCGCCGCCCCCGCCACCTCACGGTCGGCCGCATTGGAGTCTATGCCTTCCTGATCACGGCAGCCCTCTTCTTCCTGCTGCCGCTCTGGATCATGGTCGTGACCTCTCTCAAACCCATGGAAGAGATCCGGCTCGGCAACATCCTCGCCCTGCCGGCCGCCATGACCTTCGAGGCCTGGACCAAGGCGTGGTCCTCCGCTTGCACCGGATTGGAGTGCAATGGAATCAGCGTCGGGTTCTGGAACTCCGTGCGCATCCTGATTCCGTCCGTGATCCTCTCGATCGTCGTCGGCGCCATCAACGGCTATGCCCTGTCGTTCTGGCGGGTGAAGGGCGCCAACGTCATGTTCGGCATCCTGCTGCTCGGCGCCTTCATTCCGTACCAGGTGTTTCTCTACCCCCTGGTGCGCGTCTTCTCGATGACGGGGATCTACAACTCGCTCACCTGCATCGTTCTGGTGCACGTCATCTTCGGCCTGCCGACCATGACGCTCCTGTTCCGCAACTATTATGCGGGATTGCCGATCGAGCTGTTCAAGGCGGCCCGTATCGACGGCGGCGGGTTCTGGTCGATCTTCTTCCGGGTGATCCTGCCCATGTCAACGCCCATCCTCGTGGTGGCAACCATCCTGCAGGTCACCGGGATCTGGAACGACTTCATCTTCGGGCTCACCTTCGCCGGGCGCGAGAACCTGCCCATGACCGTGCAGCTCAACAACATCGTGAACTCGACGCAGGGCGAGCGCGCCTACAACGTGGACATGGCAGCTACCATGCTCGCCGCGCTCGTTCCGCTTGTCGTCTACTTCGTCTCCGGACGCTGGTTCGTCCGCGGCATCGCCGCCGGCGCTGTGAAGGGATAAGGCATGTCGACCGTTTCCGTGCGTGATGTGACCGTCGCATTCGAGGCTGTTCAGGTCTTCGACGGTCTTTCCCTTGATATCAACGAGGGCGAGTTCATCGTCCTGCTGGGGCCGTCGGGTTGCGGCAAGTCCACCCTGCTCAATGCCATCGCGGGCTTGCTCGACGTAGCCGAAGGACAGATCTGGATCAACGGCAAGAACGTGACCTGGGAGGAGCCCAAGGACCGCGGCCTCGCGATGGTGTTCCAGTCCTATGCCCTGTATCCGCGTATGAACGTGCGCGAGAACATGTCCTTCGGACTGAAGATGGCAAAGACGCCGAAGCCCGAGATCGAGAAGCGCGTCGCCAAGGCGGCCGAACTTCTTCAGATCACGCCCCTCCTCGACCGGCGCCCGGACCAGCTCTCGGGCGGCCAGCGCCAGCGCGTCGCCATCGGCCGGGCCTTGGTCCGAGACGCAGCCGTCTTCCTGTTCGACGAACCGCTCTCCAACCTCGGTGCCAAGCTGAGAAACGAGTTGCGCGTGGAGATCAAGCGGCTGCATGCGAGGCTCGGCAAGACCACCATGGTCTACGTCACGCACGATCAGATCGAAGCGATGACGCTCGCCGACCGCATCGTCGTCATGAAGGAGCAGAAGATCCAGCAGATCGGCACGCCAGACGAGATCTACCACCGTCCCGCCAACCTGTTCGTGGCCGGATTCGTCGGCTCGCCGCAGATGAACTTCATCAAGGGCCGGCTCGAGAACACCGGGGAAGGCCTGAGCTTCCTTGCCGGCGACCGCCGGCTCCCGCTGTCGGCCTATCCCTTCGCAACGGCTCCGTCCGCGGGACAGGAGGTCGTGCTCGGCGTCCGGCCGGAGCATCTGGAGATCGCCGGCAACGGGATATGGCCGGGCTTCAAGGTCGACATCGTCGAGCCTATGGGCGCCGATACCGTCATCTGGTGCAGCGACCCCGTCGGCTCGGTCCAGGTTCGCACCACGGGCAGCCGCCGGGCCGCGCCGGGCGAGAGCCTGACCCTCCATGTCGATCCCACGCAGGTATCGCTCTTCTCGGCCGAGACCGGCGAGCGCCTGTGAACGCACCCACATCGCGACAGACCTCGCTGCGTGGCTTGTCGCGCCTGCCATTCCGAACCTTGAGGACCCGATGAGCGTCACGGACATTCTTTCCATTCAACTCTACACCCTGCGATCCCTGGAGGATCTCGACGTGATCCTCGATACGGTCGCCGATGTCGGCTATCGCCATGTCGAGACGGTGGGCTCGCATCTCGACCGGGCGCCGGAGGTCCGCGCGAAACTCGATGCTCGCGGCCTCAAGGCCTCGTCCAGCCATGTCAGCATGGCGGCCCTTCGCGACAAGCCCGATGCGATCGTCGAGGCCTGCCGGACACTGGGCCTCACCCATCTCTACATGCCGGCCGTTCCGCCGGAGGAGCGCGACATGGCCGCCGACGGCTGGCGTTCACTCGGGCGCGAGCTCGGGCAAATCGCGGAGCGTCTTCAGACGCACGGCATTCGGCTCGGCTATCACAACCATCACTGGGAGCTGAAGCCCAAGGACGGCGCGAAGACGGCGCTCGAGCTGATCTTCGAGGCTGCGGGCTCGAGCCCCCTGGCTTGGCAGGTCGACGTGGCTTGGCTCGTGCGCGGCGCTGCCGATCCCAAGGAATGGATCGACCGCTACCGCAGCCGGATCACGGCCGCCCACGTGAAGGACATCGCACCCGCAGGGCAGAACGAGGATCAGGACGGCTGGGCCGATGTCGGCTCGGGCACCTTGAACTGGCGCGATCTGTGGCGCGTATGCCGCGATGCCGGCGCTGAATGGATGGTGGTCGAGCACGACAAGCCGGCAGACCCGGCCCGGACCGCCCGCGACAGCTTCGCCTTCCTGCGCACGATCGAGGATTAAGGATCATGAACTCCCTCAACGTCGGCATCATCGGATGCGGCAACATCTCCGGCATCTATCTCCAGAACATCCCCGCCTATCGCGGCCTCACCCTCCGCGCCTGTGCGGACATGAGGCCGGAGGTGGCGCAGGCGCAGGCGAGCCGGCATGGCATCGAGGCCTTGACAGTCGACGAACTGCTCGCCCGTGACGACATCGACCTCGTGGTCAATCTCACCGTGCCGGCGGCCCATTTCGGCGTCTCCCTCGCGGCGCTCAGCGCCGGCAAGCACGTCTTTTCGGAAAAGCCCCTGGCAGTCGATTTCGAACAGGGCCGCCGCCTCGTCGACGAGGCTGAGGCCCGTGGCCTTCATCTTGGCTGCGCCCCGGACACCTTCCTCGGCGCCGGCGGACGCCTTGCCCGCAACCTCGTCGACGAGGGCAAGATCGGGCACATCCTGTCCGGAACGGCCTTCCTGATGTCGCACGGCATGGAGCACTGGCATCCGGACCCGGAATTCTTCTTCAAGCCCGGCGGCGGCCCGATCCTCGATATGGCGCCATACTACCTGAGCACCCTCGTCAACTTGATCGGTCCGGTCCGGCGCGTCTTCGCCATGTCGAGCATCGGCTATCCGGAGCGCATCGTCACCGCCGAATCGCCGCGCAAGGGCCAGCGGATCGCGGTCGAGACGCCGACCCATGTGATGTCCCTGCTCGAGTTCGCCTCGGGCGCGCAGGTGACGTTCTGCATGAGCTGGGACGTGTGGAAGCACAGCCATCCGGCCATCGAGATCTACGGCTCGGAAGGATCACTGCGGGTACCGGATCCGAACTTCTTCGGCGGCCACGTGGAGATCACCGAGCGCGGCGGCGACTGGCGCGCCGTCGATTCGAGCGAGATGCCGCTGGGCTCCCCCAACTGGCGGTCGCCCAACTGGGCGCCCGAGGTTCCGAACAAGGCGAATTACCGGGCGCTGGGCCTTGCCGACCTCGCGAGCGCCGTGTTGAACGGCACCCCTCACCGCTCCAGCGGGCGCCTCGGCCTGCACGTGCTGGAAGTCATGCACTCCATCCTCGAAGGAGCGGCCACCGGACAGCCTCGGGCGATTACGACCACTCTCGAGCGGCCGGCCGTTCTGGAGGATGCCGACGCGGCGATTCTCTGGAAGGGTCTGCCGGAGACGGCTTCCGCCGCCTGAGATCGATCAAAGCGATAGAAAGAACGAACGATGCGCGAAGCACTCATCGTGTGGGGCGGCTGGCACGGCCATGAGCCGGAGCAATGCGCCGCCATCGTGGCCGGCCTGCTGCGGGACGAGGGATTCCAGGTTCACCTGGAGAACTCGACCCGCGCCTTCGCCAGTCCTCGGCTCTCCACGATGAGCCTCATCGTGCCGATCTACACCATGTCGAAGATCGAGAAGGACGAGGTGGCGAACCTCTCGCAGGCTGTCCGCGACGGCACCGGCCTCGCGGGCTTCCACGGCGGCATGGGCGATGCCTTCCGCGAAGCGGTCGAGTACCAGTTCATGTGCGGCGGCCAATGGGTGGCCCATCCTGGCAATATCATCGACTATCGGGTGAACATCACCCGTCCCGACGATCCGATCATGCAGGGCATTCAGGACTTCGACTACCATTCCGAGCAGTACTACATGCATGTGGACCCGTCGAACGAAGTTCTCGCCACGACGACCTTCTCGGGCGAGCACGCCTCGTGGATCAAAGGCGTCGTCATGCCTGTCGTCTGGAAACGCCGCCACGGCCTGGGCCGCGTCTTCTACAGCTCCCTCGGGCATGTAGCGAAGGAATTCGAAGTCCGCGAGATGCGTACCATCCTGAGCCGTGGCATGATATGGGCGGCGAGGAGCTGATCGGGCGAGGAACATCATGCGGATCATTGTCTATGGCGTCGGCGCGATCGGCGGGACCGTAGCCGCGGCCCTGGCGCTCTCGGGTCAGGAGGTGATTGGCATTGCCCGTGGCCCCCATCTCGACACCATTCAGACCGATGGATTGCTTCTGCGCACTCCGGAGAAGACCGAGCGGGTACGCTTTTCTTGCGTATCGGATCCCACCGAGATCGATTTCCGTTCCGACGATGCCGTCCTGCTGACGATGAAAACACAGGACACGCTTGCTGCGCTGGAACGCCTTCGCGCCGCAGGCGTCGCCGGACAGGCCATCTTCTGCGTTCAGAACGGCGTCACCAACGAACGATTGGCCCTTCGTCTCTTTCCGGAAGTCCATGGCGTAACCGTGATGATGCCGGCCGCCATTGCGGCACCCGGCGAAATCGGAGCCTTCTCCGTGCCGCGTCATGGCATCTTCGACATCGGGCGCTACCCGGGCGGCAGCAACGCGCACGACGCGGCCCTCGCCCAGGCCCTTGAGGCCGCCAACATTGCGGCCTTCGTTTCGCCGGACGTGATGCAGAGCAAGTACGGAAAGCTGCTTCTCAACCTGAGCAACATCCTCCAGGCTGCGCTCGG
Organism: Microvirga sp.; assembly: GCA_035944695.1. Taxonomy (GTDB): domain Bacteria; phylum Pseudomonadota; class Alphaproteobacteria; order Rhizobiales; family Beijerinckiaceae; genus Microvirga. The sequence continues at coordinate 9,957 of DASZBB010000041.1, read as the reverse complement.
CCTGGATGCCGATTACAAGCATCTCGAAGCGCTGCTCCGGGCCGAGGCGGAAACCGTCTACAAGGCGGCCGGAATCCCGTGGCTCGATGTAGGCGCAGCCGATGCCCGCAGGGCGCAGCTGATGCAGCAGAGGCCGATCGCCGGCATCGACCGTTTGGGCAGCTCGACGACGCAGAGCCTCGCGCGCGGCGGCGGATCGATCGAGACGGACTACCTCAACGGCGAGATCGTGCTGCTCGGGCGCCTTCACGGCGTCCCAGTTCCGGCGAACGCCTATTTCACGGAACTCGGGGCCCGCATGGCGCGGGAAGGCCTCAAGCCCGGAGCAATCTCGGTCGCTCAGGCCGAAGCGGACCTGTCGGCCATCGGTGCATTGCCGCGGTGATGATCATCAACCGAGAGTGAAGGCCTCGTGCACGGCGGATTGGACGGAGCCGCCCAGAACGGCGCCGCCGCCCGCCACGTAGATCCAGTCTCCGATGACGGTCGCTCCGACCGCATGCCGCGGCGTCGTCATCGGTGCGTGGTGCTGCCATGTATCGCTGCCGGGATCGTAGCTTTCCATCTGGCCGAACACCTTCGCTTGGATCGGCCTTCCCTGCTCGATGCGTCCCGCCTCGCCGCCCATGGCGAAGAGCCGGTTCCGGTAGACCACCAGCCCGTGTCCGGAACGGGCGGTCGGCAGCGGCGCCCGCTCCTCCCAGGTGTCCTTGGCCGGCAGATACACGTGATGCAGGCTGGTGTTGTACTCGAAGGTGTTGAAGCGCCCGCCGATGACGTGAATGACGCCGTTATGCGCGACGCAGCCCACATGATCGCGGGCCCCGGGCAAGGCCTTGGCCGCGGTCCAGCGGTCGGCCTGCGGATCGTAGACCTCGTGCCAGCCGACGCTCGCCCGCTCGGCAACCGGCAGGGAAGCTCCACCGATCAGATGGATCCTGCCGTCGAGCACCACGGCCGCAGCCGCGCCGCGCGGACGAGGCAGCGGCGCGATCGTCGACCAACGATCCGCCGCCGGATCGTAGACATAGGCGTTGTGGTCGGGATTGCGGTTTTGTTCGATGAAGCCGCCCAACGCATAGACGCGCCCGGCATCGGCCGCGACCGCCACATGGTTGGCGCCGCGCGGTAGCGGAGCGGCGTTGAACCAGCGGTCGGAGGCCGGATCGTAGACGTGATGGTAGGCACGATCCACCCGCCCCTCCCCGTAGCCGCCGATGATGTGCATGCGGTCGTTGAGAACAGTCGCCCAGGCCATCTCGCTGCGTGGGATGGGCAGCGCCGCACGGGAGACCCATCGTCCCTGCGGGCCGGCCGGGGCCGGGCTGTCGGTGACGCGCTGCGCCTCCTGCTCCGGGGTCAAATGATGCGGCACTCCGCCCTGCAGTCGGGCATAGGGATCCGGCGAAGGTGCAGCCTCGGGCAGCGGCGCGCTGTGCCCTGCATGCTGGGCCGAGGCGCGGGAGCATCCGAGAACGGTCACCCCGGCAAGTGCGATGAAGCGACGGCGATCCATGTCCGACCTCGCGAAATGTGCCCTCCGATAGTCGCGGAGAGCAATCACCGTGACAAGGAAACGCGCGGCCGATCCGATCAAGTTTCCGAGATCGAGAGCGCTTCCGACCCACATGCGAGGATCACGATCATTGACTTGCATCCTCGCAGCCTTGAGCCTGACCGGGCATGAAAATTCAGTACCGGAGTTCAAGCGCCATGAACCTGTCAGCACTGCTCCGTCAGCGACACGATGCCGGCCGCCCCGTCCGTGTGGCTCTGATCGGCGCCGGCAAGTTCGGCTCGATGTTTCTCGCCCAGGTGCCGACCATTGCGGGGCTCGAGGTCGCCATGATCGCCGATCTCGATCCGGAGCGGGCACGGGCGGCCTGCCGAACCGTAGGCTGGGACGAGGAGCGGATTGCCGGCACGCGCTTCTCCGCCGACGGAACCTATGCCTGCACCGCCGAGGACGTGGAGGTGGTAATCGAGGCGACAGGCCACCCGGAGGCGGGAATCAGGCATGCGCTCGCAGCCATCGCGGCCGGCAAGCACATCGTCATGGTCAATGTGGAGGCCGATGTCCTGGCAGGTCCCCTTCTCGCCGAGAAGGCGCGGGAGCGCGGCCTCGTCTACTCGATGGCCTATGGCGACCAGCCGGCGCTCGTGTCCGAGATGGTGGACTGGGCCCGGGCTGCCGGGTTCACGGTCGCCGCGGCGGGCAAGGGAACGAAATACCTCGCAGCCTTTCACACCGTTACCCCGGATCACGTCTGGACGCATTATGGCCTGACGCCGGAGCAGGCCAAGGCGGCGGGCATGAATCCGCAGATGTTCAATTCCTTCCTCGACGGCACCAAATCCGCCATCGAGATGGCCGCAATTGCGAATGCATGCGACCTCGACGTGCCGGCGGACGGCCTGCGCTTCCCGCCCTGCGGCGTCGACGATCTCGCCCATGTCCTGCGCCCGCGTGCCGTCGGCGGTCAGCTCGATCATGACGGCATGGTGGAGGTGGTCTCCTCGCTCGAGCGTGACGGCAGGCCGGTGTTCCGGGATCTGCGCTGGGGGGTGTACGTGGTGCTGAAGGCTCCCAACGATTACGCTGCGGCCTGTTTCAAGCAATACGGTCTCCCCACGGATGCGACCGGCCGTTACGCGGCGATGTACAAGCCCTTCCATCTGATCGGCCTGGAACTGTCGATCTCGGTTCTGAGCGCCGCCCTGCGCGGCGAACCGACGGGCTCGTGCCGAACCTGGCGCGGCGATGCGGTGGCGGTCGCCAAGCGCGACCTCAAGGCTGGAGACAACCTCGATGGCGAAGGCGGCTACACGGTCTATGGACGGCTGGCGCCTGCCGAGCGCAGCAAGGCCGAACGCATGCTGCCCATCGGCCTCGCCCACGGAATCCGCCTGACCCGCGATGTCGCTGCGGGCTCCGTGGTGACGGAAGACGACGTTGATCTCGATCCTACTCGGCTCGCCGTTCAAATCCGGCGCGAGATGTGCAGTCGCTTCGACGCTGACGGGAAGGGAGCGGACCCGCACCACTGACGGTGAGTGGCCTTCATGATCGTCATCCATGGAGATGCCGGGCGATCACCCTATCTTCCGACGCGCAAAGATGATGGAGCTTCGCATGGACTATCGCAATTTGGGCCGGTCCGGCCTCAAGGTCTCGCCGATCTGCCTCGGCACGATGATGTTCGGCGGACCGACCGACGAAGCTCTCTCGGCGCGCATCATTGCCAAGGCGCGGGAGGCGGGCGTGAACTTCATCGACACGGCCGACGTCTACAACGAAGGCCGCTCCGAGGAGATCACGGGACGGGCGATCGACGCGTCACGCTCCCACTGGGTGCTCGCCACGAAAGTCGCCAATCCGACCGGGCAAGGCCCCAACGAGCGCGGCCTCTCGCGCCGGCGCATCATGGAGGCCGCTGAGGCGAGCCTGCGGCGCCTCGGCACGGACTGGATCGACATCTATTACCTGCACAGGGAGGACCATGGGACGCCCCTGGCGGAGACAGTGCACGCCATGGGCGATCTCGTGCGCCAGGGCAAGATCCGGTATTTCGGCGTCTCGAACCATCGCGCCTGGCGCGTGGCCGAGATCTGCCGTCTCTGCGACGATCTCGGCATCGACCGCCCGGTGGTGAGCCAGCCCTATTACAACGCCATGAACCGGATGCCGGAGGTCGAGCACCTGCCGGCCTGCAGCTATTACGGCCTCGGCGTCGTGCCCTATTCCCCGCTCGCGCGCGGCGTGCTGACGGGCAAGTACAGCCCCGACGCTCCGCCGCCGGAGACGAGCCGCGCCGGCCGGCAGGACAACCGGATGATGCAGACCGAATGGCGCCCGGAATCGCTTCGCATCGCTCAGGACATCAAGCGTCATGCGGAGGCTCGCGGCATCACGGCGGGCCAGTTCGCCGTGGGATGGGTTCTGAACAACCGCTTCATCACCGCGGTGATCGCAGGCCCGCGCACGGAGGAGCAGTGGGACGACTATCTGAAATCGCTCGACTATCGTTTCACGGCCGAGGACGAAGCGCTCGTCGACAGCCTCGTTGCGACCGGTCATCCGTCCACACCGGGCTACAACGATCCCGCTTACCCAATCGAAGGTCGATCACCGCGGACATCCTCGCCTGACTAGGGCGTCGGCGATAGGGTTCGATGGGACTTGTTCATCTCGAGCGGGCCTGAGACGGGCGGCGAGCCACGAGTGTTTCATTGCGAAACTGCAATATCATTGATGCATGACGGTCAATTGCATTGCATCTGTGAAAGGATCAGGTTCTTGGCACACGGACCACAGGGGTCCTGGAGACAAAACCATGATCGATACCCGCCTTGCTCCCTATGGTGCCTTCGCCCTGCGTGCGGCTCTCGGCATCATGTTCATCGCCCATGCCTATCTGAAGATCGCCGTCTTCACGGTTCCGGGCTTTGCCGGCTTTCTCACCCAGGTCGGCTTTCCGGCATTCCTGGCATGGCCCATCATCCTGGCCGAGATGATCGGCGGCCTTGCCATCCTGCTGGGATTCTACGGGCGCGCCGTGTCCGTCGTTCTCCTGCCGGTTCTCCTGGGCGCGCTCCTTGTGCATGCTCCCAACGGCTGGGTGTTCAACGCCCCCAATGGCGGCTGGGAGTACCCGGCCTTCCTGGCTCTCGCGGCCCTTGCCCATGCTCTCATCGGCGATGGTGCTTTCGCTGTGAGGCCCTTGGCCCTCGGCCTCGGCACGGCAGCCCCGCTTCGCCCGCGGATCGGATAAGGCTGCAAGAAAAATCCAGGAGCGGCCGGGCATGGTTGGCGCGGCCGCTCATTCATTTGGCGATGAGATGGCGTCAGGCAGCGCGCCAGCCATGCCTGTCGCATGATCCGGCCAATCAGGTCTTCATGCTGGCCAGTTCGGCTTTCAGCCAATCGTGGAAGGCCTTGACTGCCCGCGTCGGCGGCAGGGTTCGGGACGTGACGAACCAATAGGCGATACCGGTGGCGTAGCGGTCCGGGAAGGGAGCCGTCAGGCGCCCGAAGGAGATGGCATCTCCGGCCAGGGTTTGCCACCCGAGAAACACCCCCTGCCCCGCAACGGCCGCATCGAGGCAGAGAGACGCGTCCGAGAAGACCGGGCCGTCGCCGAGGATCGACTCGTCGAGACCATTCGGGCCGAGCCAGGCGTTCCAGCCGAACATGGGCGTCGGTTCACGGATGATGGGAACGGACGCCAGATCCGCCGGCTTTCGAAGAGCCTCGGCGAGCGATGGGCTGCAGACGGGAAAGATCAGCTGATCGATCAGCTTCTCGGCTTTCACATGGGGCCAGTTGCCCCAGCCGACACGGATGCACACGTCCACATCGGACATATCCGGATCGACGAGTGCCACATCCGCATCGATGCGGATGCGGATGTCGGGATATCGCTCGTGGAACCGCTTCAGGCGCCACACCAGCCATTTGCTCGCGAAGACAGGCGCGACGGACACCGTCAGCACATCGTCGCGACGGCGTTCCGCGAGGGCGAGTCCGGCCGAGATCTCGGCGAATCCGGCGCTCAGATATTTCAGGATGTCCTCCCCGAACGGCGTCGGCTTCAGGCCCTTCGGCAGGCGCTCGAACAAGGGGCGTCCAAGCTGCTCCTCGGCCTTCAGGATCTGCTGGCTGACAGCCCCAATGGTGACGCCGAGCTCCTCGGCCGCGGCGCGAAGAGTACCCAGCCGGCCCGCCGCCTCGACGGCGCGCAGACCCGTGAGATGGAAGCGGCTCAGGTTTCTCATATAGCTTTTCTATAGCCACACACAGAGAAAAACCATCCCGCGATGGCAAGAGAAGAGGCATCATGCAGGAATGTTAAACCTCTTCAGCCTCGCAAAGCAGCTTTTCAGCAGCAATTCACGGCCTCAGGAAATGGATGACCGCAGCGACGACCCGCTGTCCCATCCGGCCCTTCAACGCATGACGCTTGAGCAGTTGGCGGATTTGCCATTTGACCGAACCCCTCCGACGGCCCGATGCAGTTCCCCGCGCGCCGCAGAGAGAGTTCCGTCCTGTCAAACGTAGGACTTTGCGAAAGCGGGACAGGAGTTTGAACGAGTTCGTCTCCGGGCGCACTCGCCGGCCTCGTGAGCCAACGAGGCAAGCGATCGCTCTCCCTTGCAGAAAGAAGCCCGCGAGTTTCGCGATGAGAGACAACGATCGTGATCTGGAATGGCTTGGGGCGCCAGGATTCTAAGCTAAGCAGTACCCATCAGCTAAGTCATTGAAACCGCGTGCCTTCGTGCTGCACGGGATGAGCGTGTGTCGCACCTTTGTGTGACACCCTGAAAGGGTGAGGCCGCGCGGCTTCTCCGGTTCGATTGAGCCACATGTTTCCACGTCTACGGGGGATCTCAGCCGCTTCGGACCATCCCGCGTTTGACCCAGGGTGACCATAAAACGGCCGCGGATGTCGCTGATGGCATTGCGTCTCATATCGAGCCCGACAGGGAGGCAGAGACTTTGAGCGCCGGCTTCATCACCACCGCGATTATCCTGGTCGTCGGTTATGTCATCCTCTCCAAGGTCATTGGCCTTGCCTTCCGCCTCGTCATCCCCGTTGTCCTGATCCTGGTCTTGGGTGGCGCCGGCGCCCTCTCGGGCCTCCTGCCGGATCGCGCACCGGAGCGTTACCCGGACAATCAATCGGTGCCGTATACCCGAGCACAGGAGCATCCCGGCGACATTGGCGACCTCCGCCTGCGCGATCTTGTCGACGCGGCGGTGGGTGCCGCCCGATCTGTCCTACAGGGGATGTTGGCCCTCCTCGATGGTACCGTCGGGCATGGGGCCAAGCCGGAACCGCGCTGGATCGACCAGCGGCAGCCCCGGCATGGCGAGGCCTATGAGGCACCATCCGATTTCGACGATGTCCCGCACCACGGGGGAGGACGGCGGGGCTGGTAGGCGTCTTCCGATAGGCCTCTCTGACCAAACCTTGACCGAACGGCTAGAAAGGTGCGGTGGGTGGATCAGGCACCCGGTTTAAGCGGGATCCCTGCATAGGCCGCCTCGAGGATCGCCCGGTAATCCGCCTCGTTGGCCGGACGAGGATTGGTCGCGGAGGAGTGATCCTCAGTCGCGCTTTTTGCGATCAGGGCAAAGCTGTCCCGCGGCACCCCCATCTCAGCCAGCGTTGCCGGCGTGCCGAGCCGCGAGTTGAGACCGCGGACGTAATCCGCCAGATCCACGCCGTCGTCGAGGCCCAACCGATGGCGGATCGTAGCGTACTTTGCCTCGGCATGGCTCCTGTTGAACTCAAGCACGTAGGGCAACAGCACCGCATTGAGTGTCCCATGATGCAGCGCCACCTGCTTCAGACCTCCGAGAGGATGCGAGAGGGCATGGACGGCGCCCAGGCCCTTTTGAAACGTCAGACCTCCCTCAAGCGCGGCCATCATCATCTCATGCCGGGCCGTGCGATCCGACCCCTGGGCCACCGCCCGTTCGATATTGCCGACGGCACGAACCAGACCGTCGAGCGCGATGGCCTCTGCCGGTGGGTTGAAGCGTGGGCTGAGGAAGGTCTCGATGCAATGGGTGATCGCGTCCATTCCGGTCGCCGCCGTCAAGGCCGGGGGCAGCCCGAGCGTGAGATCCGGATCGCAGATGGCGCGCTTCGGGATGAGATGGGGAGAGATAAATCCGAGCTTTCGACCATCCTCCAAGGTGATCAGGGCCGCCCGGCCGACCTCGCTGCCTGTCCCGGCCGTGGTTGGAATGGCGATGAGCGGGGCTACGGCCGCAGAGATCTTAGGAATTCCGCCTAGAATCGCCGCATACTGCTCCAAGGGTCCATCGTGGGTCGACAGAAGAGCCACACCCTTGGCCAGATCAATCGGGGAGCCGCCCCCAATGGCAATCAGGCCGTCGCAGGCATTGGAACGGTAGAGTTCCAGCGCGGCCATCACTGCGCCCTCCGTAGGATTCGTGGGCGTATCGGCGAAGACCGGAATGTGCTGCCCTGCAGAGAGAACACCTATCAGGCGATCAACCAAGCCGATGCGCACGATTCCCGCATCGGTAACAATGAGGGGTGTCCTGATTCCAAGCTCCCGCATATCGTTGCCGACGTCCGACAGGGCGCCATCCTGGAACCGAATGGTGGTCAAATAGGAGATCAAAGACATCCCTGCTCCTCCGTCCCGGTTGCGCTGGGTGCGTCCGCAAGCAACATTCTACCGCAGCGCCCCTGCTTCAGGTCCAGCATCACGCGAAAGCGCCTACCAGATCAATCCACTTTGGTTCGAGGCGACATTTCACGTGGAGCTACTTGCACTCCTCCCTCGCGGTGTCCCTTCATCGGCGTTAGGTTGCACCTGTATCTGCTGGCCGAACGCCGCGACCGATCCGGCAATTCTCCATGTGAGCTGCCTGACGCTCTCGGCAGCGACCGAGGTCCCCTGGTAGAGTTTGCTTGGCTACACCCATTCAAGCACTATGTTTCGAATCCTGCCGAGCATCCGATCAACACCCTGGAGAGAACAGCGGCATGCCGATCACCGATGCTTTTGCCCCTCATCTGTTCCACAGCCAAACCGTTCTGATCACGGGCGGCACAAGCGGAATCGGGCTTGCCTGCGCCAAGGCCTTCCGAGACCTGGGTGCCAGCGTCACGGCGACGGGAGCGAGTGAGGCCGAGCGGATGCGGGCGGCAGGCGACGAGACCAATGCAGGGCTCTCGTTTGAGGTTCTCGACGTCCGTGACGGTCCGTCGGTCGACCGCCTGGTCACGCAGTTCAACCGCCTGGATATCCTGGTCAACGCCGCAGGCGTCATTCGCCGTGACCTGGAGCACGACCCGGAGGTCTTCGCGGACGTCATCTCAGTCAACCTGACCGGCGCCATGCGGGTCTGCTCCGCCGCGAAAGCAAGGCTTTGCGAAGCCAAGGGCTCCGTGGTCAATGTCGCATCCATGCTCACCTTCTTCGGCGGTCCCCGGGTTCCGGCCTACAGCGCCTCGAAAGGCGGCGTCGGCCAGCTGACCAAGAGCCTCGCCGCCGCATGGGCGGCCGACGGCATCCGCGTCAATGCCGTTGCACCGGGCTGGATCGCGACGCCTCTCACGCAGGCTCTGCAGGATGACCCGGACCGCAGCGCCCCGATTCTTTCCCGCACTCCCATGGGCCGCTGGGGCACACCGGAGGAAGTGGCCGGAGGCGCCGTCTTCCTGGCATCGCCCGCGGCTCGGTTCGTGACGGGCGCCATCCTGGCCATCGATGGCGGCTATCTGACTGTTTGACCACAACTCGCCTCAGAGGAGCAGATCCCATGTCCAGCCCAGAGCCGACCTCCCCCGGCATCCCCATGAACGACAAGTGGGTGCCCTACCGGCATCCGCAGCCGAAAGACTCCCCGCCCGAGCTCGTGATCCCGAACGCCATTCCGACGGACGAACGGATCTGGGTTCCTGTGGAGGAGAACGTATGGTTCCGACCGCTGCTGCTTGCGGCCTCGCGCGGGTACTGGATGAACCTGCTGCGGGTGCGGAAGTCGGGCGTGCTCTCGCGCCATCGCCATCCTCAACCGGTGCATGCCTTCGTGCTTAAGGGAGAATGGCGGTACCTGGAGCATGACTGGATTGCCACCGAGGGTTCCTATGCCTACGAGGCCCCTGGCGAGACGCATACGCTAGTCGTCGATCCGCACGTCGAGGAGATGATCACCCTGTTCCAGGTGAACGGAGCCATGATCTACGTCGATCCGGACGGCAATGCGACCGGGTTCGACGATGTCTTCACGCGAATCGAGAAGTGCCGGACGCATTATGCGAAGAACGGACTCGGAGCCGACTACATCGACCAGTTCATCCGTTGATGGCAATCTGTGGGGGTTCCAATCGCCTGATCGTCAGTCCTGCCATGGCGTTGCACTCTTTCTGGAGCGCAGCGCCATGAGCAGCACCGGCACTAGCCAGATCAGCA
>DASZBB010000040.1:0-11458 GCA_035944695.1 Microvirga sp. | reverse complement strand
TGGCCCGGCCCTCCTCGCTGCGCAGAAGGGGAAACGCCGCAAAGCAGGGAAGATCGACGCCGTCGAGGAAGACGAGCGTCGTCTCGAGACCGCCATCGGTCAGGAAGATCGCATCGTCCGTAGGTGGAAAGGCAAATCGGCTGCTGGTCATGAGAAGGGCTCCCGCATTCCTCGCGACGCCGTTGCCCGACAACCCGACCCGGGAAGACGACGGGTCTTATCGCCGTTCCGCCGGCACGGGAGCGGGCTGAGGCGGTGAAAGATTGCCCGAAGGCCCATGATCGCGATGTGCCTTTCCTCACGTTAGGGCAATCGCAAGATCCTTCTCCCATAATGCCGTGTGAAATTCGCCAATGCTCGGATTGGAAACGTCAGTGGATACGAAGGTGGGATGTCAGGGCTGCCGGAGCGGCGAACCGCTCCCGTTCGATTTCACCATGGCGTTCCACCCAATCGTGGATCTCGACCGGGGAGTGATCTGGGGTTACGAGGCCCTGGTCAGGGGGACGCAGGGGCAATCCGCCTGGCAGATCCTGAGCCAGGTCGATGACAGCCGGCAGTACAAGTTCGATCAAGCCTGCCGCGTGAAGGCCATCGAACTGGCGGGCCGCCTCTTCCCGAAAACCGAAGACAGGCGGCTGTCCATCAACTTCATGCCGAACGCGGTCTATGAGCCTGCCGCCTGCATCAGAACGTCCCTGGAGACCGCCCGCCGCGTGGGATTCGACACCAGACGGATCATGTTCGAGTTCACCGAGAACGAGCGCATGGCAGACACGCGGCACGTGGCTCGGATCATCGCGGAGTACAAGCGCCTCGGGTTCATCACGGCCATCGACGATTTCGGCGCCGGGCATGCGGGCCTGAATCTCCTGGCCAATTTCCAGACCGATCTCATCAAGATCGACATGGAGATCATCCGCGGCGTCGGGGACTCCGCCCCGCGCCAGGCCATCGTCGCCGGCATCCTGGTGATGGCGCGTGCCCTGAACATCGCGATCATCGCCGAGGGCATCGAGACAGAAGCCGAACTCGCCACGCTGCGCGATGCCGGCATCACTCTGTTTCAGGGCTATCTCTTCGCCAAGCCGGCCATTGAGAACCTTCCGGCCGTTTCGCTCAGCGCCTGATCCGAACCGCAACCTCGGCAGTTGACGTAACGGTCGATTGCCTTTAGGAACGCTGTCCGGCCCGCAAGCCGCCGCCACTCTTCCAGTGTCCGCCGGCTCCATTCCTGTCTTTTCTGTCGCTCCAGCCACACGACTGGCGCGCACCGTCGGTCGCGAATCGAAGCGTCGGCGACATAGGCAGATGTTTGTCGACATTCCCGAGCAGTGCCATCAGACCAGACACGGGCGCTGCGACGGGCTCCTCTCCGGCGATACGTCCATGAGAACATTCGATTCGGGTCTGTTCCTCGACAGAATTCCCTTTGTGAAATCAGGATCCGGCGTCGATCCGATCGTCGTGCTCAACGGCGGGCAGGCTTTCGTCCGGCGCCCCACTCCGGCGCGTGCCCAGAGGGATGCCAGGCGCATCGCACGCCTACTCCCCGCCGGCAGGGCCGTCTACATCCTGGGCTACGATCCGGCGCCGTGCGCGGATTACTCCATCGAGACGATCGTCGGGGACATCGCGCGGATCCTGCGGGACGAGATCGGCCCCGCGACCGTAATGGGCATTTCCTTCGGAGGCTTCGTTGCCGCGCGGCTGGCTGCGGAGCATGCCGATGTGGTGAAGGAGCTGATCCTGATGGTGAGCGCACATCGTTTCTCGCCAGAGGGACGCCGCAGCGTCGACCGGCAGCTCGAATGTGCCTGGACCGGGGACTTCGACGGGTTCCTCGACGAGTTCGGCCTGGTCTTCCGCCGCCCGTGGCTCAACTGGCTGATCCGCTGGCGGTTCAGGCGGGAGCGGACGCGGCTGCAGGCAACGATGAACGATCCGGCCAGCATCGTGCGCGGCCTCAACGCCGTCGCCGGCGAGGATTTCGGCTGCGACCCCTCCTGGCTCTCCCGCATCGCGGCACCGACCCTGATCGTCGGCGCGACCCGTGACCCGTTCTTCGACGTCGCGGCCCTTGAGGAGACCGCGCGGCACATCCCGTCCGCACGGCTGCAGCTCTTCAAGCACGAGACGCATATGCTGCCCGTCGAGCGGCCCAGGGACGTGGCGAAGGTGGTGACGCGGTTTCTTTCGACGCAGCAATGCGCGAAGGGCGGCAGCCCGCGTTAGAGCCGCCGCTCTGTGCTTTGTCTGACAAGCTCCTTCCTCAATGGCCTTCCCGCGTCATCACCGGCCTTGTGCCGGTGATCTCGATTGGAGAAGCCTAGCGCCTCACATCATCGAGATGGCCGGGACAAGCCCGGCCATGACAGGGAAGGTTTCACCGGGAGAAGGAGGGCTCATCCATCAACCGCTCACCTGCACCAGCACATGCCGCTTCTTGCCCGCCGTCAGCTTCAGGGCTCCATCCGTGAGATCCGCGGCGTCGACATGAGCATCCGCATCCTGCACGACCTTGCCGTTGAGCCTCGCCCCGCTGTTGAGCACGAGGCGGCGTGCCTCGCTCTTCGAGCTTGAAAGGCCCGCACGAACGAGAAGCTGCGCGACCGTGACGCCGGCCTCGAGTTCGGAGCGGGGGACATCGATGCTCGGAAGCCCGGAAGCGTTCTCGCCCGCCTCGAAGGCGCGGCGGGCGGTCTCGGCCGCGTCCCGGGCCGCCTCCTCGCCGTGGGCGAGCCGCGTCGCCTCGTGGGCAAGGATGCGCTTCGCCTCGTTGATCTCGGAGCCCCTCAACTGCCCGAGACGATGCACCTCGTCGAGGGGCAACTCCGTGAAGAGGCGCAGGAAGCGGGCAACGTCGTCGTCCTCCGCGTTGCGCCAGAACTGCCAGAAGGCGTAGGGGCTCAGCTTCTCGGCGTTGAGCCACACCGCGCCGGTCGCCGTCTTGCCCATCTTGGCACCGGCCGAGGTGGTGAGCAGCGGCGTGGTGAGCCCGAAGAGCTGGCGCTGGTCGATGCGGCGGGCGAGCTCGATGCCGTTGACGATGTTGCCCCACTGATCCGAGCCGCCCATCTGCAGCACGCAGGCATGATGGCGCGACAGCTCCAGGAAATCGAAGGCCTGGAGCACCATGTAGTTGAACTCGAGCAGGGTGAGCGGCTGCTCGCGCTCGAGCCGCTGGCGCACGCTGTCGAAGCTCAGCATCCGGTTGATCGTGAAATGGGTGCCGAAGTCGCGCAGGAACGGCAGGTAGCGCAGCGGGTCGAGCCAATCGGCATTGTCCACCATCACCGCGTCGGTCGGCCCATCTCCGAACGAGAGGTAGCGGGAGAAGACCTGCTTCAGGCCCGCGGCATTCCGGGCGATCTGCTCATTGTCGAGCAAAGGCCGGCTTGCATCGCGGAAGCTCGGATCGCCGATCTGCGAGGTGCCGCCGCCGATGAGCACGACGGGCTTGTGGCCGCATTTCTGGAGCCAGCGCAGGGCCATGATCTGCACGAGGCTGCCCACATGCAGGCTGTCGGCCGTCGCGTCGAACCCAATGTAGGCGGCGACCGGCCCGGCCGAGAGCCGCGCATCGAGGGCGTCGAGGTCGGTGCATTGATGGATGAAGCCGCGCTCGGTCAGCGTCTTCAGGAAGTCGGATTTGGGAGTGCTCATCGTTTCGCCTCCTGGGGATTGGCGGGAGCCGCTGCCCGGAGACCTGATCACCATATGAAGATGCCGCCGGAGAGCGGCGGCATCGAACGTCTGGTCGCAACCGAACGGAGCCGCCCTATGGGGACGGCGTAAAATAGTTCGTGAAGTTGGTGCGACCGGTGATCATGGGGTGCAAAATACGGATGCGAGGCCCGCTCGTCAACCGGCTTCAGAAAAATCCCTTCAGGTTTCCCCGCACCCGCTCCAGCACCGGCACGTCCGTCGGCGGCAGGGCGAAGGGCTGGCCGGTGATGCGCTCGAAGGCGTCGATATAGACCCGCGCGGTTTCCAGCACCACGTCCTGCGGGATGGCGGGAATTTCGTCCTTGTAGGGATCGCAGCGGGCGACCACCCAGGTGCGGATGAAATCCTTGTCGAAGCTCTCGGGCCGCTCGCCGGCCTCGAAGCGCTCCTGGTAGCTCTCCGCAAACCAGTAGCGGCTCGAGTCCGGCGTATGGATCTCATCGGCGATCATGATGGTGCCAGATTCGTCGATGCCGAACTCGTATTTGGTGTCGACCAGGATGAGGCCGCGCTCGCGGGCCATTGCCCTGCCCTTCGCGAAGAGCGCGAGGGCGTAGTCGGAGACGGTCTGCCACTGCTCTTGGCTCAGCAGGCCCTGCCCGACGATCTCGGCCGGCGTCAGCGGCTCGTCGTGACCGCCGTGGAAGGCCTTGCTCGTCGGCGTGATGACGGTCTGCGGCAGCTTCTCGTTGTCGCGCATCCCGTCTGGCAGACGGATGCCGTACATCTCGCGCCCGCCCTTCTTGTACAGGGAGAGGATCGACGTGCCCGTGGTGCCGGCGAGATAGTCGCGTACCACGATCTCCACCGGCAGGATGGTCAGCCTGCGGCCGACCAGCACGTTCGGGTCGGGATATTCGATCACGTGGTTCGGGCAGATGTCCGCCGTCGCCTCAAACCAGAACCTGGCCGTCTGCGTCAACACCTGGCCTTTCAGGGGAATGGCTGCCAGGTTTCGGTCGAAGGCGCTGATGCGGTCCGACGCGATGATGATGCGCCGCCCGTCCGGCAGATCGTAATTGTCGCGCACCTTGCCGCGATAATGGTTCGGCAGTTCCGGGATGGTCGCGTCCTCAAGGACGTAACCGGCATAGGCTCCAAGGGCCGCTTTATCCACCATGCTCACCTGCCGAGAATTTCGGGCGCCGCGCTCCGATAGCGCGCTGGCCGACTTCTAATGCGAAATCCTCGGCACGCTAGGCCCAAGCCGGCAAAAAAAGGCTCTTTCCACGAGCCCGGACGGCGAGCCCTACTGCCCTGCCCTCGCGTCCCGGCGATAGGTCACGTTGAGGCCCGAGAGGGTTACGGTGGTTTCGTAGCCCTGAGCGTCGACGATGGTCCATTGCTTGAGCGCATTGGCCCGGCTGTCGAAGCGCAGGGTGATCTTCGAGGTGCCGCCCAACGTCGCGCTGTCGTCGAACCGGACCGTCACCATGCCGTCGCGCCCCACCTGGACGTCGCGCACCTTCGTGTCCCGGGACAGGTCGATATTGTCCTGGACGAGGAATTTCAGGGGGGTCTGCCCGACCGGATAGACGTCGTTGGTGCCGAGCTTCTTGTCCCGGATCGCCACGTTGCGTCCGTCGGAGACCACCTCCAGGGTGCTCGGCGGCGCGTAGGCGAAGTGGAACTGGCCCGGGCGGCGCATGGAGAGCGTGCCCTCGGCCTGCTGGCCGTTGGGGTTCTTCTGCACGAAATAGGCCGACATCACGTCGATGCTGTTGAAATAGGCGTTGACCCGGTCGAGGGCCTCCTCGGGCGACCGGGGCCCAGGCGGCGAGGTCGGCGTCGGAGCGGAGGACGGCGCGGCGACGGCGGTCGGCGCAGGCACGGCTTGGGCCGGTGTCGCGCGGGCGGGCTTCGGCGGCTCCGCCACCTTGGCCGGCGGCGTGGTGGGCTTGGCCGGCTCGGCCGCCTGCACGGGCGGCTCGGCGGCCGGCTTTTGCGGTTCCGGGGCGGCCGGTTTCGCCTCCACTTTCTCAGGAGCAGGCGCCCGCGGCTGCGGCTCGGGTTTCGTGGCGGTCTGGGGCGCTGGCTGAGGCTTCGCTTGAGGCTGGGCGGCCCGCTGGGGTGCCGGCTGGGGCTTCTGCACGGTCGCCTTCGGCTTAGGCGCCTGCTGCGGACGCGCTTGCGGCTGCGCCTGAGGACGCGCCGCCGGCTGGGGTGCGGCCGGCGGCGCGGGCTGCTGGGGAGCGCTGCCGGCCGGCGCCCCCGGTTTCTTGAAGATGCCGTCGAGGAAGCGGGTCACCGGATCGGAGGGCTGCTGGGCAGCGGCGGGAGATGCGCACGCGAGAGCGAGGGACAGACCGAGGATGCAACGCACAGACGAATGGAGCATGACGCCACTGTTAACCTGAGAATTCACCGATGGCCCGTGCGCAAAAGCACGGCGCAGCAAGGCTTTATGGCCTGGATAAGAGGCTGAATGAAGGCAGGAGCCTTGCAGACAAGAGCGAGTCGGTCCAGTGCGCAGCTCGATCCCGGACGCCTCAGGCGGCATCCGCCAGTTCGTCCTGGTCGTCCGCCACGGGCCGGACCGGCGCAGGCCGGGGCTTGGGAGCCCGCGGGCGGGACGGCTGCTTCTTCTTGCTTTTGGCGGGCTTCCCCTTGCCGTTGAGCCCCCGCCACCAGCCCTGCCAGCTCCAGGCCCCCGGCCCCATCAGGCCGTAAAAAAGGAGACCGGCCAGAACGCCGAGGTGGGAGAGAAACACCGCCTGTTCGGCCTGCCGGTTCAGGCCAGCGTAATCCCAGAACCGGTGCATGGTGCCGGTCGTCACCACCAGCGCCGCAATGAGAACGGCCGCGCTCAGACGCGGCGCGAAGCCGAAGATGAGAGCCAGAGGCCCAAACACCTCGGCGAGCACGATCAGGGTCGCCACCACGTCGCCGTAGGGCATGCCCTTGAGGGTCAGGGTGGCGGCCAGCCCGGAGATGTTCGAGAGACGCCCGACGGCGACCGGCAGGAAGCAGCCGGCCAGCAGCAGGCGATTCAGCAGCAGAATTCCATTGACACCCGCTCGCCTGTCCTCGCCCATGCTCTCGCCCTCCGACCCCGTTGTTCGACGGCGCCGGGAATCGGCCCGGCGCCTGACGAGCATTTGAGGCAGAGGTTCTTAACCTGCCCTTATCGAGAGCCGGCAATCCACGGCCAAAGCATTTTTCGGCGAAGTGGACCCGGTTCGCCGAAAAATGCGGCAAACCAGGACCAGAGATGATTCCACAATGGTAGAAACAGCGCGCGTCAGAGCTTCAGGTTCCGCTCCCGGAGCATGCTTTCCCATCGCAGGGAGTGCTCCACGATGGTGGCGAGATCGTCGAGCCGGGGCTCCCAGCCCAGCCTGGCGCGGATGCGGGACGAATCGGCGACGATCGTCGTCGGATCGCCCGCCCGCCGCGGGCCGATCCGCGCCTCCACGGGCTTCCCGGAAACCTTGCGTACCGTCTCGATGACCTCGGAAACCGAATAGCCGTGCCCGTAGCCGCAATTCATGACGAGGCTCTCGCCGCCCGCATCGAGGTGGGTCAGGGCCTGCAGGTGCGCGGCGATCAGATCGCTCACGTGGATGTAGTCCCGGATGCAGGTTCCGTCCGGCGTCGGATAATCCGTGCCGAAGACCTCCATGTGGGACCGCATGCCGAGGGCCGTCTGCACCGCCACCTTGATCAGGTGGGTGGCGTTCGCGGTCGACTGGCCATGGCGCATCTGCGGATCGGCGCCCGCCACGTTGAAGTAGCGCAGCACCACATAGCGCATGTCGTGCGCGGCCGCGACGTCGCGCAGCATGACCTCCGTGAGCTGCTTCGAACTCCCGTAAGGCGACAGGGGCCCCAAGGGCGCATTCTCGTCGATCGGCTTGTCGGAGGTGTCGCCGTAGACGGCCGCCGTCGAGGAGAACACGAATTTCTTGATGCCTGCGGCAACGGCCGCCGCCATGAGGGAGCGGCTCTTGACGGTGTTGTTCAGATAATAGCCGAGGGGATCGGAGACGGATTCCGGCACGATGAGCTTCGCGGCGAAGTGGGCGATGGCATCGACCTGATGCTGCTGGAGCGTGCGAAGGACCAGCTCGTAATCCCCCACATCGCCGACGACGAGAGGTACGCCCTCCGGAACCGACCAGCGGAACCCGGTCGACAAATTGTCGAACACGATCGGGTTGTGCCCCGCATCGAGAAGCGCCAGAACCATATGGCCGCCGATGTAGCCTGCCCCGCCTGTCACGAGAACGTTCATGGGATCTCCTGAAAACCTACTCAACTTTTCGCCTGCTGGCTTTATAGGTGCTGAAATTCTAGATCAACGTGGTCCCAATGGAAGGCTACCGGGCCGATTTTGAGGGAATGCAGGATGGAAGATCGCAAGGAATACTGGTGGGTTCACCATGAGGCCGCGGTGCAGCCGGCCGAGGTCGACTTCGTCGGCGGCATTCCTGTGAGCTTCCGCTTCATCGGACGAGCCGGCACCATTTCCGCCGCATCGGCTGAACTGATCGAGCGTCTGCCTGCTCCTCCAAGACCCGTCATCCGCCCCCACGAGCCGCAACCGCCCGCCGCCCAGCCGCAGCGCAGAGGCTCATGGCTGTGGTTCTTCGGCATCCTTCTGCTGATCCTGATCGCCCAATGCTCAGGACAGCTTTTCGATCTCATCAAATAATCGAACCCTCGCAGCGGTCCGAATTGCAACCTGATCGATGGGGGTACTAAGGCACTATCAAAAAGGCTTCATCCCATTCGGGGTAGGTTTATACTTCGACAGCATTACACCTCTTCAGGGCTTTCGACTCTTTAACTCCGAATTGCCCCGCGCGTATAAAATAGATCCATTTCACTTCTGCGATTATGCCTATTTAATTCTGAGCAATCAGGCCGATACCGCAGAGGAACACGCCAAGATGCTCATGACTTCCAGCGAGACGGAAACCGATCCCGCCTCGAAGATCCGAGCGCGTCACCTGCCCATGCGGCAGCGCCGCCTCGCCAAAACCCCAGTGACGCAAACCTGAACAACGCCGTCGCACCGACGGCGCCCCAAGAACAGTCGGCTTTCGCAATGCGCGCACCGGAGCGATTCCGGTGACGACGACGCTCGCGGTTCGGCTCCACTCAAACGCATTTCGAGCTATAAGGATTATTAAGAATGGCCATTCCCGTTCTCGAAAACCCCTCGACCGACCCTGCGGAAAATGTCGCGCGGATCAAGGCTGCCATCATAGAGGCGAACAAGCAGTACCAAGAAACTGGAGTTCAGGTGAAGGTCCAGCTCGGTGCGGGAGAATGGATCGTCACAGGCGACAAGAGCAATTCTTCGGCCGGTGCCATCGAGCTTCTCTCCGGAGTTGAACTCACCGGCACGCTCAACAGCGACGGCTCGCGTGCAACGACGGTCAAACTCGAAAATAACTTCGATGCCAGAATCAACGGCATCGTGCGCACCGCACTGACGGATATCGAGAACGTCACCGTTTCCAATCTTATCATCGACGGAAATCGCGAAAATCAGGCGGCAGGCAGCCATCAGGCGGGCTTCATTTGCGGTGCCAAGCCCAAGGAAGACGGCACTCCCCGCAAACAAGAGAATATTACGATCGACAACGTCGAGATTATGGATTGTACCGCCTATGGGTTCAATCCGCACGAAACTACGTACAACATGGTGATCAAGAACTCTGTTGCCCATGGCAACGGACTTGACGGCTTCGTGGCTGACGCGGTCGTGGGCGGCACCTACGAGAACAATGTCTCCTATGACAATGACCGTCACGGCTTCAACATTCAGAACGAGACAACGGGCCTCACACTCAAAAACAACGAAGCTTACGATAATGGCTTCCGGTACATGTATCAGGGCGCCCTTGCAGGAGGCGCCGGTCTCACCATCCAACGAGGCAACATTCCTCCAGCGGGCTCAACCGAGATCCCGTGGGTTTCCGATATCGAAATCATCGGCGGCTCGTACCACGACAACGGCAAAGAAGGCATCCTGGTCAAGCTGTCGGAGCGGATCACCATCACGGATGTCGATATCTACGGCAATCGGCGTCAAGGCGTGAAGATCGAGGGTTCGGACGACGTCACGGTTCAGGGCAGCCGAATCCGCAACAACTCGCAGGAAGGTGACGGCGTCTACGACGAGATCAACATTCGCCTGCGTTTCGACGACGATTATTCCCAGAACACCTACTATTCTCACAACACGCAGATCATCGACAACCAGATCTCTTCGAACGGTGCCATCAATGCCCGCTATGGCATTCGGGAGGAGCCGACCAACGATGATGCCGGACCAACGGGAACATACGTGTCCGGAAATACGATCAGCGGCATGAACTCGGGGGATGTCTCGGTTCCAGGCTATGTCTGGACCGGCGATGTTGGCAACAACAACATTGCCGGCACTACCGGCGCCGATACCATGGCGGGCGCCGCGGGCAATGACGAATACACGGTCAATCATTCGGGCGACGTGGTCATCGAGAATGCCGGAGAGGGAACGGATCACGTCTACTCCTCCATCACCTACACTCTGACCTCCCATGTGGAACACCTGACCCTGACAGGTGCGGGCACCATCAACGGGCACGGCAACGAACTCGACAACCTGATCGTCGGCAATGCTGCCGTCAACACGCTCAAGGGCAATGACGGCAAGGACACGCTGGACGGCGGCGCCGGCGCCGACAGCCTCGATGGCGGCAACGGCGACGACACATATTATGTGGACGACGCCGCCGACGTGATCGTCGAGAAAACTGGCAAGGACGCGAGCGGCGTTGAACTGGGCGGCTACGACCGCGTGATCAGCTCGGTCAGCTACATCCTCTCGTCCCAGGTTGAGGAGTTGACGCTGACCGGGTCGGCCAACCTGAATGCCACCGGCAACTCAAGCGCGAACGTCCTGAACGGCAATGCCGGCGACAACGTGCTCAACGGCCTGGGCGGCGCCGATACGATGAACGGCGGCCTCGGCAACGATACCTACTATGTCGATCACAGTGGAGCCGTCGTGAACGAGGATGCTGGAGGCGGCATCGACACGGTCGTCAGTTCCGTGTCCGTTTCGAGCACCAAGCCGCTCGCAGCCAATGTGGAGAACCTTCTGCTGACAGGACCTGCCGTCGAGGGCGCGGGCAACGCGCTCGCCAACGTCATCACCGGCAATGCTCAGGTCAACAAGCTGTACGGCCTCGAGGGCAACGACACGCTCGACGGCGGCGCGGGAGCGGATTCGCTGACGGGCGGCGCGGGAGACGATGTGTTCATCCTCCGCAAGGGCGAGTTCCAGGGCGACACGATCGCCGATTTCATCGGCAACGACGCCCTTGCAGGAGACCGGATCGAATTCGTCGGCTTCTCCAGCCAAGCGGTTCTATTCTCCGCCGGCGGCGGCATCTGGACGGTCGCTGACGGGGGCTACTCCGAGAGCTTCCGCGTGTCCGGCGGGGTGAAGGTTCATGCCAGCGACCAGAACCTTCAGTTAATGCCGGGGCCTGTCTGGAACGGTGACGCAGGCAACAACGAGATCGTCGGCACCGCCGGGGCCGACACGATGAACGGCGGAGCGGGCAACGACGTCTACCACGTCAATCATTCAGGAGATGTGGTGTACGAGGATGCGGGACCCGGGATCGACACGGTCGTCAGTTCGATCTCCTTCTCCCCTGATAAACCTCTGGCTGCCAACGTCGAGAACCTGACCCTGACTGCTCCTGCCGATCCGACGAAACCCGCC
>DASZBB010000039.1:0-3669 GCA_035944695.1 Microvirga sp. | reverse complement strand
TATTCCTTGGCCAGGATCTTGGCTTCCTCGACGGCGGGCTGGTCGAACGGATCGACCCCCATGGCATAGCCGGCCAGGATCGTCTCCAGCATGAAATGCATGAGAAGCTCGCCCAAGGCGCGCTCGTTCAGGGTCTCGATGTGGATCTGACGGGTCGGCCGGCCGTTCTTGGCGAAGGTGTCGGCCATGGCCCGGCCCTGAGCGGCCACGAGATCGCCGATGGTCTTACCGGCAAAATCCGGCTGGCCTGCGCGCTTGGCCAGTCCGCCGTCCATGGCGGGCCCCTTCCCGGCCACGCCTGTGGTGAGCACGGTGAAGAGCTTGTCGTTGGGCCCGGCGAGATAAAGCTGCTGCTGGCTGTGCTGGTCCACAGGCCCGATGGCGGCGACGGGCTGCGTGCCCTTGCCGTCCTTGCCGACGCTCTCGGCCCAGAGCTGGACCCACCAGCGGGTGAAGCGCTCGAGCCTGTCCGCATAGGCCATCGTCACAGCAATGCCCTTGCCCGCCTTGGCGGCGGCGATGTTGAGCGCAGCGCCCAGGGCCGCCGGAGCATCCTTGGCCCGGGCGCCATTGCGGAAGGGCTCATAGGCATCCGCCGCCCCCTGACGGATCGCCGCGATGTCGAGGCCGAGCGCAGCGGCAGGCAGGAGGCCCACATTGGTCAGCACCGAATAGCGCCCGCCGATGCCGGTATGGTGCTCCAGGAAGCGGACGTCCTCCGGCTCGAGAAGATCTCGCAGAGCGTTCTTAGCCCCGTTCTTGCGCGGCTCGGACAGGCCCAGGAACAGATCCTTCGGGTGCGAATGCAAGCCCGCCTTCTCCAGGGCCGTGAGCACGGCAATCGTCTGCATCAGGGTCTCGCCCGTGCCGCCGGACTTCGAAATGGAAACCCACTTCGTCGAAGAAAGCGGCAGCTTGTGCAGGACGCGGTCGAAGGTGACGGGATCGAGATTGTCGAGGAAGTGGATGCGCGGGCTCTCGGTGAAGCGGCCCGTGCCCGGCACCGCGTAATCCTTCAGCTGCGCCAGGGTTTGCCCGCCGAGGCTCGATCCGCCGACGCCGAGAATGACCACGTCCGTCGCGTCGTCGCGCAGAAAGGCCGCCGCCTCGCGGATGCTCGCCAGATCGTCCGTGGTGCGCGGCATGTGGAGCAGCGGCAGGCGGCCGGAGGCGTCGTCCTCGGCCAGCCGCTTCATGGCATCACCGACGAGCCCCAGCGCCTCGTCGAGCGCCGCCTGCGTCAGACCGCCTCCCCCGATATTGGCTTCAAGGGCAAGATCGATCGATTGCTGCAGGGCCATGGGCATACTCCGACTCGTTCAAAGCAGGAGCGAAAGATTAGGGCAGAGAGGAGCCCGAGGCTAGGGTCGTGGCCATGAGCCTGAAGCGTCTGCTTTCGGCGGCTGGCCGGGAACCCCATGCTACGGCATCGTGGCCGGCATAGAGCCGGCTATCCCAATAAGGAAAGGCAAGGCGCTTTTCATGATCGGGATCACCGGGACGAACCCGGTGATGACGAGGGACGCGGAATTCTGACCGGACGCTCAGGACAGGCTCGCGATCCGCCGATGAGGCGTCTCACACCCCTGTCGGGCGTCCCGCGATCACCGTCAGCATCCGGCCGTCGCCGAAGATCCGCTCTGCAGCGGTGCGGATGTCGGACTGTGTTACGGCCGCGACCAGGCCGTTGCGGCGGGCGATATAGTCGATGCCGAGGCCTTCGAACGCAATCTGCGCCAGGGTATGGGCGATCTTGGTCGAGGTGTCGAAGCCGAGCGCATAGGATCCGACGAGATAATCCTTCGCCT
The DNA here is from genome assembly GCA_035944695.1 of Microvirga sp. Classification (GTDB taxonomy): domain Bacteria; phylum Pseudomonadota; class Alphaproteobacteria; order Rhizobiales; family Beijerinckiaceae; genus Microvirga. Next base: position 1,861 of record DASZBB010000039.1, on the reverse strand, counting down.
TCTGCAGTTCCTCGTCGGACGGGCCCTCGCTCGTCAGTTTCGCCATCTCGTCGGCGATGACGTCGAGAGCCTCGACCACGCGCTCGTTCTTGGTGGCCGTGTAGCCCCAGGTCATGCTCGCTGAGCGATAGCTCACCAGCGATGTGCCGACGCTGTAGGCAAGGCCGCGCTTCTCGCGCACTTCCTGGAACAGGCGCGAGGTGAAAGCGCCACCACCGAGAATGTGGTTGAGCACATAGGCTGGGATGAAGCCCGGATCGCGCCAGGCAATGCCGTTCATGCCGAAACGGATGACCGATTGCGGCACGTCGAGATCCACCACGATGCGCGATCCAAGCTTCTGCAGCGAGGCGGGCTCGATCATGCTGAGCGCCTTCGCCTCCGGCAGGGAGCCGAATACCTTGTCGAGCAGAGCTGCGAGATTGTCGCCGCTGATCGCCCCGACGACGGCGACCTTGACGCGCCCGCGGGCGATGATCGCCCTGTGCATGGCGATGAGATCGTCCCGCGTGATCGCCGCGACGCTCTCCGGCGTGCCGGAGGTCGGGCGGCCGTAGGGGTGGCCGGCAAAGCCTTCCTCGAAGAAGCGGCGCGTCGCCATGACGCCTGGATCGTTCTGCTGATACTTGAGGCCCGCGATGGTCTGGGCGCGCACGCGCTCGATGGAATCCTGATCGAAGCGCGGCTCGGCGAGGGCGAGGCGCAGCAGTTCGAACGCTTCGTCCGCATGCTTGACCAGAGTCTTCAGGGAACCGCCGAGAGCATCGTTACCCGCGTTGAAGGACAGCTCGATGGCGCGCGCTGCAAGACGCTCCTGGAACGCGTCGGAATCGTGTTCACCTGCACCTTCATCGAGCAGACGCGCAAGCATCTGCGCCACGCCGGGCTTGTCCGCAGGATCGTGCGCCGAGCCGCCTTCGAAAATGAACGAGACGGCGATCAGCGGCACCACGTCGGATTCGACGTGCCACGCCTCGACCCCACGGGCTGAGGTCAGCGCGGTCACCGTGGTCGGAGACGAGGACATGGTTTCGACAGAAGCTGTCATGATTACCTCGGTTCTTGTGCAGGCGGGCCTTAAGAGGCCGGCTTCTGCAGATAGCCCGTCACGGAACGGCGGGGGATGAGATAGCGCTCGGCCGCGGAGGCGAGATCGTCCTTCAGAACGGTCTCGATCTCGACCGGCCAGCGACGCACCTCTTCGATCGTTTCGCCGATGGCGAGCGCCGAGCCGTAGATGCGGGCAAGAGAGGATTGGCTGTCGGTGGAATAGATCGTCTCGGCGACGAGGCGCGTCTTCGCCCGCTCGATGGAATCCGAATCGAGCGCCTCGGCGGGAATCGTCTTGAGCACCTGATCGACGGCTTCTTCCAGAGCCTGCAGCGACACGCCTTCGGCCGGCACCGCATAGACGCAGAAGCGCGTATCCTCCATGGCGGAGGACATGTACCAAGCGCCGGCATTCACGGCGATGCCACGCTCCATCACGAGCTTGCGGTAGAGATAGGAGGTCGGCCCGCCGCCGATCACCTCGGCAAGAAGCTCGAGCGAATAGCAGTCGCGCTGCGAGGCCGTGCGGCAGGACGGCACGAGATAGAGCCGCTGCATGGTCGGCTGCTCGACCTTCGGATCGGCCACGGTGAGGTGGCGCGCCGCTACGGGCTCGGGCTCCCGCGGACGTGACCGCACCGGGCGCTTTCCTTGCGGCGCGATCCGGCCGTAGGTGGCATCGGCTAGGCGACGCACCTCGTCCTCGTTCACGTCGCCTGCAACGACGAGAATGCCGTTCTCGGGCGTGTAGAAGCGACGGTAGTAATCGAGTGCATGGTCGCGATTGAGCGTCTCGATCTCGTGCATCCAG
>DASZBB010000038.1:0-15740 GCA_035944695.1 Microvirga sp. | reverse complement strand
GGATGCCACCACCCGCTTCCAAGGCTATGTCGAAGGCTATCTCGTCTTCATGGCTCCCGAGGAGGGCGGACGCATCGAGGAATTGACGGTCGATTCCGGCGATCGCGTGAGCGAGGGCAAACCGCTCTTCAGGCTCGATGCTTCGGTGCAATCGGCGCAGCGCAACGAGGCCGAGGCCAAGCTGCAGCAGGCGCGTGCGCAGCTCGCCAATCTTCGGGCCGCCCTTCAGCGGCCCGAGGAGATCGCCGTTCTCGAAGCGCAGTAGGAGCGCGCGCGGGCGCAGCTCGGCCTGTCCCAGGCCGAACTCGACCGGCAAAGAACCCTGTTCGAGCGCGGCATCGCCGCAAAGGCGCAATACGATCAGGCAAGAACCGCCTTCGAGCGGGACAAGGCTGCGCTTGCCGAGGTGCAGCGGCAGATCCAGGCCGGGCAGATCGCCGGGCGCTCGGGCGAGATCGGAGCGGCGGAAGCCGCCGTGCAGGCCAACGAGGCGGCCCTGATGCAGGCGGAGACCCGCCTCGCCAAGCGCCTGGTGAAGGCGCCGTCCGAGGCTCAGGTCCAAGACGTGTATTTTCGCGCGGGAGAGACGGTGAATGCGGGCCAGCCGGTGCTGGCACTCCTGCCGCCCGCCAACCGGCGCATCCGCTTCTACGTCCCCGAGCCGCTGCTTGCCACCATCGCGCTCGGACAGACGGTCGGCCTCTCCTGCGACAGCTGCAAGGAAGGGCTCCAGGCGCGCATCAGCTTCATCTCCAACGAGGCCGAGTTCACGCCTCCGGTGATCTTCAGCGAGCAGGAGCGCGCGAAGCTCGTGTTCCGTGTCGAGGCGCGCCCGCTCGACGGAACCGACCTGCCCATCGGCCTACCGGTCACCGTCACGCCTGCGGAACCGCAATCATGACCCTGGATATCGCACCGTCCTGTCCGGTCGCGGCGGAGCCCGAGATCGTCATCGACGTCGAGGGGCTGACGAAATCCTTCGGCGGAAGGCCCGTCGTGAAGAACCTCTCCATGCAGGTCCAGCGCGGATTGATCTACGGCTTTCTCGGTCCCAACGGCAGCGGCAAGACCACCACCATCCGCATGCTGTGCGGGCTCCTGACGCCGGACAGCGGGCACGGCACCTGTCTCGGCTACGACATTCTCACCCAATCGGCCGAGATCAAGCGCCATGTGGGCTACATGACGCAGAAGTTCTCGCTCTATGCGGATCTCTCGATCCGCGAGAACCTCGAATTCGTCGCCCGAGTCTACAATCTCGCCGATCCGCGCAAGGCCGCGCGCGACGCCATCCGGCGGCTCGGGCTCGAGAACCGTGCCGAGCAGCTGGCGGGCGAGTTGTCGGGCGGTTGGAAGCAGCGTCTGGCGCTCGGAGCCTGCATCCTGCCCGAGCCGCAGCTCCTCCTCCTCGACGAACCGACGGCCGGCGTCGATCCGAAGGCGCGCCGGGACTTCTGGGATGAGATCCATGCACTCGCCCGCGAAGGCATGACCGTGCTCGTCTCGACGCATTACATGGACGAGGCGGAGCGCTGCCACGAGATCGCCTACATCGCCTACGGCGAGCTGCTCACGAGAGGCACCGTCGCCGAGGTGATCGCCAACGCCCATCTGGCGACCTACACGGTCACCGGACCGGACCTCGCAAGCCTCGCCGAGCGTCTCAAGTCTCTCGACGGCGTCGACATGGTCGCGCCGTTCGGCATGGCCTTGCATGTGAGCGGGCGCGACGGCGAGAGGCTCGATGCTGCGACGAGGGAGATGCGCGCGCATGGACCGCAGCACTGGGCGCCGGGCGAGGCCACCCTCGAGGACGTGTTCATCGACCTGATGAGCCGGTCGAAGGACAATTTCGGATGAGCGCCGGGATCAGCGATGTCGATCGGCGCACGCGGGGTTTCAGGGCCTCGCTCATGCGCCTGCGCGCCGCCTTCATCAAGGAGCTGATCCAGCTGCGGCGCGACCGGATCACATTCGCCATGATGATCATGATCCCGCTCGTGCAGCTCACCCTGTTCGGCTACGCGATCAACACCAGCCCGCGGCATCTGCCCACCGCCGTTCTCGTGCAGGACGACAGCGCCTTCGCGAGGTCCTTCATGGCGGCGATGCGCGCCACCGACTATTTCGACATCTCCGTTTCGGCCGCGAGCGAGGAGGATCTCGACCGCCTAATTCTCTCCGGCAAGGTGCTGTTCGGCGTGCAGATCCCGGCGCATTTCGGGCGCGACCTCATGCGTGGCGAGCGCCCGGCGCTCCTCGTCGTGGCCGATGCCGCCGACCCGACGGCGACCGGCAGTGCCATTGCGGCCCTGCAGGGGCTCTCGACGCAGGTGTTCTCCCGCGAGCTCACCGGCCCGGCCGCAAACCTTGCACCGCAGCCGCTGCCCTACGAACTGCGGGTGCACCAGCGCTACAATCCGGCGGGCGAGACCCGCCTCAACATCGTGCCGGGCCTCATGGGGCTGATCCTGACGCTCACCATGCTGATCTTCACGGCCCTGTCCGTCACCCGGGAGATCGAGCGCGGCACGATGGAGAGCCTGCTCGCCATGCCGATCCGCCCGGTCGAGATCATGCTCGGCAAGATCGCCCCCTATCTGCTGGTCGGCGGCGTGCAGATGACCATCATCCTCGTCGCGGCACGCCTCCTGTTCGGCATTCCGGTGATCGGGAGCCTCTGGCTCCTCATCGGCCTGACGCTGCTCTTCATCCTGGCCAATCTGTCCATCGGCTACACCTTCTCGACCATCGCCCAGAACCAGCTTCAGGCCATGCAGATGTCGTTCTTCTTCTTCCTGCCCAACATCCTCCTGTCCGGCTTCATGTTCCCGTTCAAGGGCATGCCGGGCTGGGCGCAGGCGATCGGCGAGATCCTGCCGCTGACCCATTACCTGCGCATCGTGCGCGGGATCATGCTCAAGGGCGCGACCTTCATGGATCTGCAGGCCGACGTGCTGGCGCTCGCCGCCTTCACCCTGTTCGCCATGGGCGTTGCGGTGGCGCGCTTCCGCCAGACGCTCGATTGAGCGTCAATCGGCGACCGCCGCCTCCGCGGCCTTGACGGCGCTGCCGCGCAAGGGCCGCTCCTCGAGGGCGAGAAGAAAGGCGAGCGAAAGTCCGAACCCGACGATGGCCGCGATGAACACGTAGCGGAACACGTCCGCCAGATCGACGCCACTTTGCGCCGCGACCGCGCTCAAGGATTCGAAGCTCGCGGCCCCGCTCAGGCCCGACCCGCTGAGCACGATGGCCCCGAAGATCGCCACGATGAAGGCGCCGCCGAGCGAGCGGAAGAAATTGGCCGTGCCCGTGGCGGTTCCCATCTGGTGCGGCGCCACCGCGTTCTGGGTCGTCACCATGGTGACCGGCAGCACCGTGCCGAGCCCGATGCTGACGATGGCCAGAATGATCTCCACGGTAACGATCGACAGCGAGGGTCCGTAGGCCGCGAGGATTCCTGTCGTGGCCATGGCGACGAGAAGGCCGGCGGTGGGAAGCCGCTTGTAGTGCTTCACCTTCGCCATGGTGCGGCCGGAGAGCGTCGCGCCGACGACCGTGCCGGCCATCAGGGGAATCAGGGCGAGGCCCGACTGGCTCGCCGAGAGGCCGCGCACGGCCTCGAAATAGACCGGCAGATAGATGGTGAGACCGATATAGGTGCCCATGCCGAAGCAGGCGGCGAGAACGCCCATGCGCACCACCGGATTGTGCAGCACGCCCGGCGGGATCAGCGGTTCGGGCGCAAGCCGCATGCGGAGGGCGAACAGACCCCAGAGCACGAGCGAGGCGGAAAAGAGCCCCACGATCGGCAGGGAGCCCCAGGAGTAGCGCAGACCACCCCAGCTCAAGGCCAGCAGAAGCACGACGGTCGCCGCCACGAGAAGAAGCGCGCCCAGGAGGTCGAGCTTGTGCGGCCGCTCGAACCGGGGGAGCTTCTTCAGGCTCTGGAAGGCGATGGCGAAAGCGACCGATCCCAGTGGCAGATTGATCCAGAAGATCACCGACCAGTGAAGATGCTCGGCGAAGAAGCCGCCCAGCACCGGTCCGAGCAGGCTCGATGTCATGAACACGCTGGCGAAATAGACCTGATAGCGGCCGCGTTCCCGGGGCGAGACGATGTCGGCGATGATGGTCTGCGCCAGCGCGATCAATCCGCCGCCGCCGATGCCCTGCAGGGCGCGGGCGAGGATGAGGACGACCATGGTGGGCGCGAGCGCGCAGGCGATGGAGCCGATGATGAAGATCACGATGCCGATCAGCATGATGATGCGCCGGCCATAGGAATCGCTGAGCTTGCCGTAGAGCGGCGTCACGGCCGTGGAAGTCAGGAGATAGACCGTCACGATCCAGGGCAGGTGCTCCAGGTCGCCGAGTTCGTGGCCGATAGTCGGGAGCGCCGTCGCGATGATGGTCTGGTCCAAAGCCGCCAGGAACATGGCCAGCAGGACCCCGAGAATGATGGTGCGAATTTCAGTGTGGCTCAGGGCGGGTGCCGGGTGTTCCCGTAGGGTGTGGTTCGGTGATTGATCCATCGTGTCCATCGCGTTCCGGAGAGCCCATCTAGGGGAAACCGCAAGATTTTGCCGGTCTTCGGCTGCAGGGCAGATATGCGTTCGGGCGGAAGACAGACTAAAGCGCAGGAGCCATCCACAGGTTCCGCCCCTTTCCGTCCCCTGACGGCACGCCCGGCTCTAGCGCCCGTCGACAGCGTTCCTGTATTGTTCGCGCCATGGCACCCCGCACCCACTTCTCCCTCGCCCAGGCCCGACGCATTGCGCTCGCCGCTCAAGGGTTTCACGAAGGCCGTCCCACGGCCGCGACCAAGCGCCATGTGAGCCGCGTGCTGCAGCGTTCGCACCTGCTCCAGATCGATTCGGTCAACGTGCTGGTGCGCGCCCACTACATGCCGCTCTTCTCGCGGATCGGCGCCTATGACCGGGGTCTCCTCGAGACGACCGCCTATCATCGCAGGAAGCGCGAAGCCTTCGAATATTGGGGCCACGAGGCCTCGCTGATCCGGCTCGACCTGCAGCCTTTCTTCCGTTGGCGCATGGAGCGCGCGAGGCGCGGCGAGGGCATCTATGGCGGGCTCGCCCGGTTCGGTTCCGAGAACCGCACCTTCATCGAGGAGGTTCGCCGCGAAATCGCAACACGCGGCCCCATCGGGGCGGGCGAGCTTTCGATCGGCGGCAAGAGCCAGGGCTCCTGGTGGGGCTGGAGCGACGGCAAGCGGGCGCTGGAATGGCTGTTCTGGGCCGGCGAGGTCACCACCGCCACGCGGCGGGGGTTCGAGCGCATCTACGACCTGCCGGAGCGGGTGCTGCCCGCCGAGATCCTCAACGCCCCGACGCCGTCCGAGGACGAGGCCCAGCGCGAACTTCTGAGGCTCTCCATCCGGTCGCTGGGCATCGCCTCCGAACGCTGCCTGCGCGACTATTTCCGCCTGGAGCCACAGGACGCGAAGGCCCGCATTCCCGAACTGGTCGAGGCCGGCGATCTCCTTCCCGTCACGGTCGAGGGCTGGAACGGGACGGTCTATCTCGACCCACAGGCCAAACTGCCGCGCCGGGTTGAGGCGAGGGCTCTGGTGTCGCCCTTCGACCCCATCGTCTGGGAACGCACGCGCACGGAGCGCCTGTTCGACTTTCGCTACCGGATCGAGATCTACACGCCGGCCGAGAAGCGGGAATTCGGCTACTACTGCCTGCCCTTCGTGCTCGGCGAAAGGATCGTCGCCCGCGTGGACCTTAAGGCGGACCGGGCGGCCGGCAATCTCATCGTGCACTCGGTCCACCCGGAAGCCGGGGTGCCCCCGGAGGAGATCGCGCCGCCCCTCGGAGACGAACTGCGGCTGATGGCCGAATGGCTCAATCTCGGCAGCATCACCGCCCCGAAGGCGTGGCAGAAGAGGCTGGGCGTGTAAGAGCAACGCAATCACCGGAGATGACATCCGGCACGTCATCACCGGGCTCGTCCCGGTGATCCCGATCGGATAAGCGCTGCGCCTCACTGGTCGGGATCACCGGCACAAGCCCGGCCATGACGGCGGAGGGTGGTCATGACGGGGTGGGGGTCAGGGCGGCAGGGGAGCTGAGCAGGACAGCGGGATCACCGGGAGCGATCCCCGGGTCCGGGACGGCCATGACGCAGAGGCGGTCATTGCCATGGATGGCGTCGCACGTTCCCCCTCCCCTCGCCATATGCCTCAAACTTTCCTATCTCAGGAGGCCATGAACACGCTTCTCACCCCCGCCACCCGTCTGTGGTTTCGCCTGCGGCTCAACGAGATCGGCCCGCTTCTGTCCGTCTCCGCCTGCGGGTTTTTCGCCTGGGCTTTCATGGAGCTGGCCGATGACGTGGTGGAGGGCGACACCCATGCCCTCGACAGCCGGCTCCTGCTGGCGCTGCGCGATCCGCAGAACCCGGCCAATCCCCTCGGTCCCTCCTGGCTGGAAGAGTCGGCCAGGGACTTCACCGGCCTCGGCGGCTACGCGATCCTGACGCTTCTCACCCTGGCGACGATCACCTATCTGCTCATGGCGGGAAAGCGCGGCGCCGCCCTCCTGGTGCTGGTCGCCATCGTCGGAGGCACGCTCCTGTCCACGGGGCTCAAGCTCGGGTTCGAGCGGCCCCGGCCGGATCTCGTGCCCCATGCCACGAGGGTCTACACGGCGAGCTTCCCGAGCGGCCATGCCATGATGTCGGCCATCACCTACTTGACGCTCGGTGCCCTGCTCGCCCGCGTGGAGAGGAGCCGGCGCGTCAGCGCCTTCATCATGGGGCTCGCCATCCTGACGACCCTGCTGGTCGGACTGAGCCGCGTCTATCTCGGCGTGCACTGGCCGAGCGACGTCCTGGCCGGATGGGCCGTCGGTGCCGCATGGGCATCCCTGTGCTGGTTCGTGGCCCTGCAGCTTCAGCGGCGCGGCCAAGTGGAGAAGCCGGGCGAGACCTCGCCCCCAATCGATGCCAAGCCGGAATGACGGACGACACCAAACCGATCCGCAAGCCGCCGCGCAAGGTGACGCCCGCCTATCTGCATCGGGCGGCGCTCGCCTATCTCGAGCGCTATGCCTCCTCGGCCGAGAACCTGCGCCGCGTGCTCCGGCGCAAGGTCGACAAGCGCTGCCGGCTGCGGGGCGAAGACCCGGCGGAGTTTCACGAGATGATCGACGAGGTGGTGGCGAAAAGCCTCAGGAGCGGTCTCATCGACGACACCCGCTATGCGCAGGCCCGTGTCGCCACCCTGCGCCGCCGGGGCGGCTCCGCCCGTGCGATCCAGGCCAAACTCTCCGCCAAGGGTGTCGACCGCACGGCCATCGCGGACGCCCTGGAAGGCGAGGACGGCGACGAGGAGCAGGCCGCCCGCGCCTTCGCCCGCCGCCGCAAGCTCGGGCCGTTCCGGCCCGGCGAGCGGGCGCCCTACCGCGACAAGGATCTCGCCGCCATGGCGCGGGCCGGCTTCCGCTTCGACGTGGCGCGGAATGTCATCGACCGGGAGAGCACGGAGGACGAGGTTTAGGCGCCGTCCCGCACGAACATGATCGTCGGATTGTCCTTGTAGGTGGTGCGGGAAAATTCCCGGTAGCCGCACTTCTCCGCCACCCGGATCGACGGCTCGTTCTCCGGCGCGATGATGCAGGCGGTGCGGACAGGGCCGAAATGCCTTTCGCCCCAGGCGACGACGGCGCGGGCGGCCTCCGTCGCATAGCCCCGGCCGTGACCCTGGGGTGCAATCACCCAGCCGATCTCCGGAACGCCGTCGAGGGATGGTTCGATCACGCGCCTGAAATCGGCGAAGCCGACCTCGCCCAGGAAACGGCCGCTCTCCCTCTCGGTCACGACCCAATAGCCGAAGCCCAACAGCGTCCAATGCCCGACATAGCGCACCAGCCGGGACCAGACCTCTTCCTGCGTGGACGGCTTGCCGCCGATGAACCGCGTCACCTCCGGATCGCCCCAGAGGGCGAGACAATCGGCCAGATCGCCGGCCCGGTGGCCGCGCAGGACGAGACGCTCGGTTTCGAGGATCGGGACGGGCGGGATAGATGAGGAAACGGTGCGCATCGGTTCCTTCGCTTAGGGACACATCATGCGCGTTCACCGGTCCGTCCGGGCAGGCCGAACTCTGCTTCGCATCGGCGGCAGCGCGCACTTTGTCCGACGATCTCTGCATACCGGTCATGGTCATGCAAGGCCCGAAGGCATTTCGGGCCGCGGTAACCGTCGGTGGCCTCGACGATGTTGAGGAAGGTTTTGCCCGCGCTGATCGACATCAGATATTCGAGCCCCTGAAGGGCCGTGCTGAGCGAGGCGCCTTCGTTGCTGACGCCCAGATTGCAGCAGGCGGCCGCAACGCGCGGATCGCGGAAGGCGGCGGCGAGGCGGGCGAGCGCGGTCGGTTCGAAGACGGTGTCGGGATCCATGGCGAGCACCAGATCGCCGCGGGCGAAACGCGCGCCCGCATTAACCGCCGGGCTGCGCCCGCAGCGGGTGCCGTGATGGATGATCATGTCGATCAGCCCGGCCGCCTGCGCTTCATGGGCTTTCGCGAGTGTGTCGTCGGTGGAGCCCTCGTCCACCACGATGATTTCCAGAGGCCTGAAGGTCTGCCAGTGGAGCGAGGCGATGGAGTGCAGAAGGCCGGGCCCGCCATTGAAGGCCAGGAGGATGACGCTGATGGTGATGCCTCCTGTCGCCTCCACGATCGCCGGTTTCGAGGGCCATCGCATCGGCACGAGCCCCATGAGGGAGATCGTGTAGCGGGGATGTCGAGGACGAACACCGAAAAGGCGAGCGGAGCCCAATCCGGCATGCCCGACGAGCGCCAGCATCTCAGCCAAGGGATGCACCCCGCTGTCGGAGGATGATATCGTGCCGGCGGTGCTTCATCGGCGTCCTGTGCAGGGTTGTCGCTGGTCCGGTTCCATCCAGGATCTTGCACAATCCTGAACCGGCCGGAAAAGTTCCGACATAACGTTTCTTGCGCATCTGGAGCAGTGACCCGTCGGCCCCATTGGCCTGGGAGGAGATCACAGCCTTCTACAGCAGCCCTGCCCCGACATTCACCGCCTGCGCCAGGATTGTGGTGTTGAAGAGGAAGGACAGGATCGTATGGGCCAGCGCCAGGCGGCGCATGCGCCTGGAGACGATGACCACGTCCGAGGTCTGCGCCGCCGCGCCGAGATTGAACGAGAAGTAGAGGAAGTCCCAGTAATCCGGCCGGCCCTCGTGCGGAAAGGCGAGCCCTCGCCGCTCGCCTTCGTCGCCGTAATATTCGTGCGCGTAATGGATGGCGTAGATCGTATGCACGAAAAACCACGAGCAGAGGATCGTGAGGCCCGCGATGGTCAGGTGGAAGCCCTGCTGATCGGCCCGGCTGGCCTGGATGTTGGTCAGTTCCACCGCGATGGCCGCAAGGCTCGCGACGGAGGCCGCGAGCGTCAGCGCGAGCACGACCACGGCACTCTCGTCCTCCTGGGCCGCCCGCTCCTGCATCTGGGCCGTGGAGGAGCGCAGGGCCATGGTCCAGGCGAGGAGAAGGTAGCAGGCCACGCCGATGTCCCATGCGACGAGCATCCGGGAATTCACCGGCCATGACGATGGCAGGACGGCAAAGACCAGGAGCGCGGCCAGGGCGGAGCCGAGAAGCCGCGGACGCAGGCGGGCCTGCAAGGTAATCGACATCACAATCCTGCAATCCGAAAGGGATAGTGCCTCTGGAGGCTAGAACGACCTGTTCTAGATCACCAAGCCTAGCCGCGAAGGAGACCACGATGAACCGCAAGGCAAGAGCCGTTTGGCAGGGTACGGGCAAGGATGGCAGCGGCCATCTCACGTCGGATTCCGGCGTGCTGTCCTCGACGCCCTATTCCTTCAAGACCCGCTTCGAGAACGAGAAGGGCACGAATCCGGAGGAGCTGATCGCCGCCGCCCATGCGGGCTGCTTCACCATGGCGCTCGCCTTCCAGCTCCAGGGCGCCGGCTTCACCCCGACCGAGCTTGCCACCGAGGCGGTCGTTTCCCTCGAACAGGAGGGCAGCGGCTTCACGATCAAGAAGTCGGCCCTGACGCTCAACGCGACCGTGCCGGGCATCGACCGGGCCAAATTCGAGGAACTCGCCCGCGCGGCCGAGAAGAACTGCCCGGTCTCCAAGGTGCTCAACGCCGAGATCACCATGGATTTCACGCTGGCCTGAGTGTTCAGCCGCCATCACCGGGCTCGTGCCGGTGATCCCGATCGGGGAAGCGCGGCGCTTCAATAAATCGGGATGGCCGGGACAAGCCCGGCCATGACGTGCGAGGGACGTGAAGTCCTTTACATCGCCGCCTTCCTGTAGCTGTCGATGATGGCCTGTCCGTCCGGGCCGGCCTTCTTCAGCCAATCCTGCGTCAGCTGCTCGCCGACCTTCTGCAGGCCGGCCTTCAGCTCCGGGCTCGGCGGCTGGACCTTCATGCCCTTCGCGGTCATCTGCTCGACATACCACCTGGTCTTTTCCTGGGCCGTCTTCCAGCCGCGCTCCTCGGCCGTTTTGGCGGCCTTCAGGACCGCCTCCTGCGTGGGCTTGTCGAGGGCGTCGAACGCCGCCTTGTTCACGAAGGTGATGTTCTTCGGGATCCAAGCCTGCGTGTCGTAGAAGTGCGAGAGCGATTCCCACACCTTCGCGTCATAGCCGGTGGCGCCGGAGGTCATGAAGGTGTTGACCACGCCGGTGGCCAGCGCCTGCGGCAGGTCCGCCGCCTGGACGGTGACCGGTTGCGCGCCCACGAGCTCCGCGATGCGGGCGGTGCCGGGATTGTAGGAGCGCCACTTCACGCCTTTGAGATCCTCGACGGTGTTGATGTCCTTCTTGGCGAAGATGCCCTGCGGCGGCCACGGCACGGCGAACAGCAGCATCAGGCCCTGGCTCGCGAGCTTCTTCTCAAGGGCCGGCTTCTGCACGTCCCAGAGCTTCTTCGCCTGGTCGAAGGAGGTGGCGAGGAAGGGCACCACGTCGAGACCGTAGACCGGGTCCTCGTTCTCGTGCAGCGACATCAGCACCTCGCCGGCCTGCGCCTGTCCGGTCTGCACCGCGCGCTTGATCTCCGGCGCCTTGAAGAGCGAGGCGTTGGCATGGACCGTGACCTGCAGCTTGCCGCCGGTCGCGTCCGCCAGATCCTTGGCGAAGGCATTCAGGTTCTCGGTGTGGAAGTTGTCCGGCGGATAGGCGGCCGGCAGGTTCCACTTGGTCTGGGCCATGGCGGGGGCTGCCATCAGCAGCGCGCCGGCGAGGCTTAGGCTGAAGCGTGTCATGGGTTTCATCGTTCGTCTCCCTCTGGTTTTGTGTGAACGAGTCTAGTCCGGGAACGCCATCTGCGGCAGCACCATGACGATCTGCGGGAACACCGTGATGATGGCGACGGCCGCGACGAGCAGGAAGAAGAAAGGCAGCGAGGCGAGCGCCACCGTGTTCGAATCCTTGCCCGACATGGTTTGCAGCACGAAAAGGTTGAAGCCGACCGGCGGCGACACTTCCGCCATCTCGACCACCAGGATCAGGAAGATGCCGAACCAGATCAGGTCGAAGCCCGCGGTCTTCACCATGGGGATCACCACCGCGGTGGTGAGCACGATCATCGAGATGCCGTCGAGCGCCGTGCCGAGCAGGATGTACATGACCGTGAGCGCGGCGATGAGCGCGTAGGGCGAGAGATTCAGGCCGTCGACCCAGGTGGCGAGCGCCTGGGGAATGCCCGTATAGGCCATCGAGGTCGACATGAAGGAGGCGCCCGCCAGGATCAGCATGATCATGCAGGTGATGCGCGTCGTGCCCATGACGCTGGCCCAGAACGAATCCCAGGACAGGGAGCCCGACCACCAGGCGATGGCGAGCGAACCGAGCACGCCCCAGGCGGCGCATTCGGTCGCCGTCGCCCAGCCGAGTAGCAGGGTGAGGAAGACCAGGGTGATCAGGAGCGCGACCGGGATAAGGTTCGTGGATTGCCTCAGTTTCTCGCGAAAGCTCATGGCCGGTTCGGGCGGCGGCGACTTGCTTGGATTGAGCAGCGACCACACGGCGATGTAGCCGGAATAAAGCGCCATCACGAGGAGCCCCGGCAGGAAGCCTGCGAGAAAAATCTGGATGATCGACACGTTGGCGGCCACCGCATAGACCACCATGGTGATCGAGGGCGGGATGAGGATGCCCAGCGTCCCGGCGCCCGCAAGCGACCCTAGGCTCACCATGTCGTCGTAGCCGCGCTTCTTCAGCTCCGGCAGGGCGATCTTGGCCACCGTCGCGCAGGTGGCGGCGGACGAGCCGGACACGGAGCCGAAGAGGCCGCAGGCGAGCACGTTCACGTGCATGAGCCGTCCCGGCAGCCAATTGAGCCAAGGCGCGAGGCCCCGGAACATCTCTTCTGACAGACGCGTGCGGAACAGGATCTCGCCCATCCAGATGAAGAGCGGCAGCGCCGCCAGTGTCCAGGAGGCGGAATTGCCCCAGATCGTGGTGGCGAGCACCGAGCCCGCCGGAATGCCGCCGCCCACGAACTGCATGCCGATCCAGCCGCAGGCCATGAGCGCGATGGCGATCCACACGCCGCCGGCGAGCAGCACCGCGAGCAGCAGGAGCAGCAGGCCCGAGATCTCGATGAGCTCCATGGTCCCCTACACTCCGCTCTGGATCGCGCGCTCCACCACCTCTTCGGCCGTGGTGGCGGGCGGCTTCTCGTAGCGCGGATCGCCGCCGCGCAGCACATGGACGAACTCGTCCAGGAAGGCGATGAAGAGGATCACGAGGCCGGTGGCATAGCCGATCTGCGGGATCCAGAGCGGGATCGCCAGGACACCTTGGGCCATGTCGTTGAAGCGCCAGCTGTCATAGGTGAGCTGCACCGCATGCCAGGCGAAGAAGCCGATGAAGCCGAGGCCGATCACCAGGGAGAACATCTCCAACAGCCAGCGGGTGCGCCCCCGCACGCGGTCGGTCAGGAGCCCGACGCGGATCATCTCGCCGGACCGGAAGGTGTGAGCGAGGCCCAGGAAGGCCATCGCGGCCATGGACCAGGAGGCGAGATCGTCGCCGGCCGGAATGTTGACGCCGATGCCGCGCCCGAGGGAGAGGCCCATCATCAGGAGGAAGATCACGAGGAGGAACAGGCCTGCGAGATAGCCTGAGACACGATAGAGGCCGTCGAGAAGGGTGCGGATCATACAGTCCGTTTCGGGGGTTCGGCGAGAGAGCTTGGCCAAGTCTAGGGGCATTCACGACGGGCGCAAGCGCTTCCTCCACCCTGGCTGCACAGCCCCTGGGCATATCGTCATGGCAATGCCTAGCTTCGCGACAGAACCGTCGCCATGGCGTCGCCGTTGAGATGTCGGACGTGACGGCGCGTCGCGATCGCAGGAGGACCTCATGATCTCCAAGCCCTTGTCCGCAGCTCTTGCCGGCATGGCCTTGATGGCTATACCGGCCATGGCCCAGACCAACCAACCCGCCGGCTCGATGCCGAGACCGTCGGCAGGAGACCCCAGCTTCGGCGCGAACGAACCAGCGCGCATGGGCCCCGGCAGCTGGCTGACGCAGGAGCAGCCCGGGCAGTGGCGGGCCTCCAAGCTCGAAGGCCTGGACGTCTACAACCAGGACAACGAGAAGATCGGCGACATCAGCGAATTGCTCGTGGACAGCAGCGGCAGGATCCAGGCCGTGGTCGTGGGGATCGGGGGCTTCCTGGGCATCGGCGAGCGCGACGTGGCCATTCCCATGGACCAGATCCGGTTCGTGAACGAGCCGCGCGCCGTGGCGACGAACTCCACCACGGACGGCACGGCCGCCACCACGCCGAACGCCCCGGCCACCCCGCGAGGGCCCGCCAGCGCAACGGCGCCGGGGACCAGCCCGACGGCGCCGACCACCACCGGCGCGGTCGCCCCGGGGCAAACGGATGACGCCGCCCGCTCGGGTCCCGATCATGCCGTACTGACGGTGAACATGACCAAGGATCAGCTGAGGGCGGCTCCGGAGTTCAAGTTCGCGCGCTAGCGCCGCTCGCCTGAAAGGCCGGGCTCACGCTGGGCTCTTCCCGATGCGGCCCGATGATCTGGGACGAGACATGGCGGTCCTTGATCGCCGCTGCGGGTGCCGGCCCGGCTCGCTGCCGGATGTTCCCTGGCCAAGAGAGCGGGATGCGACCTCCCGCCCTCTCCTCCTCCCTCGCCACGGCCCCATCTTCATGCTAGAACAAAACGCGAACAATTCTGCGGAAAGAGCATGGACGAAAAGCTTTCCAAGAAGCTGCGCATCCTGGCGGACGCGGCGAAGTACGATGCCTCCTGCTCCTCCTCCGGCGCGCCCAAGCGCAAGGCGGACGTGGGCGGCCTGGGCTCGACGGAGGGCAGCGGCATCTGCCACGCCTACACGCCGGACGGGCGCTGCGTCTCGCTCCTGAAGATCCTGCTCACCAATTACTGCCTGTTCGACTGCGCCTATTGCGTGAACCGGCGCTCTTCCAACGTGAAGCGGGCGAAATTCACCGTGGACGAGGTAGTGACGCTCACGGTCGAGTTCTACAAGCGCAACTACATCGAGGGCCTGTTCCTCTCCTCCGGCATCATCCGCTCGCCGGACTACACGATGGAGCAGATGCTGCTGGTGGCCAAGAAGCTGCGACGGGACCACGGCTTTCGCGGCTACATTCACCTGAAGACCATTCCCGAGGCGAGCCCCTGGCTCATCGAGGAGGCAGGCTTGTGGGCCGACCGCCTGTCCATCAACCTCGAGCTGCCGACGGAAACGAGCCTGGAGCGGCTGGCCCCGGAGAAGGACGGCGCCTCCATCGAGAACGCCATGGCGCAGATGTTCGAGCGCATCGAGGAGGCGCGCGAGGAGCGCCGCCACTTCTCGCCGGCCGGTCAGACTACGCAGATGATCGTCGGAGCGGACGACACGACGGATGCGGATGTGTTGCGGACCTCGGCCAAGCTCTACGGTCATTACGACATGAAGCGCGTCTATTATTCCGCCTTCAGCCCGATCCCGGATTCGAGCGCGATCCTGCCGCTGAAATCTCCGCCGCTGATGCGCGAAAGCCGGCTGTATCAGGCCGACTGGCTCCTGCGCTATTACGGCTTCGACGTGGACGAGATCGCGTCTTCGGCTGAGAAGGGCATGCTCGATCTCGACGTCGACCCGAAGCTCGCCTGGGCGCTCAAGAACCGCCATCGCTTCCCCGTCGACGTGAACCGGGCCGAGCGCGAGATGCTGCTGCGCGTGCCGGGGCTGGGCGCACGGGCGGTCGACAAGATCGTCGTGGCGCGCAGGCACACCAGCCTGCGCCTGGAGGACGTAGCCCGGCTCACCTCGGGCCTCAAGCGCGCCAAACCCTTTCTGATCACGGCGGACCATCATCCCAGGGCGAGGCTCGACCAGCTGAACCTGCGCGAGCGGCTGATCGAGAAGCCGGAACAGTTGAGCTTGTTCGGATGAACCTTCACCGCATCACCCTGAAAGCCGGCGCGGATCTCGACGGGTTCCGTCAGGCGGTGCGCCGGCTCGTGGCAGAGGAGCTGGCGCCGCAGCATGTGGTCTTCGCCATCGAGGAGGCGCCCGGCCTGTTCGGCCAGGAGTCCGCCGGCGATGCACCGCCGGTGTCGATCCCGAAGGGCGTGGCGCGGCTCATCGAGCATGGGGTCTGCCACAGCGACCCGGAGCGCTATGCCCTGCTCTACGGGCTCGTCTGGCGGGTGCTGAACGGCG
>DASZBB010000037.1:0-6689 GCA_035944695.1 Microvirga sp. | reverse complement strand
CAGCTTGCGACGCCTCGCGAGCGCGCCCCTCGAAGGAACCGATCTGGGCAACGATATAGCTCAGGTGCAACACCGTGTCAAGAACAAAGTGAGAACATAACATCACGCCAGCACCACCTTCACCACCTCTCTCACCTCATCACCGGCCCTGTGCCGGTGATCCCGATCAGGAAAAGCGCAGCGCTTCACCGATCCGAATGGCCGGCACAAGGCCGGCCATGATGTCGAGGGAATAAGCATGGCCGATGATCCGCCCGGTCTCGCCTCTCACCCTCCTCCTGAGGAGGTCACGAAAGCGACCGTCTCGGAGGACGAGGTGTCTCCAGCGATCACGGGAACCTCCTTCGAGACGCCGCTGTGCGGCTCCTCAGGACGAGGACGGAGAGGCGGGACCGAGGACGGGACGGGCGGCTTGGATGCCTTCGACTCACATCGAGGCCGCAGGCTCCGACCGTGAAAGCCCCTTCAGAGCCCCACGCAGATCGTCCGGCTCGACCTCCGACATCCCGGCCTCGATGGTGTCGTGGAGATCGCGCCAGATCGGGACAGCCGAGGCCAGAGCCTCCCTGCCCTTGTCGGTGAGGCGCAGGAGACGGTTGCGGCGATCATCGGGATCCTTAGCGATGGCCACGAGGCCGTCGCGCTCGAGCGGCTTCAGGGCCGCGGTCAAGGTGGTGCGGTCCATGGCGAGCAGCTGCGCCACCGGGGCAATGGACGGGGGCGTCGGACGGTTGAGCGCATTCAGGAGCGAGAACTGGCCGGAGGTGAGCCCGACCGGCCGCAGGGCCTCGTCGAACAGGCGCGACAGGGTCCGGGCCGCGCGCTGGACATGAAGGCACAGGCAGGCGTCGCGGATCAGGTGGGTGGTCTCGAAAGGAACGTCCTGAGGGTTTGACATGGTCTAATTATGTTGATATCAACTCATTTGTCAAGGAGAACAGGCGTGGGAAGCGCCGCGCAGCCACGCTTCGATTCCAATACACCCGAGGGAGATACGCGATGAAGTATGTCGATGGCTTCGTGCTCGCCGTGCCGGCGGACAAGAAGGAAGAATATCGCAAGCATGCTGCCGAGGCGGCACCCCTGTTCAAGGAGTTCGGCGCCACCCGGATGGTGGAATGCTGGGGCGACGACGTGCCGGACGGCAAGCTCACCGATTTCCGCCGCTCGGTGCAGGCCAAGGACGACGAGGTCGTGGTGTTCAGCTGGATCGAATACCCCTCGAAGGAGGTCCGCGACGCCGCCAATCAGAAGATCATGACCGATCCGCGCATGCAGGCCATGGGCGAGCAGATGCCCTTCGACGGCAAGCGCATGATCTTCGGCGGCTTCATGCCGATCCTCGACGTCTAGCAGCGGACCCAGAAGTGGACGCCACTTTTGGGACCCTTCCGATGCTCCTTTTCTTGATGAGCGCATCGTTGATGCGGAAAACCGGAACCACTTTTCCGCACGATGCGCCTGGAGGTGCCCCATGGCCAATCAGCACGGCGACTTCATCTGGTATGAACTCCTGACCAACGATCCCGACGCCGCCGCGCGCTTCTATGGGGCGGTCATCGGATGGCAGGAGCGGCCTGCGGAGGGTTCCGACCGCGGCTATCGGATCTTTAGCATCGGCGGCGCGGAGGTAGGCGGGCTGATGCCCCTTCCGGCCGGGGCCGAACGGGCGGGCATGCGCCCGACCTGGCTCGGCTATGTGGCCGTCGACGACGTCGATGCGGCGGCCGAGATCGTGCGGGACGGCGGCACCCAGCACATGCCGCCCGCTGACATTCCCGGCGTCGGCCGCTTCGCCATGCTCGCCGATCCGCAGGGCGTCACGTTCTACGTGATGCGCGGCGCCATGGACGGGACGAGCACGTCCTTCGACCAGAACAAGTTCGGCCATTGCAACTGGAACGAGCTCTCAACGTCCGATCCAGCGGCGGCGCTCGCCTTCTACACCGCCCGTTTCGGCTGGACGAAGGGCGACGCCATGCCCATGGGCGAGATGGGCGATTATCAATTCATCGATCATGGCGGCCGGACCATCGGGGCCGTCATGAGGCGCACGCCCGATGGGCCGCCGCCCGCCTGGACCTTCTACTTCGGCGTCGAAGATATCGATGTTGCGGCACGGGCCGTGTCCGGCAACGGGGGGACGATCCATTACGGTCCAGCCGAGGTGCCGGGCGGCGTCTTCATCATCGTCGCGGGCGATCCGCAGGGGGCCCTGTTCGGTCTCGTCGGCCCGCGCAAATCATGAACCCGGGAGCAACCCTATGAACATCCATGTTTCGGCCTTCAAATGGGTTCCGCCCTTCGCACAAGGCTATGTCCGCGATCTTCGCGTCCGCTGGGCCCTCGAAGAAGCCGGCTTGCCCTACGAGGCGACCTTGATCGATCCGGCGATCCAGGCCACCACGGCCTATCGGGAATGGCAGCCCTTCGGCCAGGTCCCCGCCTACAGGGACGAGGCGGTCGAGATCTTCGAATCCGGCGCGATCGTGCTGCATATCGCGATGCGGTCCGAGGCGCTCGCACCGGCGGACGAGGCGGGCCGCGCCCGGGTGATGACCTGGGTGATCGCCGCCCTGAACTCGGTCGAGCCGCATGTGCAGAACCTTGTTCAGCTCGACGTCTTCCATGCCGGCGAGGCATGGACGAAGGAGCGCCGCCCGCAGGCCGAGGCCATGCTGTGCAAGCGCCTGGCCTCCCTCAGCGCCTGGCTCGGCGAGCGGGATTATCTCGAGGACCGTTTCACCGCCGGCGACCTGATGATGGCCATGGTCCTACGCGAACTCGTCGAGACGGGGCTTCTGGAGCGTTATGCCAATCTGGGCGCCTATGTCCGCCGGTGCACGGAGCGGCCGGCCTTCAAGCGTGCCCTGGAAGCCCAACTGCAGCCCTTCCGGGAGAACGCCCCGGCGGCCTGACCCGGACTGCTGGTGAGACCTGCTCGCGGACCGCTATAGGCGCCGATAAGGCCTGGCCATGGATGTCATTCCCCCGCCCGCGGCCGACGGGAATGATACTCTTCGACCTCCGGGCCGGCCCTGTATCGGCCATCCCGGCCCCATGAGGCGTTGCGCTTTTCCGATCGAGATCGCCGGCACGAGGCGCGGGTGATGACGTGAATGGGCGATCAATCGGGCCGCCGTAACGGCAGCCGTCAATGCGCAGCCGCTTCGAGCAACCGCGCCGCTGCCGCGCGGGCTTCCTCGGTGATCGTCGCGCCGGCCAGCATGCGGGCGATCTCCTCCCGGCGCGGCGTGGCTTCGAGCGGGATCACCCGGGTGGCGACCCGGTCCTCGGCTCCCCGCACACCCTCCTTGGCGATGAGGAAGTGGCTGCCGGCCTTGGCGGCGACCTGGGGCGCATGGGTGACGGCCATCACCTGCACCTTCTGCGCCAGGCGTGCGAGGCGCTGGCCGATGGCGTCCGCCACCGCGCCGCCGACGCCGGTGTCGATCTCGTCGAACACAAGGGTCGGGGCCGAGCCCTTGTCCGCCAGCACCACCTTCAGGGCCAGCATGAAGCGGGACAATTCGCCCCCCGAGGCCACCTTCATGAGGGGGCCGGGCCGGGTGCCAGGATTCGTCTGGGCCCAGAACTCCACACGCTCGAAGCCGCTCGGATCGCGGCTCGTCTCGTCGATCTGGATGTCCGTGATGAACCGGGCCCGTTCGAGCTTGAGGGGCGGCAACTCGGCCTGGACGGCGGCGTCGAGCGCCTGCCCGGCCTTCTTCCGACCTGCGGACAGCGTCTTGGCGGCCTTCACATAGGTGGCGTCGGCCTCCTTCAGAGCCCTCTCCAGGTCGGCGAGCCGCTCCTCGCCCGCATCGATGGCGGCCACGTCCTCCTCGAAACGCTGCCGCAGGGCGGCGAGCTCGTCCGCCGGGACGTCGTACTTGCGGGCGGCGGCGCGCAGGGCGAAGAGGCGCTCCTCCGTCTGCTCCAGCTCGCGCGGATCGTATTCGGTGGCGCGGATCGCGTCCTCGAGAGCCGCCCTAGCCTCGTCGATGGCCACGAGCGCCGCATCGAGCGCCTTGACGCTGGGTTCCACGAGGGCCGGCGCTTGGGCGCCGCGGCGCTCCAGCTTGCGCACGGCAGCCGAGAGCTCATTGACCGGAGACGTGTTGCCAGCGACGACCTCATAGGCCTCGTTGAGGTCCTGCGCGACCTTCTCCGACTGCATCATGATCACGCGGCGCTCGGCCAGGGCCTCCTCCTCCCCGGCCTGCGGGTTGAGCGTGGTCAGCTCCTCGACCGCGTGGCGCAGGAAATCGGCCTCCTTGCGGGCCTTGTCGATGCGGCTGCGGTGCTCGTGCAGGGCATGCCGCGCCTCGCGGACCCGGCGCGAGGCGTCTCCCACGGCCTGGAGCTCGCTCGCCAGGCCGCCGAAGGCATCGAGAATCGCGCGGTGCGTGGCCGGATCGACCAAGGCGCGGTCGTCGTGCTGGCCGTGGATCTCGACCAGGGTCGCGCCGATGGCCTTGAGCACCTGGACGCTGACCGGCTGGTCGTTCACGAAGGCGCGGGTGCGCCCGTCCGCCACCTGCACCCGACGCAGGATGAGATCGCCGTCCACGTCGATATCGGCGTCCGCCGCGATGCGGCGGGCCGGATGGTCGAGGGGGCAATCGAAGACGGCCGTGACCTGGCCCTGATTCTCGCCGTGGCGCACGAGGCTGCCGTCGCCGCGGCCGCCGAGGGCCAGGGCGAAGGCATCGAGCAGGATGGATTTGCCAGCGCCGGTCTCACCCGTGAGGACACTCAGCCCCTCATGGAAGTGAAGCTCAAGCCTGTCGATGAGGACGATATCGCGAATCGCCAGCTGGATGAGCATGGAGGGTGAGGCTTAGCCCGTGCGCTGACCGACCTGGGGAACGCCGCGGAAGGCCTTGCTGATCCAGGACTGGGAATCCTCGCGCGGCTCGACGCCGCCCTTGGTCAGCAGAGCGTGAGCGTCCTTGTACCAGGGACTGTCAGGGAAGTTGTGGCCGAGAACCGCGGCAGCGGTCTGCGCCTCGCTGACGATGCCCATGGCCATGTAGGCTTCGGTGAGACGCTCGAGGGCCTCTTCCACGTGGCGGGTCGTCTGGTAGCGCGAGACCACGGTGCGGAAGCGGTTGATGGCGCCCGCGTAATTGCGCTTCTGCAGATAGAAGCGGCCAACCTCCAGCTCTTTGCCGGCGAGCTGGTCGCTGGCGACCTGAAGCTTCTTCCGGGCGTCGGCCACGTATTCGGAATTGGGATAGCGCTGGATCAGCTCCTGCAGGGCCAGGATGGCCCGCTCGGACTTCTCCTGGTCGCGAGTGATGTCCGGGATCTGGTCGTAATAGGACGACGCCATCAGGTACTGGGCATAGGCCGCGTCCGAGGTGTTCGGATAGCTCTGGAGGTAGCGCTTCGATGCCGTGATGGATTCCTCATAGAAGCCGCCCTCGTAATTGGCGTAGGCCTCCATGATTAGCCCTTTGCGGGACCACTCCGAATAGGGATACTGCTTGTCGAGGCTGCTGAACTTCTTCACCGCCCCGTCGAAGTCGCCCTTCTGCACCCGGGCGAGACCGTCGTTGTAGATCTCCTCCGCCGGGGCATTGGCCACGATTTCGGGCTTGTAGGTCTCGCTCTTGTCGAACGGGTTGAGCGACGAAAGGGATTCGCAGCCCGCGAGCCCCAAGGCGCAGACGCCAAGGATCACAGCGCGGGCGGACGCGCCTTTCATACCTGCATAAGCCTTCGCGAACGACATGCCTCGCGGTCCTCCAAAAACCGTGCCCGATGTTTTAACGATGCACCGAGCGTTCTTTAGCCCAAGCATAGGGGCAGAGCCAAGCCCATACGTGAGGGTTTACCCAACAGGAATTAAGAAAGCCTGCATGAAATCATGCGGCCAATGGGCGCTTGCTGCCTGGACCCCGGATATCGGACTGCCCGAAGGCGCCTTAGTGCATCTCGGGGGCGAGAACCGAAGCCGCCACGCTGCCGATCTCGGCATAGCCCGTCTCGCGGCGCGGAACGGCGTCCACGATCGCATAGTTGGACCGGTTCGAGAACAGGGCTTCGAGCACCGAGAAGTTCATGCGGTGGCCGCCGCAATAGGAGCGGTAGGTGCCGAGCAGCGGCAGGCCCGCGAGGGACAGGTCGCCGACCGCGTCGAGCAGCTTGTGGCGGACGAACTCGTCCGCATAGCGCAAGCCCTCGGGATTCATGATGCCGTCGTCGCCGATGGCGACCGTGTTCTCCAGGGAGGCCCCGAGCGCAAAGCCCGCGCTCCAGAGCTTCTCCACGTCGCGCATGAAGCCGAAGGTGCGGGCGCGGGAGATCTCCCGGCGGAAGACGGAGGGCGACAGGTCGATGACCTTGCGCTGGCGGCCGATCACCGGAGTGGGGAAATCGATCTCCACGTCCAGGCGGAAGGCGCGGTCGTTGGGAAGAAGCTCGGCAAAGGCCTTGCCCTGCGTGACGCGGACCGGCTTGAGCACCTTGAGGTAGCGGCGGGTGGCGCCCTGAACGGCGATGCCGACCTGGTCGACGGCATCGATGAAGGGGGCCGAGCTGCCGTCCAGGATCGGAACCTCCGGCCCGTCGATCTCGACGAGGACGTTGTCGATGCCGAGGCCGGACAGAGCCGCCATGAGGTGTTCGATGGTGGCGACCGCGCCCGTGTCGCGGTCGCCGATCACCGTGCAAAGCTCGGT
>DASZBB010000036.1:0-12290 GCA_035944695.1 Microvirga sp. | reverse complement strand
AGGAGATCCCCATCCCGCCTGATTTCTGATTCAAAGCTGCTCGTAAAGAGCAGCGGTGATGGCGCGTGCTGATCTAACAGATCGGGTTTAGCGGCGTGCCCGCAGCTCAAGGATGGCAGCAACCAGGCCCAATCGGTACTTCTCGCCCAGGAACGCCATCACGTTGCGCCCGTCCTTTCTTCCGAGCCTCGCAACCAGGAAGCGGCTCAGACGGCCCTGCTGTGCGAGGCATCTATTAAGAGCCTGTTCCGCAATCTGCTCCGCCGTGCTCCGGGACCGGAGCTTTCCCCTTACGAAAGATGCGGCGCAAGCCTGCCACTGATCGTTCAGAACTCTCGCCTCCTCGTACGCGGCAAGAGGGTCGAACTCGTCGGCTTTGCCGGGTGTTTCCGCAATCAGCGAAGCAATCAGAAACCCTGAAGCCAGGGCAACGCGCCAGCCTCCCGCCAACCTGCCTAAACATGGATTGGCCTTCCGGTGTCCCGGCGCCCTGCTCGTTTGCCTACCGACAGCCATCACCACGCTCCTCCGGGACCACCGTACGTGCCGGACGATGAAGGATCCGTTGCCTCGCTGACGGCATGCCCCTTGGAACTCACGGCTTGGAATTCACGCCACGAGGCGGGCATTCCTCTGCTATTGCCCTGCAAGCGCGCGTCCAGCCAGCGTGAACGGACTCGACACCACGGCTCCGGCAGCGTTGAAGACGAAGGCACCCGCCTGTTGCAAGGAATTGGCACCGCCCTGCGCCGTCACGCCCGACCGCAAGGCGAACTGCACGAACCGGTCGTGGTTGAAGCCGTCGCTCGCCTCGACGGAGGAGATGTCGACGAAGCGGATGCCCTCGCGTCGCGCGACTTCCTGCATCAGGGGATCGGCCACGTTGAGGCCGCCAACCCTTGGTCGGTCACCTGCCAGACGGCTGGAGACGGCAAGGGCACGGTCATCGGTCGACACGAGAACCGTCAGCGGAGGCGACAGTGGGCCGACCACGGAAACCTGGGCGCGGAACACGTCAGCGTCTATGTCGGGAGCCGCGAGGCCGACCTGGAACCGTTTGATGACCTCGTCCCGTTCCTCGAGGCGGAGTTGGCGCAACGTCTCCATCACCAGCCAGGCTCCCATGCTGTGGCCCACCAGCGTCACCCGCTCATTCGACCGGATGCGGCTCAGGGTCCGCAGGACATGTGCCAGGTGGTCTCGCGAGTAGGTGACCGCGTCGCGGTCGGCGACGTAACCCGCGACCGCCGCCTCGGAGGGCCACGAGAACAGGATTGGAACCGTCACGTCCCCGATGTCTGCACCCAGTTGCGCAAGGCGGAACACCGCCTCTTGGAGACTGTAGTTGTAGCCATGGACGAAGACGCCGACGTGACCACCGTCTTTTGCTCGCGAGGTGATGCGCTGCCTGAAGCCGGTCTCGTCGAGCCGTTGCCGACGCACGGTGACGAAGCTGACAGCCGGATCCTGCTGACGCTCCTGCGACCATTCGATATTCCCCGGTCGATGACCCGGCGGGATCGAGATCGTGAGCTCCTCATAGCGCAGTTCCGCCGCTCGTCCGCTGCCATACCCGACCCCGTCCGGAAGCCGGTTGGTCGCGACGAAGACCGTGACGAGTTTCGCGCCCGGCGCTGAAACGGCGGCGGGCACCAGGCTGTCGCTGCCGGGTCTCGTGGCGCACCCGGCGAGCAGGAAGACGGTCAGCACCAGCAGAAGCTGGACGGCGGACCGCCCAATATCGCGCGTCGCACGCTCCGGGTCACTGGACGTGGCAAGTGTTGCTGCCGGAGAGGAGCGGGACGCTTTGATCATGATCGACTCATTGTCCTGGAGCATGGGCGGAAAGGGAGAGGCAGACGGACGGGCGGACACCGTACCACCGTGCGGGGGCTGGCGCGATCATTCGAACCTGAGGCGCGGACGAACGTATGCGTTGATCGTGTCGGCCAGCCACAGGAGGCTGCCGCGCCAGAACCCATGCAGACGGGCCTGATGGCTGCGATAGAGCATGACATGGCCCAGTTGGGCCACGCGTCCCTTGATGAACCCGTCGCTGAACAGGCCGAACTGACCGAGCGACCCGTACGCCCCGTACCCGCCGAGCGACACCAGCGACCCGAACTCCCGATATCGGAACGGCGGCAATTCACCTCCGTTGAGCCATCCAGGCAGATGCCGGATGAGGTAAGCCGCCTGCTGGTGCGCGACCTGCGCGGTGGGCGGCAATGGCCTCCCATCTGACGATGAGGGCAGGCTCGAGCAGTCGCCTACGGCGAACACGTGAGGGTCTCGGGTTGTCTGAAGCGTCGGTGTCACGACAAGCTGGCCATTGCGCGTGGTCTCCAGACCCTCGATCCCGGCGATCACGGCAGGCGCCTTTACGCCCGCAGCCCACACCTGCATGTCCGCTTCGATCAAGGTGCCATCCTGGAGCCGCAGGCCGGCGGCTTCCGAGGCGACCACCCGGGCATGTGTCACCACGCTGATTCCAAGCTTCTCGAGCCGATCCCGCGCTGCGAGCGCAACCCGTTCGGGGAAGGCGGCCAGCAGGCGCGGGCCGCTCTCGATCAGGATCACCCTGACCTGACTCGGGAATCCCGTTGCGCCGTAGAAGGCAACGATCTCGGAAAGCTGGATCAACTCCGCCGCAAGCTCCACGCCCGTCGCCCCGCCGCCGACCACTGCGATGGTGAGCGTGCCCTTGGAGGCCAGGCTTTCCAGCAAGCGGGTGCGGATCTCGCCATTGAAGGCCATCGCCTGCGTGCGGCTGTCGATCGTATGACAGTGTTCGCCCACCCCCGGAGTGCCGAAGTCGTTGGCCTGGCTGCCGACGGCCAGGATCAGCGTGTCATAGCGGATGGTCCGCTGGGGCAGGAGGACACGACCGTCCTGCGACGTCACGGGGCCGAGGTGAACGTCCCGGGAACCGCGTTCGATCCCCATGAGTTCGCCTGGCTGGAACACGAAACGGCGATCCCGCGCCTGGGCGATGTAGTTGGTTTGCTGCTGGAACACATCGCTCGTGCCTGCCGCGATCGTATGCAGCATGGGTTTCCAGACATATGCGAGCTCTCGGTCGACCAGGGTTATCGAGATCGGCTGGCGTTGCCCGGCTTGCGGCAGCTTGCTGGCAATCTCAAGCCCGGCAATGCCCCCGCCGACCACGACCACGTGATGAGGATTCGTCAATTGAGCCTCCTGTGTTCAGGCTTTCCAACAGAGCCCGCCACGCGGACCGGATTTTTCATGCGCCACGTTTCACCCGCACCCATTCCTGCTTGAGGATGCCCTGCGTGACCTGGATGATGTCGCGGCAGACATGCTCGACACGGTCCTCGACATCGTGCTCCGGCGAGGGACGCCGAAGCTGGTCAATTGCGTCCTGCATGAGACCATTGAGCCGCTGGTGATCCTGTTCCAAAGGATTGAGCATCAGCTCGATCTTGGCCGCCGTCCGGATCAGTCCCTCCACGCGCCTGAACAGCTCGGGGTCGCGGGCGATGAGGATGCCGGCAGGCTCCTCCACGGACTGCCGCACCACCGCGGCGGTGAGAAGCTGCGAGTTGAGGCTGGACACGAGGTCGCGCAGGGTCTCGATCCACTTCTGGCGGTTGACCGACAGGACGTTCGCCTTGAACTGCAAGCCAGCGATCCGCGTGTTGACGTACGGTCCGGCCACTGCCGCAATCATGGCAGTGCAGGCCGAGACCAGGGCGATCCATTGCGGGTTGACGTCCATGCTGACTCCTCTCGTCCGGCTAACGGAAGAACGCGATGTAGAGCGTGCCGCCGCAGATCGACAGCGCGATGATGAGCGGGAGCCAGCGGGGCATCACACGTCCTTGTTTGAAAGAGTAGCGAGACCTAAGTCCCGCAGCACGCCCACCGCTAGGGCGGCGCGCCCCGCCTCCGTCTGGCGGGGCCGGTCAGGCACGAGAACACGCTCCATCACGTGCGACAGGCAGCGCCTGGCGAATTGCTCCGCTGCGCCACGGGTGTCCCCAACCCGAACGTCCCCCGCGGCCATACGGACATCGAGATACACCGTGATCCGCTCCACCATCGGCCCCAGGCTCTCCTGGAGAAACTCCTCGCCCAGGTGGGGAAACCGGCCGAGCGCCCCGATGATCAGGCGCAGGGTTGCGACTGTGCCCGGGTTGTCCAAGGCCTCAAGGATGGCGATGCCGATCTGCCGCAAGGCGGACCCCGGATCGGGATCGTCGGGATCGGGCGACGGCAGCGATCGTGCGATCCGCTCCGCTTCCGCCCTGATCAGAGACTTGAACAGCACGTCCTTGCTGTCGAAGTGATGATAGATAGAACCCTTGGAGGCCCCGGTCTGGGCCGTGATCTCCTCCATGCTGGCTCCCGAATAGCCGTTCAGGAGGAAGACCTGGCGGGCACCGTCCAGGATCTGGCGCTTCCTGATGGCGCTCCGGAGATCGAGGTGTCGCCGGTCACCGGGGTGAGGATCGTTACTGAGCATGATGCATCCCTGTCACCTGTGATGGGGTTGGCGATGGGCCCCGGCATCGTAGCCGGGGCCCGATGCTCGTGCGGCCTGCGTGGAGGGAGCACAGGGCCGTACAAGCATCATTCGATCGGTCACTGCGGCTTACGCGGACTCGTGGGCAACTGCGGTCGATGCCGGCTCCGGCTCGGATCGCGGCGGCGCCTTGATGCGGAAGCAGGCCACGTAAAGCGCTGGGAGGAACAGGAGCGTCAGCACCGTGCCCACGATGATGCCGCCCATCATCGCGTAGGCCATCGGCCCCCAAAACACCTCGCGCGAGATCGGGATCAGCGCCAGGCTCGCGGCGGCTGCCGTAAGCAGGATCGGCCGCGTCCTGTGCGTGGTGGCCTCGATCACCGCATCCCACGCCGCGACGCCGGCCCGGCGCAGGTTCTCGATCTCCACGACGAGGATCACCGAATTGCGGATCAGGATGCCGATCAGCGCCAGCACGCCCAGGATGGCGACGAACCCCATGGGCGCACCGCTGGGAAGCAGGGCCGCCACCACACCGATCAGCCCGAGCGGAGCCACCGCCACGACCAGGAACAGCCGGGAGAAGCTCTGCAACTGGATCATCAGGATCGTCGCCATGGCGAACAGCATGAGCGGAACCACGGCCGCGATCGGTCCCTGTGCCTTGCCGCTCTCCTCAACAGGGCCAGCCACCGTCACCTTGTAGCCGGCGGGGAGTGTCCGGGCGAACTCCTGAACCTTGGGCTCGAGCTGCTGGACGACCGTCGCCGGCTGGGTGGCGTCGATGATGCCGCCCTTGATCGTGATCGTCGGCACCCGGCTGCGGCGCCAGACCACCGGTTGCTCGAGGTCGTAGTGGAAGGTCGCGACCGCTGCCAGCGGCACGGATTCGCCGTCCTTGCCAGGGAGTTGCAGGTTCTGGAGCGTCTCGATCGATTGCCGCTCGGCCGCGCGTGCCCGGCCCACCACGTCGACGAGGTAGATCGCGTCCCGCACCTGGGTGATGCTCGTGCCACCCACAATGCCGTTGAGGGAGCCGGCGATGTCCTGGGAGGTCACGCCGAGCTGGCGCGCCTTGTCCTGGAGGACATCGACCTTCACCACCCGGGCGGGCTCGTTCCAGTCGAAGGTGATGTCGCTGACCAGGGGGTGCGCGCCCGCGATGGCGGCGAGTTGCTGCGCATGGCCCCTGACCTTCTGGATGTCGGGTCCGCTCACGCGGTACTGCACCGGCCGTCCCGCCGGGGGACCGAGCGGGAGCAGGTCCACGTACACGTCCAGCCCGGCGAATTCCTGTCGGACGATCCTCTTGAGTTCGGCCTCAAGGCGTTCACGTGCCTCGATGCTCTTGGTCACGATGATGATCTGGCCGTAGCTGGGGCTCGTCGGCTGCACATCGATGGAAAGGATGAACCGTACCGCGCTCTGCCCGACGTACGACGACCAGTGCTCGATGTCGGGGTTGCCTGCGAGCTTCGCCTCGAAGCGGTCCATCTGCGCCTTGGTCTCGGCGATCGAGGCGTTCTGCGGCAGCGTGAAGTCGACGACGAGCTCGTTGCGGTCCGACGACGGGAAGAACTGCTGCTGCACGAACTGCATGGAGTAGATCGAGACGCCGAACATCGCGACCGTCACGCCGATGGTCAGCCAGCGCCAGCGCATGGCGCCCACAAGGACGCGCGACAGCACTGGTCCGAGGCGGCTCGGCTTGTCATGGTGCTTCTTCATGGTCTTCGGCAGAAGCGTCACGCCAAGCAGGGGCGCGAACAGAACCGCGACGATCCACGACAGCAGCAGCGAGACGGCGATCACCACGAACAGCGTGTAGGTGAACTCGCCCGCGCTGCTGTTGTTGAGTCCGACCGGGATGAAGCTCGCGACGGTGACCAGTGTCCCGGTCAGCATCGGGAACGCGGTGGAGGCGTAAACGGCGGTGGCCGCCTTCTTCAAGCTGTCGCCGGCCTCCAGCCGCGCCACCATCATCTCGACGGCGATCATGGCATCGTCCACGAGAAGCCCG
The DNA here is from genome assembly GCA_035944695.1 of Microvirga sp. Taxonomy (GTDB): domain Bacteria; phylum Pseudomonadota; class Alphaproteobacteria; order Rhizobiales; family Beijerinckiaceae; genus Microvirga. Next base: position 5,778 of record DASZBB010000036.1, on the reverse strand, counting down.
AGCGAGATGATCAGGGCGCCCAGCGAAATGCGCTGCAACGAGATGTCGAGATACTGCATGACCACGAAGGTCATGGCGAGCACGAGCGGGATCGACAGCGTGACCACGAAGCCTGCCCGCATGCCGAGGCTGACGAAGCTGACGACCAGCACGATGGCCACGGCCTCGAACAGGGCTTTGGTGAAGCCGCCGACGGCCTCCTCGACCACCACGGGCTGGTCGGCCACCAGATGCACGCCCACCCCGATGGGCAGGTCTGCGATGATCCGGTTCATCTGCTCCTTCAGCGCCTCGCCGAACTCCAGCAGGTTCGCTCCGGGCTTCATGCCGATGGCGAGCCCGATCGCCGGCTGGCCGTTGACACGGAACAGCGACTGCGGCGGATCGGCGTAGCCGCGGGAGATGGTGGCGACGTCGCTGAGCCGGAAGAAGCGGTCGTTGACGCGAAGGTTGAGACCGCGCAGGCTTTCCTCCGACGTGAACTGCCCGGTCACCCGGACGCTGATGCGTTCGGGTCCGGCCTGGATGACGCCGGAGGGCGTGATCGCATTCTGGGCCTGGAGCGTCTGCACCACATCCTGCTGGCTGATGCCGAGGGCGGCGATCTCGCGGGTCGAGAACTCCAGGAAGATCACCTCGTCCTGGGCCCCGATCAGGTTCACCTTGCCGATGTTCGGCACCGTGAGCACCTTGGCGCGCACGTCCTCAACGTAGTCGCGCAGTTGCCGCTGCGTCAGCCCGTCCGAGGTGAACGCATAGATGTTGCCGTAGACGTCGCCGAAGTCGTCGTTGAAGAACGGACCCACGACGCCGCTGGGAAACTCGCCCTTAATGTCGTTGATCATGTTGCGGACCCTGACCCAGGTGCCGGGCACATCGCGGGCCTTGGTCGTGTCCTTCAGGTTGACGAAGATGGTGGTCTGGCCCGGCGTGGTCTGGCTGCGGGTGTAGTCGAGGGCCTCGAGCTCCTCGAGCTTCTTCTCGATCCGGTCCGTGACCTGGCGGGCGGTGTCCTCGATCGTGGCTCCGGGCCACTGGGCGGCGATCACCATGGTCTTGATGGTGAACGACGGGTCCTCCTCGCGCCCCAGGCTCATGTAGGCCAGGGCACCCGCGATGGCGGACACGATCATGAAGTACCAGACGAGGGAGCGGTGCTCGAGCGCCCAGTCGGACAGGTTGAAGCGGCTTTTCATCGGGAGCTCTCGTCTGCGATCTTGACTGTCTGACCGGGAGTGAGGCTGTTCACGCCGGCAGTGACCACGCGGGTGCCGGACTCAAGTCCGTTCGCGATCCGAATGGAGGAACCGTTCCGTGCAGCGATCGTCACGTCCCGGGTCGATACGGTCCTGGCTGCGGGATCGACGGTCCAGACCATCGTCCGGCCGTCCTTCTCCAGCAGGGCCGAGGCCGGCAGCTCAATGCCGGGAGGGGCCTGGGTCGTCACCGTCGCGGTGACCGTGGTCCCGATCCGGAAACTCTCCGGCGGCTTGTCGAGCGTGATCCTCACCCGAACCGTGCGCGTGACCGGATCCGCCTGCGGGGCGACCTCCCGCACGGATCCAGCGGCGCGGATGGATGGATCGAGTTGCAGGGCAACGTCAAAGCGGGCGCCTGGGCTGAGACCCCGCCCGATGGTCTCGGGCAGATCGATGACCGCCTCGCGCACGTCCGGACGGGCCAGCGAGACCACCGTCTGTCCCGGCTGGACCACTTGCCCGGGTTCGGCCGTGACCGCGGTGACGACCCCATCGAAGTCGGCGCGAAGTTCGGTGTAGCCGAATTGCTCCTCCGCCTTGGCGAGGTTCGCCTTGGCGCGGGTGACGCCCGCCTCGGCCGACTCCCGGGCCTGCCGGGCGGCTTCGAACTGCGCCTCGGAGGTGATGTTCTGCTGGAGCAGCGTGCGCTGGCGGACCTCCGTTGCGGCCGCATTCTCCAGTTGGGCAGTGGCGCTGGCGAGGTCGGCCTGGGCCGAGCGTACCGCAAGCTGGTAGGCGACCGGGTCGAGGGTGGCCAGCCTCTGTCCCTTCCTGACGACGTCGGCGACGCTTGCGTCGCGGCTGACGATCCGCCCAAGCACCCGGAAGCCGAGATCGGACCTGTATCGGGCCTCCACGGTTCCGGAGAAGCCCACGGTCTGCTCAGCCTGTGGGGCGACGATGATCGAGAGAACCGGCCTCGGAGCGGGTGGTGCCTCGGCGTGCTGCTGGTCCTGGCAGGCGGCAAGCAGGCCCACTGCCCCGATAGTGGCGAGGGAATTCAGGATACGCTTCATTGGACAGCTTCCCCTGCAAACGCGACAACCTGATCGGGACGCAGCAACTGCGCCCCGCCTGTGACCACGGTCTCACCCGGCTGGATCCCTGACCGGACGACGATCTTCCCGGTCTCGTAGGCCTCGACGGTGATGGGCTTGAGCGATACCGCCTTGGTCTGCGGATCCACGATCCACACCGCCGGCTCGCCGCTCGCGGAGGCAAGGGCATTCCACGGGATCACCACGAGCTTGCGAGGCTGGAACCGACCCTGGCCGATCACTGCGGCGCCCAGCGTCATGGCGGCCGGGGGGCGCTTGATTTCGACCTTGGCCCTCACCGTTCCGTTGGAGGTGTCCACGGTCGGGGAGATCTCGCGCACGGTGCCGGTCGCCCGCACTGCCGGATCGGACACCAAGGTCAGCTCAATGGCGGGGTTTGCGAGTTCACGGGTGAAGATCGACTCGTGGAGGTTGAAAACCGCGTCGCGCGGTCCGTCCCGGGCAATCGAGAAGACGGCCTGCGCCGCCTGCACGACCTGCCCCGCCTCCACATTGCGGGCCGTGATCACGCCGGGAGCGCCTGCCCGCAGCACCGTGTAGGACAACTGGTCCCGCGCGGTGCCGAGCTGGGCCCTTGCAGTGTCGAGCGACGCCTGGGCCGTGCGGAAGGCCTCTTCAGCTTGGTCATGCTCCCGCTGGGTCGTGAAGCCTCGCGCGAGCAAGGATTTCTGGCGATCAAAGGCTGAGGCCGTCTGGCGCAGGACCGCCTCGGCAGCGCGAACGGCAGCCTCTGCCGCTGTGATGCTGGCCTGCTGCTCCTGAGGGTCGATCCGGGCCAGCACCTGATCGGCCGTCACATGGTCGCCGACGTTGACCGAGCGCTCGGCAACGCGGCCGCTGACGCGAAACGACAGCTCGCTCTCAACCTGCGCCCGGATCTCGCCCGTGAGCCGGACGGTAGGGGCGTAGTCCGTCAGCGTGGCCGTCTCGACCTGCACCATGGTGGGAGGCTTCTCCGGCCGGGCTGCCTCCTGCTGGCAGGCCACGAGGCCGCTTACGGCAAGGATTGACGCCCAGCAGGCCGATTTCCGCCCTCGATTGCCGTGTTTCATTCCGCGCGCCTCCGCCCTGTCGTAGGCCAATGCCTCAGCATGGAATACTTGCACCCAATCTAAGCGTCCAATATATTGTTTTAGACAGTACGATTGGTAAAACATATCAATGGACCTGCGCCAGCTCCGCTACTTCATCGCAACCGCCGAGGAGCTGCACTTCGGCCGCGCCGCCGAGCGGCTTCACATCGCGCAGCCTGCCCTAAGCATCCAGATCAAGGCCCTGGAGGACACCCTGGGGGTGCGGCTCCTCGCCCGGACCAATCGGGTGGTGACCCTCACGGAGGCGGGTCGGTTGTTCCTCAAGGAGGCCCGCCGCACCCTTGAGCAGGCCGAGCACGCTGCCGTGGTGGCCCGCCGGGCCGGCCGGGGCGAGATCGGCCACATCGACATCGGCTACGATGCCAATGGTGCCTATTCGGGCGTCCTCTCGACGACCATCCGGCACTACAGGCAGCACGTCCCGGACGTGGAGCTCGGGCTTCACGAACTCCATCCGGAGGCACAGATCACGGGTGTGCTGGAGGGCCGGATCCATGTCGGCTTCGTCACCAGGCCTACCCAGAGCCTGCCTCCGGACTTGGATGCCATCAGACTGGCGGAATGGCCCTTGCGGATCGCCCTGCCTGCCGACCACCCGCTGGCACAGCGCAGCCGTGTCACGCGGGAGGCGCTCGTGGATGAATCCTTCATCGGCTTCACGAAACTGGCAGGGGAAGGGTACGGCGCCTATGTGCAGCAACTGGTCGGCTTCACGCCGCGCATGGCATACAAGGCCGACGGGGCCTTCGCCCTCATCAGCCTTGTCGGCGCCGGGCTGGGGGTGGCGGTGCTCCCCTCGTCGATCAGCTCCATCAATGTCGGCGAGAACGTGGTTTACCGTCCTATCGAAGGCGTCACGGAGCAGATCGCGATCGATCTCGTGTTCCGCCGCGATCAGGAGGATCCTGCCGTGACCAACTTCCTCCAGATCGTGAGCCAGGACCGATCCTGAGACTGCCGGATGTCCGGTAACAGGTAAACTCTGCCGTTCTGCATGGCCATGTGCAGGTCTGCTTGGAATTTTACGAACTTCCTCGGGCAGAAGCGCTTGTCCGAAGTTACGTCCTTGTCCTGCCTGAGGCAGGTTGATGATCGGGAGGAGAAGTCGATGAGTGATGCCGAACAGGGACTTGCTCATGCAGAAACAAGCCGGAGGACGCTTCTTCGGAACTCAATCCTCGCGGCCAGCTTTGTCGTGACCTACGGTTCGGCAAACGCACAGCAGCAGGAACTCCCGATGCCGATCAACGACGACCGAGACGTGGTCTGGACCCCCATTCCAGTGCCGGAGCAGGTTCCCCAGACAGAAGGAATGGTCGATGTCGGCGATGGCGTCGAGTTGTGGTACTGGGACACGAGAGGAGACGGCCCCGCCGTGGTCCTGATGCATGCGGGCACAGGCAGCGCGGCGATGTGGGGCTATCAGCAGCCGGCCTTCGCCAGGAGGGGATACCGGGTCATTGCATACTCACGTCGCGGCCACTACAAGTCCAGCCAGGGCAGTCGGGAGAATCCCGGCAATGGCGCGGAGGATCTCGACAAGCTCCTCGGACACCTCGATCTCCGGAAGATACATCTCGTGGCGGCGGCACATGGTGGCTCGTTTGCTATCGACTACGTGCTCGTTCATCCGGAGAAGGTCCAAAGCCTGACGATCCTCTCCTCGCTGATGGGCATCACGGACCCGGACTATACCGCTGTAAACGCACGCATTCGCCCGAAATTTTTCGCCGACCTTCCGCATAGCTTTCAGGAACTCGGCCCATCCTACAGGGCGGGCGATCCGGATGGCGTCGCCCTTTGGGAGGCGTTGGTCAAGGAAGCTGTGCTCGGAACCCGCGTTGAACAGAAGCTGGGCCAGCCGCTCACATGGCGGCTGCTGGAAACGATCAGGACGCCGACGCTGCTTATGACCGGGGGCGCCGACTTGTACGTGCCTCCGGTCCTGTTGCGGATGCAGGCCGAGCACATCCGGCATGCCGAAGTGCGGATCATCGGCGAGGCCGGGCATTGGGCAAATTGGGAACGGCCAGACAGGTTCAACGAACTCATGCTTGGCTTTCTGGATCGCAACAGAGTGTAGTGCCCGCATTGGCACACCGAGGTGAGGGATGTCGCCCAGGGATGATCTTCTTGCCCCGGGCGACATGTCATTCGGCGGTGATCAGGCGCTCCCGGCGGCAAGCGTCATCGTTGCGTGAAGCGAGCCATCATCCTTTGCGGACACCTTCAGGATATCCTCCGTTCCCGAAATCCCGCTTTGCTCACGAACCACGTCGATCTCGTTGGTGTAGATCGAAACGCCACGGGTCTTGTAGGGGTCTTGCGTCGACTGGATGGTGTTGATCAGCGACTGCGGGAAGTAGA
>DASZBB010000035.1:0-4279 GCA_035944695.1 Microvirga sp. | reverse complement strand
CAGCCGCCCAAATCACGGTAACCGATCATTAACCATAAAAACAAAATGATTCCGGGCCTTGTTTTGGGGGTTTTCATATGGATTTCGATGACGATTCCGGCGAATTCGGCCGGCTGCACAACCTGTTCACGTTTCACCTCGGCATCGCCGTCACGCTGTCCTGGCTGACGTCGCTCTATGCCGCTCTCTACGCGCCCTGGGTGCGCAACATCCGCCCCCTGATCGATCCCGCCAATGTGGGCCCGGTGGAGAGCACCTGGTCCTATCTCTTCATCTTCCCGGTGGTGCTCACGGCGGCCTGGCTGGTCTCGATCTTCGGCCAGAACCTCTTCGCCCAGTTCCGGATCTTCAAGAACCAGATCATCGAGTTCGCTATCGCGGCGGCCGTGGCCTTCGCGATGTTCTACCTGTCCATCGACCGCGCCGTCGCGGCCATGCTCATCGGCATGTAAGACGACGGATTCGACGGTCGCGCTCGACCTTTCGTCGGCACCATGCGTTCTCTCCCGACCCAAGGAGGCACGCATGGTTCAACCGACAGGAGCTGGCGCGGCTCGTTATGACGCGCCTCACGGAACGGAAGCGGTCGTCTTCCAAAGCAACGGGATCGTTCCCAACAATCCTTCCCTGCCGCTGGTGATCCGCCGCGGGGCGATCCCGCCCTCCCCCGAGGATCCCGCCAGATCCTTCAAGGCCACTTTCGCCAAGAACGGCTGGACGAACGCCTGGCTCGACGGCATCCACGACTACCATCACTACCATCCGAACACCCACGAGGTGCTGGGGATAGTGTCGGGTTCGGCACAGGTCCGCTTCGGCGGCGAGGACGGCGATCTCGTCACGGTGAACGAGGGCGACGTGGTGATCATCCCGGCCGGCGTTGCCCATGCGCGCATCAACGCGAGCGACGACTTCGCCGTGGTCGGAGCCTATCCGAACGGCGCCGATTACGAGACCGTCCGGGACGATCCAACCGCTCTCGCGACGTCGCAGCAGCGCATTGCGCAAGTGCCGCTGCCCGATGCCGACCCGGTCGACGGACCCGACGGAGCGCTCATGAAGCTGTGGAGCCGACCATAGAAAGGCCCCCTGCCCGGAAAGGCAGGAGGCCCTCGCCCCTACGGCTTACTGTTATGCGTTAGACCGACAGCGTGACCTGCACGTTGCCGCGGATCGCGTGCGAATACGGACAGACCACGTCGGCCTTGTGCACCAGATCGGTCGCCTGCTCCTCGGTCAGGCCGGGCAGGTTCGCCTTCAGCTCCACCACCAGACCGAAGCCCGCGCCGTCATCGCGCTTGCCGATGCCGACCTTGGCCTCCACATGGGCATCGGCCGGGAGCGTGACCTTGTTCTGCGAGGCGACGAATTTCAGCGCGCCCAGGAAGCAGGCCGAGTAGCCGGCCGCGAAGAGCTGCTCCGGATTGGTCCCCTCGCCGCCCGCGCCGCCGAGCTCCTTCGGCGTGGAGAGACGAAGCTCCAACTTGCCATCGTTGGAAGCGGCGACGCCTTCGCGTCCGCCGCGGGCTGAAGCATGGGCTGTGTAGAGAGGGGTCATCGGAAAGCTCCTTGAAGTGCCGGACCTTCACGCCCGACGGGTCAATTGCACGCTTACAATTCAATTGCGTACAATCTATATATAGGCATAAACCCGAATTCGATTGTGCGCAATATATTTTTTTCATACGATGTTTCGTGTGGAGGTGACGATGACGAAGAAGCCCGGAATTTTGGCGCTCGACAACCAGCTGTGCTTTGCCTTCTATTCCGTCTCCCACGCCTTCAGCCGGGCCTATCGCCAGTTCCTGGCCCCCCTCGGCCTGACCTACCCGCAATATGTGGTTCTCCTGGTGCTCTGGGAGCAGGACGATCTCACCGTAAAGGAAATCGGCGATCGGCTGTTTCTCGATTCCGGCACTCTCACCCCGCTGCTGAAGCGCCTCGAAACCGCTGGCCACATCCGCCGCACCCGCGACAGGAAGGACGAGCGGCAGGTCAGGATTGCCCTCACCGAGACGGGCCGGTCCCTCCGGGAGAAGGCCGAGGAGGTCCCTAAGCAGGTCGGCTGCGTGCTGGGATTGTCCTTCGACGAAGTCCGCGCCCTGACTCAGGAGGTTGCGAAACTGCGCGGCAGGCTCCATGACTCGGCCGCACCCTCCGAGACATCCTGAATTCAGGGGAGAGATCTTTTCCGATGAACTGGCGCGACTACTGGAATCAGGACACGCCGATCTATGCGAGCGAGCGGCACAAGCTGCTCCATTACCGCCTGATTGCCAACGACATCATCGGCCTCATCCCCTCCCCTGAGGCGGCCGTGTTGGATTACGGCTGCGGCGAGGCGCTGTTCGCCGACAAGGTCGCGGCCAAATGCAGACAACTTTATTTAAGCGATGCCGCCCCGCTGGTGCGGGAGCGCCTGAACGAGCGGTTTCAGGACAACGAGCGCATCATCGTCCTGCCGACCGACGACGTCGCCGATCTTGCGGATGCATCGCTCGACCTGATCGTGGTGAACTCGCTCGTCCAGTATCTCTCCCTCGACGAGTTCCGCGCCCTGCTGAAGCTCGTGCACGAGAAGCTGAAGGCGGACGGCAGGCTGGTTCTGGGGGACGTCCTCCCGCCTGATCTCAGCCCCCTCACCGACGCCAAGGCGCTGATCTCCTTTGCCTGGCAGGGCGGCTTCCTGCGGGCGGCCGTGAGCGGCCTCGCCCGGACGGCCTTCTCGGAATACCGCAAGATCCGGGAGGAGGTCGGCTTGGCGCAGTACAGCGAGGAGGAAATCGTGGATCTCCTCGGAGATGCCGGATTCGAGCCCAGGCGCGCCGAGCGGAACCTCGGCCACAACCAGGCCCGCATGACCTTTGTGGCGCGACCGGCTCAGGCCCGCGATACGGACGATTTCGCCGCGCGCTGATCGCTCGCCAACGACAACCCGAACACGGCGAGCCCTGCGACCGCCAGAGCCGCGCCAACCCATCCGGTCGAGGCAAAGCCGTAGCCTGCCGCGATCGCGAGACCGCCGAGCCAGGCGCCGAGGGCGTTGGCGATGTTGAAGGCCGAATGGTTGAGGGCCGCCGCCAGGGTCTGCGCATCGGCCGCCACGTCCATCAGGCGGGTCTGGAGCGCGGGTCCGATGGCGACGCTGCAGCCGACCAGGAACACGCAGGCCGACAGCATGTAGGGGTTCTCGGCGGTGAGCCAGAGCACCGTCATGACCACCGCGCTGGAGGCGAGCACGCCTCCGATGGTCGCCATCAGGTTCCGGTCGGCGAACCAGGCGCCGACCAGATTGCCGACGATCATGCCGGAGCCGAACAGGGCCATCATCACCGGAACGGCGCCCTCCGGCATCCCTGCCACCTCGGTTGCCGTCGAGGCGATGTAGGAGAAGACGGAGAACAGGCCGCCGAAGCCCACGGCCCCGATGCCGAGGGTGAACCAGACCTGTCTGCGCGTGAAGGCGCCGAGCTCCCGCATCGGGCTCGCCCCTTCCTTGACCTTGTCCTTCGGCAGGAACAGCCAGATCAGCACCACGGTCAGCGCCCCCATGAAGCCGACGGCCCCGAAGGCGATGCGCCAGCTCAGGATCTGTCCGAACCAGGTGGCGACGGGTGTGCCGAGCAGGGTCGCCACCGTCAGGCCCATCATGACGCGGGCCACCGCCTGGGTCCGCTTGTTCGGCGGAACCAGGGAGGCCGCCACGAGCGCGGCCACGCCGAAATAAGCGCCGTGCGGCAGGCCGGTGAGAAACCTCAGGAGCACGAAGGATTCGAAGGTTGGCGCGACGGCGCTGACGGCATTGCCGACGGCGAAGATGGCCATCAGCAGGAGAAGGAGCGTCTGGCGCGCGAGCTTTGCCGCCATCACGGCGATGATGGGAGCCCCCACCACGACCCCGAGGGCATAGGCGCTGATCGCGTAGCCGGCTTCGGGCGTCGTGACGTTGAATTCCTGGGCAACGTTGGGCAGGAGCCCCATGATGGCGAATTCGCCGGTGCCGATGCCGAAGCTGCCGACCGCAAGCGCCAGCTCGATCAGGGCGACGGCCAGGCGGGAACGCGGGACGGCGGGAGCCTTGTCCTGCGCAGGACAGGCTTCCTCGGTAAAGGCCATATCGGACATGAAGCCCCCAAGCTTCTTAAGGCAGTGCGGCGATGGATGAAGCACGGAGGCCGTCGGACAGCTCCGGTGACCTCCATATTGCATCGCAATAAGATTCGCGGGACTCGCCGGAATGCAGGCCAGGGCTGCGCTGGAAGACTGGAACTTGGCCGAG
>DASZBB010000034.1:0-4628 GCA_035944695.1 Microvirga sp. | reverse complement strand
CGTGGCGCCACACAGCCGTTGCCGAACAGAACTCGATCAGCCGATCCCCTTCGCCATACCAGCCCGGCACCGTGACCCGTCGCCAGTGTGTGCTCGTCCGCTTCAGCACCTCAGACAGGTTCGGCAGGCGTGCGCCCTTGGTGCGGGTCGACCGTTTGTTCCGGGACGGCGTGGTGGGGCCGGCTCATAGAGGGCAGCATCCAAACGAAGCCGCGTGATGCAGATCACGCCGCGGCGGGACAAAGCGGCTAACAGCTCCAGGGCGGCAAAGCCCATGTCAGCCACCAGCACCAGCTCGCGCTCGGGCAGCCAACGGCGAGCCTGCAGCACCATCTGACGGGCCCAGTCGGTCAACCTCTTGTGCCGCTTTCCATGCGCATGGCAGGGCCGTTCGGAGGGCGCCAGGGCAGTCAGGAACGGCAAGGCCCAGGTGCGGGCCGCCCACGGGATCGGGGCCAGGAGCATGAGGCTGATCCAGCGCAGGCCCGAGGCTTTGACGAAGTGAGCATCGGACGAGCGCACCGGATCGCGGTAGATGCCTTTGGCGGCAATGCACTTGCCACGGCGGCGCTCGATGGTGTCGTCGAGACCGAGGATCACTGGGCCGGCCGGGACAAAGGTGTCGATCAGCAAGCCAAGGAGCCGGTGAGCGGCGCGGCGGCCGTTCCATCGCGCGCGACTGAGGACGCGGTGATAGTTGACGAAGTGGCGCTCGCGGCTGAGGCCTGTGATGCGCAGGATACTGGTCACGGTGCGCTTGCCGGGAGCCAGGATGGCTCCAACGAGCAGCACCTGGGCATGGAGCCAAGTTCGGTGGCGAAACAGCGGCGCAAACGCTACAATGATCGCGGCGAAGCGGGCGGGCAGAGCCGGCATGGCGGTGTCTCTTGGCGGAAACGCTGCCAGTCTACCGCATCGTTCGCTTCGCCGCCTCGCGCTCCAAGTTCACCCGCCAAAATGGCCAAAGTCGAGCTTAGTGGGCCAGAGCCGAGGTGTTGAGCACCACTTGAGGGGGGCGTCCATGGGAGAGGTTATACCCGCCCAGGGAAGTACTGATGTCAATGCCGTTTGAATCGTCTCCAGAAGCGCCGAAGTAAAATTCCCCAGTTGTGCCGGTTACGTCCCCAGGGGCTTAGGGCCATTTTTCGGAGGCCGGCCTCGCGGACGGGAGACGGGCACCGGACTGGGCGGTGTGATGAGTGCTTTGGAGCGGACATGCTCAGGCATCAGTTCGGCATGCTGACGCAGCCGGTAACTCGAGCCCTCGATCTGGATCACCACCGCATGATGCAGAAGCCGATCCAGCAGGGCTGTGGCCACAACAGGATCGCCAAACACGTCACCCCATTCGGCAAAGCCGCGGTTCGAGGTCAGGATCATCGCTCCGCGCTCATAGCGGGCGTTGACCAGCTGGAAGAACAGATTGCGCCGCCTTCCACTACTGGCAGATAGCCGATCTCGTCGACGATCAGCAGGGCGGGCCGGCAGAAGAACCGGATCCGCTCCGCCAGACGCCCCTCGCGCTCGGCACGCGCCAGCATGCCGATCAGATCCGCCAGCGTGCAGAAGTACACGCTCCGGCCGGCCTTGACCGCCTCCACCCCCAGCGCCGTGGCCAGGTGGCTCTTGCCGGTGCCGGGCGGGCCCAGGAAGTGCACCACCTCGCAGCGGCCGATAAAGCCCAACTGCGCCAGGGTGAGGATCCGGTCGCGGTCGAGCGAAGGCTGGAAGGCAAAGTCGAAGCCCGACAGGGTCTTGATCGTCGCCAGCCGCGCCATGCGCAGACCGGTTTTGATGCGGCTGTTCTCGCGCACCGTCAGTTCCTCGGACAGCAGCGTGTTGATGGCTTCCAGCGCGCTGATCTCGCCCTGTTCGAGCCGGCGCACGATGGCATCGAGCGCCTCCAGGGCGCGCGGCATCTTCAGGCCGACCAGATCCTGGCGGATCCGCTCCAAGGTGGTAGGAATGAGCTCGAGAGCGGCACTCATGCGCGGGTCTCCCGGGCCAGGTGGCGGGCCACAGCATCGTAGAACTCGAGCGAACGCTGCGCGACCACGTCGCCGGTGCGGCTGACCGGGGCAGCGTCCAATCCACGCCTGTGCCCTGTGGGCAGGCTCTTGCGGTGTCCGGGCGCAACCCGGCGTTGATGGCGGCCCTCGAGCACCGGGTGGGCGGCAATCAGCTCGCCCTCCTCAAAGATGCGGATCTCGTCGGCCAGGGTGTGCACCTCGACCACGCGCCGGCGGGTGGCGTCGGGCACGCTGTAGAAGTTGCCGCCCACGCTGATCATACCCTCGCGGGAGATCCGTCGCTCCAGGCGCAGCACTGAGCGGAACGCAGCCAGCGGCAAAGGCCGCAGGAAGGACTGCTCCTCGGCAATGGCTTCGGTGACGATGCGGCGTGTGGTGGCATGCAAGCGGGGGTTGGCCACTGTGGCCAGCCAGTGCTGCAGCTGCCGGTTCAGATCCTCGAGATTGCTGAAGGAGCGGGCCAGGAAGAAGTCTTCCCGGATATAGCGGAACGGCCGCTCGACCTTGCCCTTGGTTTGGGCCCGGTACGGCCGGCAGGCTTTGGGATGGAAGCCGAAGTGGCGGGCCAGATCGATGAGCGCGCGATTGTAGACGATGCCGCTGGAATGGGCCTCGCCGGTGACCACGGTCTTCATGCGGTCATAGAGCACCTCGTGCGGCACGCCGCCCAGCGCCTCAAAGGCGGCCACGTGGCAGCGCAGCAGAGTGGCCAGATCCTGATGCAGGACGAAGCGGGCCCAGATCAGGCGGCTGTAGCCGAGCACCAGCGAGAACAGCCACACGATGCGCGGCGCCGAGGGCTCGTCGGTGAACACCACCTGGAACTGGGCGAAGTCGACCTGGGCCTGCGCGCCGGGGGCGGTCTCGAAGCGGACCTCGAAGGAGGATGGCGTTGCGGGACGGATCTCGCGCAGGAAGTCGGTGACGGCGGTGTAGCCGCCGGCATACCCGCGCTCCCTGATCTCGCGGAACAGGCGAGAGCCCGTCAGAGCCGGAAAGGCGCTCACGCGCTCGCGCAAGTAACCGGTGAACGGATCGAGGATGGTCTGACGGGGTTTGCGAGGACCGTAGGCTGGCGCCTCCAGGCCGCGGTGGATGTACTTGCGCACAGTCTTGCGGTCGAGGCCGCTCTGGCGGGCGATGGCCGAAACAGACATGCCTTGCCGGTGCCATTCCAGGATCATGACTACCTCCCCAAGCTGGATCACCGCCTGTCCTCCTGACCATCAGGAGCAGCATCGGCGAAGAGAGCCTGCCGGTCTTCCCAGCCGCGGCCGGAACCACCGGAAACCGCGCTCACCTGGGGAAAATTCAATGGCAGGTCTGGGGAGTTTCACTCCGGTATCAACAACTGACTCGGATTTGCATCGGCGCGCCTAGGGTGATTCACTGCGGAGCGGGGGCGCTGCTGCGGGAGATCGGCATGGCTGCCCTCCGGATCCGCCAGGACTACTCAGCTGGGCGTGCACGCCGTGCTCGTGCTGGATCAGGCCGGCTGGCACGACGCGCGGGCCTTGCATGTGCCAGAGACGATCACCCTCTTGCCCTTGCCGCCGGCCTCACCCCAGCTGAACCCGGTGGAGCGGGTCTGGCTCTACCTGCGCGAGCGCTATCTCTCGCATCGCGTGCTGGACGACTATGACGCGGTGTTGGACGCGGTCTGCCGCGCCTGGAACCGGCTCCTCGACGAGACAGGCCGCCTCACAACATTGACGGCTTACCCGTATCTCACCGCGTCAGAAATTCTCTGAGCGGGTATTAGTACGGTCTGGGTAGGGCTCACACCCTTACAGCATTCCACTGGCGGCAAGCAGAAGCTGGGACCGGTTTATAGGCAGGCGTGACTTTGCCGCCTGTTGATCATTGGCGCGAGTGCCGTTGCAAGCTCGGTCTCCCGCAATGGGGCTCCTGCGGATCGTGGATCGCCTGCATAGTGGCGGCAAACAGTCGATGCTGGACGGGTGGCATCATCCAAGATGACCCGCATCATCCGGGTGCTGACAGCGAGAGGCGGGGTTGAGCAGGCTCCAGCTGCGGCAGTGTAAGCCCTCGCGGCTATGGGCTGTTGGGGCGTGGGAAGGCCGATGGGGAGAGATGGCGCGACGATCGCTGAGATTGGATCGAAAACCAGCTTTGGACAGGTGCCGTGAGCACGTGGTTCTGATTGGATCGGAACTGTCGGGAATTTCGTGTGGGGTCCTTACGATGATCATGAGGGAGAACTCGCATGGCACGCCGCAAGGAAGCCCCGATCTCCGACCACCTGCTGGATCAGCTGCTGGCCGGCGCTGATGCCCAATCCGCGTTCGCCAGCGACGGCCTGCTCAATGAGCTCAAGAAGGCTCTGGCCGAGCGGGCGTTGAATGCTGAGATGGAACACGATCTCGACCAGGACAGCGAGACCGGCAACACCCGCAAAGGCTATGACCGCAAGTAAGAGGCCATCGCAGCTGCCTAGCGGCGCAACTGGACCGCGGTGATCCCGTTCTTCGCCTTTCCTGACGAGGTGCGCCGGAACATCTATACGACCAATGCCTTTGAGGAGCTCAATGCCAAACTGCGCCGGGCAGTGCGGGCTCGTGGCCACTTTCCCACCGA
>DASZBB010000033.1:0-1752 GCA_035944695.1 Microvirga sp. | reverse complement strand
AGGATCGCGCCGAGGCCCGAGATCAGCCGCTGCCAGAAGGCGTTGTTCTGCTGCTCGTTGAGCCCGGTAAAGAGCCGCGAATCCGCTTCCTGCACCAGCGCCGAGAAATACACATTGGCCTCGTCCATCAGGGCCTTGCCCCGATTGGTGCGAAACACCGCCTGCGCTTCCTCCACCTGCCCGGCCCGGATCAAGCCGATGACTTCGTCCATCTCGGCGAATTTCTCGTCCACGATCTCGCCCAGCCGGGTCACCGCCGCCTGGTCCTGCGGGTGCCCCGCGAACACCTGCTGGAGATCCGTTCGCCGCCGCTCCGCCTCCGAGCGCGCCACGTCATAGGGCGCGAGGTAGATCTCGTTGGCCGTCACCACGAAGCCGCGCTGCGCCGATTCCGCCACGTAGAGCGCGTTGCGCAGCTCCAGCGTCGCCGTGCGCTGGTCGCGCACCTCGAACACTTCGGTGAAATAGGAATTCGCCCGCTCGCCGAGCCAGAGCGTTGCGCCCACGATCCCGATCAGCGCCACGAATCCGATGGCGAGCAGGATGATGGTCGTACTGACAACGGATCGGCTCGATATCGGCATGCGCTACCAATGCCCCAATTGGGCGAATCCCGCTATGTCGTTTGATGTGTAGGCGGGAGCGGCGCTATGCCGCTTTGCGCCCGTCTTCCGGCCGCCCGTTGCCTTCCGCCCGCGCCCGTGCATCCTCCCTCCCGATGAACGCCCCAGTCGACGATCCCTCCCGCGCCGCGCGCGTGCGTAGCACCCTGCGCCTGCTCTACCACGGCCACTCGCCCACCGCGATTCGCTTCCAGCGCGCCGTCCTTGTCGTCGACCTTCTCCTGATCCTGTTCTTCATCGCCGGCCCCCTGCTCCGCGACCGTCCCAGCTTCATCTGGATCGACATCGCCATAGCGGTGGTCCTCCTCGCCGACATCGTCGCGCGCAGCCTCGCCACCACCGACACCCTGCGATGGCTCCGTCAGCCCACCACCATCGTCGATCTCGTGGTGCTGACCACGCTGCTCCTCCCCACGCTCCTGTCCAATTTCGGCTTCCTCCGTATTCTCCGCCTCTGGACGCTCAGCAACAGCGGCTTCCTGTGGCGCGGCCTCCGCAAGCGAAATCTAAGCGAGTGGGAAGAGCCCGGCCGCGCCGTCGTCAACCTCCTCACCTTCCTGTTCATCGTCGCCGGCTTCGTCTTCACCTTCTTTGCCGGCACCGACACCGGCATCGCCGGCTACATCGACGCGCTCTATTTCACCGTCACCTCCGTCACCACCACCGGCTATGGCGACATCATCCTCCCGGGCACCTGGGGTCGCATCGTCTCGATCATCGTCATGATCGTGGGCATCACCCTGTTCGTGCGCCTCGCCCAGGCGATCTTCCGCCCCGCCAAGGTCCTGTTCACCTGCCCGCAATGCGGCCTTCGGCGCCACGACCCCGACGCCGTGCACTGCAAGGCCTGTGGCCACGTCCTCAACATCCCCGACGAAGGGATCGCCTAGGCGTAGAAACTGGCGGGTCCGGTGAAATCGTGCTCCGCCGCAACCCGCACGATCCGCGCCGCGATCTTCTCCGCCCCTTGCGCCGAAGGCTCGATCGAGTTTGCGTAGTCGCCCGCCTCGGAGAAAATCAGCCGCAGGTCGATCACCGGCAGCCGCCGCGCGGCCGCAATGCGTGTGATCGCGTCGTTGAGCATCGTCAGCCCCACGCTCGCAATCCGCCGCTCCCGCATGTCGGGCAA
>DASZBB010000032.1:0-3816 GCA_035944695.1 Microvirga sp. | reverse complement strand
GGGCGGCTGGCGCAACCGACGCGTTTGTCGCGGCGCCAGCCTTCACAAAGTTGTTAAGCCTGCGCCTTCTTCCGGTCCATCAGCTCGACGAAGCGGTCGAACAGGTAATGGCTGTCCTGCGGGCCGGGCGAGGCTTCCGGGTGGTACTGCACCGAGAAGGCCGGGCGGTCGGTGAGCGAGATGCCGCAATTGGAGCCGTCGAACAGGGACACGTGGGTCTCCACGGCGTTCTGCGGCAGGGTCTCCGGATCCACCGCGAAGCCGTGGTTCATGGAGGTGATCTCGACCTTTCCGGTGGTCTTGTCCTTCACCGGATGGTTCGCGCCATGATGGCCCTGGTGCATCTTCTTGGTCTTGGCGCCTACGGCCAGGCTCAGCATCTGGTGGCCGAGGCAGATGCCGAAGGTCGGGATCTTCTCGTCGAGCACCTTGCGGATCACCGGCACAGCATATTCGCCCGTCGCGGCCGGGTCACCCGGGCCGTTCGAGAGGAACACGCCGTCGGGCTTCAAGGCCAGCACGTCCTCCGCCGAGGCGGTGGCGGGAACCACCGTCACCTTGCAGCCGGCGCGGGCGAGAAGGCGCAGGATGTTGCGCTTCACGCCGTAATCGATGGCGACCACGTGATGCTTCGGGGCGCCGTCCTGATGGCCGTAGCCTTCCCCGCGCGTCCAGGTGGTCTCGTCCCAGTCGAAGCGCTGGGCGCTGGTCACGAGGGGCACGAGATCCTGGCCGTCCATGGACGGGAGGGCGGCGGCCCTGGCCTTCAGCGCCTCCATGTCGAACCGGCCTTCAGGATCGTGGGCGATGACCGCGTTCGGCATGCCCCTGTCGCGGATGAGCGCGGTGAGGGCCCTTGTGTCGATGCCCGAGAGGCCGACGATCTGGCGTGCTTTCAGCCAAGCGTCGAGGTCGCGGGACGCGCGCCAATTCGACGGCTCGGTGATGGTCGCCGCCAGCACGACGCCGCGCACGCCGGAGGACGAGGCGGCGTTGACGCTCTCGATGTCTTCCTCGTTGGTGCCCACATTGCCGATATGCGGGAACGTGAAGGTGATGATCTGGCCGGCATAGGACGGGTCGGTCAGGATCTCCTGGTAGCCCGTCATGGCGGTGTTGAAGCAGACCTCGCCGGTCGCCTCGCCGACGGCCCCGATGCCGAAGCCTTCGAGAACCGTTCCGTCCTGGAGCACGAGAACCGCGGTCGCGCGCGGCTCGGCCCAGCCACCCGAGAGGGACCCGGTGGTGTCTTTGTCTTGCAGCATCGTCATGATCTCTTGTAAGTCCGGGGCCAACAGGCCGTGCTTGAGCAGGCCGTAACCCGGGCCGCCCTTGAACTACCCCCGTGACTTAAGGGGCCGTTCGCGTTCCGTCAACGCTCAAGCGACTTAAAACCAAGGAGAGCTCCATGCTGCGCGAACGATTCACCACCGAGATGAAGGAGGCCATGAAGGCCGGCGACAAGGGCAAGCTCGGCGCCATCCGGCTGATCCAGGCCGCCCTCAAGGACAAGGACATCGAAGCCCGCGGCAACGGCAAGGAGCCGCTGTCCGACGAGGAGATCCTGGCTCTCCTGCAGAAAATGGTGAAGCAGCGCCAGGAATCGATCGCCATGTACGAGCAGGGCGGCCGCACGGAGCTCGCCCAGCAGGAGAAGGACGAGGTCGCGGTGATCTCTTCCTACCTGCCGCAGCAGATGGACGAGGCCGAGACCAGGGCCGCCATCGAAGCCGCCATCGCCGAGACCGGCGCCGCCTCCATGAAGGACATGGGGAAGGTCGTGAGCGCCTTGCGGGCGAAATATGCCGGCCGCATGGACTTCGCCAAGGCGAGCGGCCTGGTGAAGGACATGCTGCCGAAGGGGTGATCCCTCCTGCACCACCCGTCATCCCCGGCCTTGTGCCGATGGCCCCGCTTGTCTGAAGCGCGGCGCTTTTCAGCATCGAGATGGCCGGCACGAAGCCGGCCATGGCGGGAGAGGCTATGAGCAGGGCCTGAGTTTCGCTCTGGCGGACATGACATTCTGGTCGTGAATCTCCAGCCTGTCGTGCTAAGCATGAATCCGCTGACCCGCATCCGACGATGCGTCCCACGAACGAGCATCGGTGCCTCATGAGCCTCGAACTCTGGCTGATCTATCTGGTCGCCGCCCTCGGCCTCTCGCTGACGCCGGGCCCGAACGGCCTGCTGTCGCTGACGCACGGGGTCTGCTACGGCTTCCGGCCTACGATCTATACGGTGCTGGGGGGCGCGCTCGGGTTCTTCATCCTCATCGCCGCATCGCTCGCCGGCATGGGTGCGCTGCTCGCCGCCTCGGAGCGGGCCTTCACGATCGCCAAGTGGATCGGCGCCGCCTATCTGGTCTATCTCGGCATCCGCATCTGGCGCGCGCCGGCTTCCGTCCTCGACGTGGCCGCGCAGGACGGGCGGCCGCGCCGGGCGCGGCCGCTCTGGATGTTCAACCAGGGTTTCCTCGTGGCGGTGTCGAACCCCAAGGCGCTGATCTTCTTTGCGGCCTTCCTGCCGCAATTCATGGTCCCGGGCGTGTCCTATCCCGTTCAGCTCGCGCTGTTCGGCGGCACCTTCGTGGTGGTGGAGATCGTCTACGAGCTGCTTCTCGCCGTCATGGCCCAACGCGTCGCACCGTGGCTGACCCGTCACGGGCGCTGGTTCAACCGCGCCGCGGGCACAACCTTCGTCGGCATCGGCGTAGCGCTCACGACCGCCAGCCGCTGACCGGCGCTCGCGCTCTCATCGCGCCGGAATCCCCTTCATGGCCGTCCGTCCGTGAATTGAACGAGATCCCACAGATTGCCGTACAGATCCTCGAACACGGCCACGGTGCCGTAGGAGGCCTGCTTCGGCTCGCGGATGAACCTGATCCCGGCCGCGATCATGGCGGCATGGTCGCGTCGGAAATCGTCGGTGCGCAGGAACAGGAAGACCCGGCCGCCGGCCTGGTTGCCGATGAAGGTTTCCTGATGGGCCGAGGATGCGCGGGCCAGCAGCAGGGACGTGCTCCCGTCGCCCCGCGGTCGGACCACGACCCAACGCTTGTCCTGCTCCGGCTGGTAGGTGTCCTCGACGAGCTCGAAACCGAGCCTGTTGACATAGAAGTCGATCGCTTCGTCGTAGTCGCGGACGACGAGGGCGATGTGCGCGATGCTTTGATTCACAGGTGTCCACCTCTCACGCGCGTGAGAATGGAGCGCTCACGTTTCAGGCAGAAGAGCCGACGTCTCTTTGTCCACTTGAAACGGCGCCTCGCCATGGCGGCTGATGGAGCGCGACCGAGCCCTGTCCTGCCTGAATCGTCGGAGGCGCTCACATGTGCGGCGAGCGATCGATGCAGTCGTCGTCCAGGAGGTCGTGGAAGCTGATCCGGACCCGGCTCAAATGGTCCGCCGATCCGGCCGCCGCTCCGAGGCCCACGAGCGCATTCATCTCGCCCACGAGGCACTCGTCGGTGCCTGCCGGCCTGATCCGAACCTGACGATGCCGCACCCGCGCTTCGAAGTCGTTGAGGAGGAACAGGGTCTCAGGGTCGATGCCGATATCGACGCGGCCGTAGCGTTTGCCGTCCTCATGGGCGACCACCTGAATTCCTCCCAGCAGATGCTGGAGCTCCTTCGGCCATTCCACGATGGGGTTCTGGGTGAGCGGCATCGGTTGACCCCGATTCTTGGCAATCCTTCGACCGGACAGCCTTCCATCGATTCAAGCGAAGGCCACGCTTGCTGGTTCCATTCCGAGGACCTTCCCAATCCGCTCCCTTAGGGATAGGGCGCCGGAAGCGGGATGCAGCGGAGCATCAGG
>DASZBB010000031.1:0-12210 GCA_035944695.1 Microvirga sp. | reverse complement strand
GAGCGCCTCCTCGTCGGTGGCGGAGATGTACTTGACCCGTCCCATCTCGTGCAGCCAGGCGTGTTCCGGGCCGATGCCCGGGTAGTCGAGGCCCGCCGAGATCGAATGGGCGTCCTGGATCTGCCCGTCGCGGTCCATGAGCAGGTAGGTGCGGTTGCCGTGGAGCACGCCCGGGCGGCCGCCGGAGAGCGAAGCCGCATGCAGCTTGTCAAGGCCGTGGCCGGCCGCCTCCACGCCGTAGATCTCGATGTCCTTGTCGTCGAGGAACGGGTGGAACAACCCGATGGCGTTGGAGCCGCCGCCGATGCAGGCCACGAGCGAATCCGGCAGGCGGCCCTCGGCGTCCATCATCTGCTCGCGGGTCTCGTTGCCGATGACGCACTGGAAGTCGCGCACCATGGCCGGATAGGGGTGGGGGCCCGCCACCGTGCCGATGCAGTAGAAGGTGTCGGCCACGTTCGTCACCCAGTCGCGCAGGGCCTCGTTCATGGCATCCTTGAGCGTGCGGGTGCCGGACTGCACCGGCACGACCTTGGCGCCCAGCATGTTCATGCGGAACACGTTGGGCTTCT
This sequence comes from Microvirga sp., assembly GCA_035944695.1. Lineage (GTDB taxonomy): Bacteria > Pseudomonadota > Alphaproteobacteria > Rhizobiales > Beijerinckiaceae > Microvirga. Next base: position 11,638 of record DASZBB010000031.1, on the reverse strand, counting down.
GCCGCTCCACGTCGACGGCGCCCATATAGACGATGCACTCCAGCCCGAAGCGGGCGCAGAGCGTCGCGGTGGCGACCCCGTGCTGGCCTGCGCCCGTCTCGGCGATGATGCGCTTCTTGCCCATGCGGCGGGCGAGAAGGATCTGGCCCAGCACGTTGTTCACCTTGTGGGCACCGGTGTGGTTCAGCTCCTCGCGCTTGAAGTAGATCTTCGCGCCGCCGAGATGCTCGGTCATGCGCTCGGCGAAATAGAGCGGGCTCGGGCGGCCGATATAATGGGTCGAGTAGCTCGCCATGTCGGCGTGGAAGGAAGGGTCGTTCTTCGCCTCCTCGTAGGCCTTTTCCAGCTCGAGGATGTTCGGCATCAGGGTCTCGGCCACGAAGCGGCCGCCGAACTGGCCGAAATGCCCGCGCTCGTCGGGACCGGTGCGGAAGGAATTGGGTTGGGCTTGAGCTGACACGGCCTGTCCTGCCTTGAGGGTCTTGGAAGCACGCCTGAACAGACGTGCCGTTCTGGTCTAGTGATGGGCCGCAGCGAATGCCGTCCGGGCGGCCCTGACGAAGGCCTCGATCCTGGCCGGATCTTTCAGGCCCGGACCGCTTTCCACCCCGGACGACACGTCGACGGCCCTCGGCTTCGTGAGCCGGATCGCCTCCGCCACGTTGTCGGGGGTGAGGCCTCCTGACAGCATGAAGGAAAGCTTGGGGTCAAGCCCGTCGAGGAGCCGCCAGTCGAAGGAGATCCCGTTGCCGCCGGGGAGAGCCTCGGCCGTGCGGGGCGGCTTGGCATCGAGAAGGATGTGGTCGACGCCGCCCGCGTAAGGACGAAGCGCCTGCAGATCCGAGGCTTGCGCGATCCCCAGGGCCTTCATGACCGGGCGCTTGACCATGGAGCGGATCGCGGCCACGCGCTCAGGCGTCTCATGTCCATGCAGTTGGATCAGGTCAGGGTTGATGGCCTCGATGGCCTGCGCGATGTCCTCGTCGCCTGGGTCGACCAGCAGCACCACGCGCTGGGCGCGGCCCCTGGCCTGCAGGGAGAGACGGTGACCGAGATCGAGGCTGACGTGGCGGGGGCTTTTGGGAAAGCGCACGAAGCCGACCATGTCCGCGCCTGCTCCCAGGGCGACGTCGAGGGTCTCGGGCGTCGAGAGCCCACAGATTTTGATCAGACTATCCATAAGGGCTATTTTACAACGCTTTTGCCAGCGAGCGCCATACCAGCATCGCCGCAGCCAGATCCTCCAGCGCCGCGCCCACCGATTTGAAGGCCGTGATGGCTTCAGGATCGCGACGGGGCGGAGCTTGGCACAGGTCCGTCAGGGTTCCGAGAACATGGCTCTCGGGGATCGCCCCACCCTGGAGCGACACGGCCACGTCGCCGCCCTCGGTCTTGGCGGCCGGCGTGTCGATATAGACCCGCGCCCGGCGCAGGGCGTCGTCGTCGGCCTCGCGCATCTTGAGATTGAAGGCGCCGACGAGATCGAGATGCGCTCCCGCCTTCAGCCAAGCCCCCCGCACGATCGGGGCAGTCGAGAGCGTCGCGCAGGACACGAGATCGGCCTCCCGCACCGCGCCTTCGAGATCCGTCACCGCCGTGACCGGCAGACCTTCTGCCCGAAGCGAGGCGGCAAGGCTCTCGGCCTTCGCGAGATTGTGGTTCCAGAGCGCCACCGCGCGGATCGGCCGCTGGCTCAGATGGGCCCGGATGAGGAAAGGCGCGAGCGCGCCCGCACCGACCATCACCATCCGGCCCGCATCCTCGCGCGCCAGGAAGCGCGCCGCCAGCGCCGAAGCGGCGGCAGTGCGCCAGACCGTCAGGCGCGTGCCATCGAGAACCGAGACGGGCTCGCCCGTGGCGCCGTCCATCAGCAGATAGGAGCCCATCACGCTGGGAAGGCCCTTGGCACCGTTCTCCGGGAAGACGGACACCACCTTCACGCCGACGAACCCGTCCCGCATGGCCGGACCGGTCCAGGACGGCATGAGGAGGAGCGTGCCCTGGGCGCCCGGACGTTCGATCTCGTGATGATGGCGCACGGGCGTGACCATGTCGCCGCGAAAGGCCTCAGCCAAGGCATCGATCAGGGCCGGAAAGGTGAGAACCCGATCGATCTCGGCGGAGGTCACGACGCGCATGGAGCTTGCTTAGAACCGGGGGCTTGGGGATGAGGAGACGGCGGCCGGCAAGGTGGTCGTGGCCGGGGCGCTCTGCGACTTGAGGCGCTCGGTCTCGTAGCGCAGCTGCCGCGTCTCGCGCCGGAGCTGGCGCCGCGACTTCCGGTTCTTGCCCTGCGCGAGCCAGCTGGCGGTGCCGCCGATCACCACGCCCAGCATGACGGCCGCGAAGATCACGGCGAATAGGGGCAGCTGCGTGGCGAATTCCGGTGCGTCCTGCGAGAACGGATCGAGCGACAGGGTCACCGGCGCCCGGTTCGCGACCGCGAGCAGGACGACCAGGATGGCCACCGGCAGGAGAATGAGCGCCTTCAGAAAGCGAATCACGAACACCTCTCAAGAATGACTTCAAGGATCGGCGGCAAGGATTACTGGGCAGCCGCCGCCTTGAGCACCTTCGGAGCCGGGGCATTGAGCCGCTGACGCATTTCCTTGCCCGTCTTGAAGACGGGAACGACCTTTTCGGAGATGGAAACGGCTTCGCCCGTGCGCGGGTTGCGCCCCGTGCGGGCGTCCCGCTTCTTCACCGAGAACGCGCCGAAGCCGCGCAGCTCGACCCGGTCGCCCCTGGCGAGAGCGTCGGCGATGGTATCGAGGATCGCATTCACGATCTTTTCCACGTCTCGCTGATAGAGATGCGGGTTCTGCTCGGCGATCTTGAGCACCAGTTCGGATTTGATCATGGAATGGCTATATCTTTGACGTTGCTTTATTTTTCCAAAGGTTGCCAGACGGCCAGGAGGCCGTCAAGTTGCGCAATCTCGGCCTGAGACGATGTCCGGCGCAACGCATCGGCCACGCGCTCGAAGCCGAAGAGATCGGCCATGGTCGCGCTCATGGCGAAAAGGGAAAGATCCCGGTCGCTGCTCGGCTTCCAGTCGCGAATCGGCAGGTCCTTAGCGACGCCCTTGTTCTGCTCGAGCCACGCGACCGCGTCGCGCTCGCCGCCGATCTTGTCGACGAGCTTCAGGGGCACGCCCTGCCGGCCGCTGAAGACCTGACCAGTGGAGGCGGCGGCCAGTTCGCTCTCGCTCAGACGGCGGCGGTCGCGCACCAGCGTCTTGAACCAGTCATAGGTGTCGTTGACCACCGCCTGCATGGCCGCGCGGGCTTCCGGCGAGGTCGGCTTGAAAGGGCTAGGCTCCGCCTTGAGCGGCGAGGATTTCACCTCCTCCAGCTTCACGCCGACCTGACCCATGAGGCCCGACAGGTCGGGATATTGGAACAGCACGCCGATGGAGCCCACGATGGAGGTCTCCCGGGCAACAATGTAATCGGTGGCGACCGCCGTGATGTAGCCGCCCGAGGCGGCCGTACCGTCGACGAAGGTGACGACCGGCTTCTTCTCGGCAAGCCGGCGGATGTTGCGGAAGAGCTCCTCGGAGCCGGTGGTGGTGCCGCCGGGGCTGTTGATGGAGATCACGACCCCGGAGACCGCGCTCGAATCCCCCACCCGCTGCATCAGGTCGGCGAGACGCTGGTTGCCGGTGATCACGCCGTCGATGGAGATGCGCGCGATCTGGTTCTGGATCGCCCCGTAGCCGGCCCGGTCGGCGGCCGCATAGCCGATGGCGGCCACGGCCGCGATGAGGCCTGAGAATCCGGCGACGCGCCAGAAGGAGAGCTTGCGGCGCAGACGGCGGCGGTCGGCGATGGCTTCGGCATCGATGGACATCGATTGGTCTCTTGCTGGTTCCAAGTCGGATGAGAAGGGCAGCACCCTAGAGCGCTTTCAACGCAATTTCCAGGTGGCGAACGTGAATCCGCCCCGGCCGAAAATGCGTCCAAGCCCAAGCAGATAGGGCAGCAGGCGTGTCGGCCAACAAAAAATCCTGTGCGACGGCTCGCGGGCTCTGAAACGAAAAATCCCCGGGCTTGAGGCCCGGGGATCCATCAGACTCTCGAAGACCGAGAGACCGATTACTTCTTGTCGGTTCGGGCCTTGAGGGCAGCACCCAGGATGTCGCCAAGCGACGCGCCCGAATCGGTCGAGCCGTACTGGGCCATGGCCTCCTTCTCCTCAGCGACCTCGAGGGCCTTGATGGAGACGGTGACGCGACGGGCCTTGCGGTCGAACTGCGTGACGCGGGCATCGAGCTTCTCGCCGGGGGCGAAGCGCTCGGGGCGCTGGTCGGCGCGGTCGCGAGCGAGCTCGTTGCGCTTGATGAAGGTGGTGAGGTCGGTATCGACGATCTTCACCTCCAGGCCGCCGTCCTTCACCTCGAGAACTTCGCAGGTGACGATCTGGCCCTTCTTGATCTCGCCGGCTTCGGCGAAGGGATCGCCCGCAAGCTGCTTGATGCCGAGCGAGATGCGCTCCTTCTCGACGTCCACGTCGAGAACCTGAGCGCGGACGACGTCGCCCTTCTTGAAGTCGTCGATGACCTGCTCGCCCGGACGGTTCCAGTCGAGATCCGAGAGGTGGACCATGCCGTCGACGTCGTTCTCGAGACCGATGAACAGACCGAACTCGGTCTTGTTCTTGACCTCGCCTTCGACCTCGGTGCCGACAGGGTGCTTCTCGGCGAAGGCCTCCCACGGGTTCTGGAGCGTCTGCTTCAGGCCCAGCGAGATGCGGCGCTTCACCTGATCGACCTCGAGGATCACGACCTCAACCTCCTGCGAGGTGGAGATGATCTTGCCCGGGTGGACGTTCTTCTTCGTCCAGGACATCTCGGAGACGTGGATCAGGCCTTCGAGGCCGGGCTCGAGCTCGACGAACGCACCGTAATCGGTGATGTTCGTGACGCGGCCCTTCAGCTTGGCGCCGACCGGATAGCGGGCGGCGATGCCTTCCCACGGATCGGCGAGCAGCTGCTTGATGCCCAGCGAGATGCGGTGCGTCTCGTGGTTGATCTTGATGATCTTCACCTTCACCGTCTGGCCGATGGTTACGACCTCGGACGGATGGTTGACGCGGCGCCATGCCATGTCGGTGACGTGCAGCAGGCCGTCGATGCCGCCGAGGTCAACGAACGCACCGTACTCGGTGATGTTCTTGACCACGCCGTCGATGACCTGACCTTCTTCGAGGTTGGCCACGAGCTCGGAGCGCTGCTCGGCGCGGCTCTCCTCGAGAACCGTACGGCGCGACACGACGATGTTGCCGCGGCGGCGGTCCATCTTGAGGATCTGGAACGGCTGAGCCACGCCCATGAGCGGGGTGACGTCGCGCACCGGGCGGATGTCGACCTGCGAGCGCGGCAGGAACGCCACGGCGCCGTCGAGGTCGACCGTGTAGCCGCCCTTCACCTGGTTGAAGATCGTGCCGTTGACGCGCTCGCCGGCCTCGAAGGCCTTCTCGAGCTTCACCCACGACTCTTCGCGGCGGGCCTTGTCACGGGAGATGACGGCCTCGCCCAGCGCATTCTCGATGCGCTCGACATAGACCTCGACCTCGTCACCGACATTGACCGTCTGGTCACGGTTCGGGCCGGCAAATTCTTTCAGGGCGACGCGACCTTCGGTCTTGGCGCCGATATCGATGACCGCGACGTCCTTTTCGATCGCGACCACCTTGCCCTTCACGACCGAGCCTTCGCTGATCTCGGAGGTGCGGAAGGATTCTTCGAGCAGGGCCGCGAAATCTTCACGGCTCGGCTGTTGCAAAGCTGCAGACATAGGTTCTCCTGAATGGCCCTCGTTTAAAGGGGCAACGCCGGCGGCTCGTGTTAACGGGCCGTTTCCAGCCGCCGCTGCCTGAGGACGCCCCTTTTAGGGCCATGTCCAGGGCATGCCGCTTCATCAGCGGGCCGGCGTATCATCGACGGATGGAAACGCTTTCACCGCAAGGACTTAGCCGGACGCCGCAAAGGGCGCGTGATACGCACCCTTACAATCGCGTGACCGTCAATGTCTTGTCGGATGGGGGTTCTTTTATCCCATGTGATCTCGGACCACAAGGCTTTCAAGGATTTGGGCCTTCCGCCACCCGCGCCCCCGACCGCTCAGCCGGGAGCCGCCCCTTGCGTGTTCACGTAGACCGCGTAGAGCGACTGGCTCGCCGCCATGAACAGCCGGTTCCGCTTGGGCCCGCCGAAGCAGATGTTGCCGCACACTTCCGGCAGGCGGATGCGCCCGATGAGCTTGCCCTCGGGCGTCCAGACGGTCACGCCGCTGTAGCCGACCGCCCGGCCGGCATTGCTCGAAGCCCAGAGGTTGCCGTCCACGTCGCAGCGCAGGCCGTCCGGACCGCACTTCACCCCGTCGATCACGCAGTCGGTGAACACCCGGCGGTTGGAGAGCCTGTTGTCGGTGCCGACGTCGAACACGTGGATGTCGCCCTTGCCGCCGGGGCCCGTGTCGCCAGGCCCCTTGCCGGTGCTCGCCACGTAGAGCCGCTTGTAATCGGGCGAGAAGCACAGCCCGTTGGGATCGGGGACCTGGTCCTCCGTCACCACGAGGTCGATGCGGCCGCTCGGATCGATGCGGTAGCAGTTCGTCGGCAGCTCCCGGCGCGCCGTGCCGATGCCGGCCGGCTGGCCGAGCCGGGGATTGAGCCGCCCGCCCGCATTGCTCGGCCCGCCCTGGACGTCCGGGGCGCCTTCATAGAGCTGGCCGCCATAGGGCGGGTCCGTGAACCAGTAGCTCCCATCGGGATGGGCGACCACGTCGTTGGGGGAGTTGAGGCGCTTGCCCTCGAAGGAATCGGCCAGCACCGTGACCGAGCCGTCGAGCTCGTAGCGGACGACGCGCCGGGTGAGATGCTCGCAGGAGAGCTGGCGGCCCTGGAAGTCGAAGCTGTTGCCGTTGCTGTTGTTCGACGGCATGCGGAACACCGTCACGTGGCCGTCGTCCTCGAGCCAGCGCATCTGCCGGTTGTTGGGAATGTCGCTCCAGACAAGATAGCGCCCCTGGGCGTTCCACGCCGGCCCCTCGGCCCAGAGCGCCCCCGTCCACAGGCGCGTGATGGCGCTGTTGGGTTGAGCGTATTGATTGAAGAGCGGATCGACCGTGAGGATGTCCGGGTCGGTGAAGTAGGTGGTGGGGGCACCGCCGGGACCGAAGTCGCGCGGGGGATTCGTCACCGTGCTGGGCGGCTGGGCGGGAGCCTGGGCCAGGGCGCTGCCGGAGCCTGCCGCGAGGGCTCCGACGCCCATGGCCTTGATGAGGCTGCGTCTGGACAGAATGTCAGGATACTCGACCGGGGAACGTCGCTGCGAAGTCATGGACACCTCCCTGTTTCGGCGTCTTTGCCTGTTTCGGCGTCATTGTCGCCCGCCGGTCGGCCGACCGCGAGCCTCGCTGAGGGGGCAGAATCCCACATTCCAGCGAAGCTTGAACTGTTCCTTCGAGGAATTCAGTCAAGGGCCGACTCGGAAGAGTTATCGGCCCGTCACCGCGCGGCACAATCGTCCTGGCCCGATGGCCGAAAAACATTCACCCCCGCTTTTCGCAAAGCGGGGGTGAGAAGGTTCGAGCAACGGCTGCGAAGAAACCGCCGGTCCTCAGTCCTCGTGGATGAGGCTGTGCTCGCGGGTGTCCCTCATGCGCAGGTACACGATGAGCGACAGGCCGATCATGCCGGTCACGTACCAGAAGAAGCCGTATTCGATGCCCGCCTGCTTGAACCACAGCGCCACATATTCGGCGGTGCCGCCGAAGATCGTGTTGGCGATGGCGTAGGGCAGCGCGACGCCGAGCGCCCGGATGTGGGCCGGGAACATCTCCGCCTTCACCACCGCGTTGATCGAGGTGTAGCCGGTGACGATCACGAGCGCCGCGAGGCAGAGGGCGAAGGCCATGTAAGGGTCCTTCGTGCCGGCGAGCGTCGAGAAGATCAGGTAGGTGAACAGCACCCCGAGAATGCCGAAGCCAACCATCAGCGGCTTGCGGCCGATCTTGTCCGACAGGGCGCCGGCCGCGGGCTGCAGCAGCATGAAGACGAACAGCGCAGCCGCCGTGATCTGGCTTGCCGCCTCGCGGGAGAAGCCCGAGGTGTTGACCAGGAACTTCTGCAGGTAGGTGGTGTAGGCATAGAAGGCGAGCGTGCCGCCTGCGGTGAGCGCGATCACCGTGAAGGCCTCGCGCGGATACTTGGTGAAGAGGGCAAGGCCGCTGGAGCGGGGCGCTTCCGTGCCCTTGGCGTTCTTGAAGGATTCCGTCTCGGCGAGGCCGCGGCGGAGATAGAACACGATCACCGCGAGCACGCCGCCGATGGCGAACGGGATGCGCCAGCCCCAGGCCTCGAGGTCCTGTTCGGGCAGGATCTGCTGCAGGATCAGCAGCACGGCGAGCGCCAGCAGCTGACCGGAGATCAGCGTCACGTACTGGAAGCTGGAGAAGAAGCCGCGCCGGCTCTTGCCGGCCATCTCGCTCAAGTAGGTGGCGCTTGCCCCATACTCGCCGCCGACGCTGATGCCCTGGAGCAGGCGCGCCAGAACCAGGACGATCGGCGCAAGCACGCCGATGCTCTCGTAGCCGGGCGTGACGGCGATCATCAGCGAGCCCGTGCACATGAGCGTGACCGAGAGCGTAAGGCCCGCCTTGCGGCCCCGGCGGTCCGCGTAGATGCCCATGATCCAGGCCCCGATGGGGCGCATGAGGAAGCCGACCGCGAAGACGGCGGCCGCGTTCAGGAGCTGGGCGGTCTGATCTCCCTTGGGAAAGAAGATCGGCGCGAAATAGAGCGTGAAGGCGGAATAGACGTACCAGTCGTACCACTCGACCATGTTGCCGGCCGATCCGCCGAGGATCGACTTCAGGCGGCCCTTCTGGTCGGCGACACTGTTTTTCATCAACATCATGCGGCTCGTTTTCAAACGTGGGCACGCGCCCCGGCGAGGGAGCGCATGGCTTTACGGAGAGGATGGAAGGATCGTCGGAAGGGGCGGCAGCGATTGGCGTCCCGCTGCGGCCTTATGAGGTTGTGCACCACATAGAGGCAGCTTGACCGTGGGTCAAACCGGCCAGTCCGAGCGCCGCGCCTGGGCGACAGCCCAGTCGAGGGCCTGTTCGAGCCGGTCGTTCCCCCAGAACATCTCCCCATCCTCGGTAAAGAAGGTGGGCGCGCCGAAGAGGCCGCGGGACTGGACTTCGTCACCCATCCGTCGCAAGCGCATCTTGTTGGTCTCGCCCTGCGCCTCCGCCAGGATCGCTTCGGCATCAAGGTTCAGATCGTTCAGGATGCCCATAACAACCTGCGAATCCGCAATGTTCCCGCCCTCGCCGAATTCCGTCGTGTAGACGGCGCGGGTGAAAGCCGGGGTCCAGCCGCGCTCGACGCCGAGGAGCGCGACGCGTGCCGCCAGAAGCCCGTTCTGGGGAAAAGTCTTGGGGCGGTAGAAAGGCAGCCCGAGCCGGGCCGTCTCCCGCTCCATGTCCCGCCACATGTACCGACCCTTGACCGGATGGGCCGCGAAGGGCGACGTCTCCATCCCTTGAGCCTTGAAGATCGGCCCGAGCAGGAACGGGCGCCACAGGAGCGCCACGCCGGCCTCCGCGGCCGCCTTTTCGATGCGCATGGCGGCGAGATAGGAATACGTGGAGGCGAATTCGTACCAGAATTCGAGATGCGGCTGACGGATCATGAGCGCCTTTCACTGCCAGCGATCTGGAGGAAGGAACGGGCCAACTCCCAAAGCCGGCTTTTCGCTCCATGATGCGGCGTATCCTATTCCATTAGGTTATGGCAGTCCCTGGCTTTCCGGGCAGGAATGCAGGGGGAGCATACCATTCGATCCAAGCGAAAGTGGCTTCCCCTTTCGGGTCCGATGTTCTAAGTCGCGAGCACCCTTATCTACGGAACCCTTGCTATGGCTGAGAAGCGCGTGAACAAGGTCGTGCTCGCCTATTCCGGCGGCCTCGACACCTCGATCATCCTCAAATGGCTGCAGACCACCTATGGCTGCGAGGTCGTGACCTTCACGGCCGATCTCGGCCAGGGCGAGGAACTCGAGCCGGCACGCAAGAAGGCCGAGCTTCTGGGCATCAAGCCGGAGAACATCTTCATCGAGGACCTGCGCGACGAGTTCGTGCGCGACTACGTGTTCCCGATGTTCCGCGCCAACGCGCAGTACGAGGGCCTGTATCTCCTCGGCACCTCCATCGCCCGCCCGCTGATCGCCAAGAAGCAGATCGAGATCGCCGAGAAGGTGGGCGCCGATGCGGTCGCCCACGGGGCCACCGGCAAGGGCAACGACCAGGTGCGCTTCGAGCTCGGCTATTATGCCCTCAAGCCCGACGTGACCGTGATCGCCCCCTGGCGCGAATGGGACCTGCGCTCCCGCGAGCAGCTCATCGCCTTCGCCGAGCAGCATCAGATTCCGATCGCCAAGGACAAGCGCGGCGAGGCCCCCTTCTCCGTCGACGCCAACCTCCTGCACGCCTCCTCCGAGGGCAAGGTGCTGGAGGATCCGGCGATCGAAGTGCCGGACTACGTCTATTCGCGCACCGACGGCCCGGAGAGCGCCCCCGACAAGCCGACCGTGATCACAATCACGTTCGAGAAGGGCGACCCGGTCGCCATCGACGGCCGGAAGCTCGGGCCGGCCGATCTCCTGGCGAAGCTCAACGAGCTCGGCAAGATCAACGGCATCGGCCGCCTCGACCTCGTCGAGAACCGCTTCGTCGGCATGAAGAGCCGCGGCATGTACGAGACGCCGGGCGGCACGATCCTTCACCTCGCCCATCGCGGCATCGAGTCGATCACCCTCGATCGCGGCGCGGCCCACCTGAAGGACGAGCTGATGCCGAAATACGCCGAGCTCATCTATAACGGCTTCTGGTTCTCGCCCGAGCGCGAGATGCTCCAGGCGCTCATCGACAAGTCGCAGGAATTCGTCACCGGCGACGTGACGCTGAAACTCTACAAGGGCGGCGTCCACCTCATCGGCCGCACCAGCCCCTACACCCTCTACGACCAGGACCTCGTCACCTTCGAGGAAGGCGCCGTCGCCTACGACCACCGCGACGCCGCAGGCTTCATCAAGCTCAACGCCCTGCGCCTGCGCACGCTCGCCCAGCGCAAGAAGAAGCTGGGACTGTAAGCTCGGAGGCGACAGGACGCTGCATCATGGCCGGGCTCGTCCCGGCCATTTTCATTTTCGGCACGCGTTTCCCGCCTGCAGCCATTCCCGGCCGTCTCGCGTTGATGTGAGAGAACCCTTTGGAGAAGGACGGGAACTTAACGGAAACTCAGCCGTAGAGATAAAAATCTCATCGCGCGAGGGAGGCCCGATGCCGTCGTCCCATGTTCCGTACCAACCCTCGACAGCTGCGGTGGCCGGGCACACGATCCACCGGCTGCTGGCGGCGTTTCCGATCGCGTGCTTCACGCTCGCGCTCGCCACCGACATCGCCTATTGGCGGACCTCGAACCTGATGTGGCTGGAATTCTCCGCCTGGCTGCTGCTGGCGGGGATCGTCGTCGGCGTGGCGGCCGCCCTGTTCGGCGCGATCTACTACCTGGTTCGCTTCGGAGGCCGTGCGGTGAGGCTCGGCTGGCCCGCCGCCCTCGGAAC
>DASZBB010000030.1:0-15947 GCA_035944695.1 Microvirga sp. | reverse complement strand
GTAGGCCGTGAACGTCGCTCCGCCCGACTCCGCCAGAACCTTCGTGATCGCCGCCGTCAGAGACGTCTTGCCATGGTCCACGTGACCAATCGTCCCAATGTTGCAGTGCGGCTTCGTCCGCTCAAACTTTTCCTTCGCCATTGATCTCTACCTTGCATAGGCCAGGAACAAAAAACCCAGGGCGTCCCGATATTGCGGTTGCGCTGTTTGCGCAAGAGCCAATTTCGATATTGCAGAACCTAATGCCTGATAACCCGATCCCCCGACCTCTCAGAGACCGGACCGTCACGCATCTCCTCGCTGGGCAGGTTCGGCCTGTATAAAGGCGTTGGAGGCCAAAATTACAAGCTGGGCGGGAAGCCTCGCGGAAGGTGGAGCGGGTGAAGGGAATCGAACCCTCGTATTCAGCTTGGAAGGCTGCTGCTCTACCATTGAGCTACACCCGCATGCCCGTCCGATTGGGTGGTGGGGGAAGTAGGACTCGAACCTACGAAGGCATAGCCAGCGGATTTACAGTCCGCCCCCTTTGCCGCTCGGGACATTCCCCCTTAAGACCCAACCCGAACGCAAAACGCCGAGGCTGTTCTGCAGAGCGCTCGCCGAGGCGGCGCGCTCCGTGGCGCTCTTATGGTGACCTGCATGGCCGGTGTCAACCTCAAAGCGCAACGAAATCGGACGGGTCGTGAACCGGCCCGCGCTGTGCTATGGCCCTTCCGTCACCATACGAGATCCTGAGAGCATGAGCGACCGCCCCTTCCAATCACGCAAGCCGAGATTCCAGCGTCCGCACGGGAAATCCGGTCGCCGCGACTCCCAGGCCAGACGGCCGAACTTCGAGATCGACACCACCATTCTCTATGGCTGGCATCCTGTCGTGGAAGCCATCCGCAACGGCAGGCGCACGATTCGCCGCCTCCTGGCCACGGAGAACTCCGCCAGGCGCCTGAGCGAGGAGCTGGATGCTCCCCTGCCTATCGAACCCGAGATCGTCCGCCCCGACGAGATCAACCGCCTGCTGGAGCCGGATGCGGTGCATCAAGGCCTCTATGCCGAGGCCGACCCCCTGCCCTCCCCGTCGGTCGACACGTTGAGCGGCAAGCGCGTGGTCCTGGCCCTCGACCAGATCACCGATCCTCACAATGTCGGCGCGATCGTCCGCACGGCTGCAGCCTTCGACGTGGAGGCCATCATCACGACGGCCCGGCACAGCCCGGCCGCCACGGGCGTCCTGGCGAAATCCGCATCGGGGGGCCTAGAGCACGTGCCTTTCATGATCGTGCGCAATCTCGGCGACACGCTGACAGCGCTCGGGGAGCGGGGCTTTCAGCGAATCGGGCTCGATTCCTCCGGGGAGGCCAGCCTGGACGAGGTTGAAATCGCCCTGCCGGTCGTTCTCGTGCTGGGCTCGGAAGGAAAGGGACTGCGTCAGAGGACGCGCGAATGCTGCGACGTCATCGGCCGGCTCGACATGCCCGGCGCCATCAAGAGCCTGAACGTCTCCAATGCCGCTGCCATATGCCTTTATGCTGTGACTAAAGGAGCGTCCAAGAGCACCCGGAGATAGAGCTCTCGATGCCGCTAAGCCATTGCCTCTCATAGGTAATTTATTTGGTCGTACGGCTTCTTAGACGGAAGTCGCAAATACCAATTGTGAATTGTGGAAAGAAAGGCCCGAGTTAGCCTCCCGTTCGATGGAATTCTTGGCTGCACGGCGCAGCCACGATGCCTCGGCCAGAGCCTGCCTCACAGGCTTGCGGCCCAGAACCCGGATCACCGGGCATATGAATGGAAGGGAACCCTATGGCAACAGCAGCTACCACGCCTCATTCGGCTGCCGCGGCGCGGCCGATGACGCGGGAGGAAAAGAAGGTCATTCTGGCCTCCTCCCTCGGTACCGTCTTCGAATGGTACGATTTCTATCTCTACGGCTCTCTCGCCACGATCATCGGCGCGCAGTTCTTCTCCGCCTTCGACGTGACAACCCGTAACGTCTTCGCGCTCCTGGCCTTCGCGGCGGGCTTCCTGGTCCGGCCGTTCGGCGCCATCTTCTTCGGCCGCATCGGCGATCTCGTCGGCCGGAAATACACCTTCCTGGTCACGATCCTGATCATGGGCTTCTCGACCTTCCTGGTCGGCCTGCTGCCGAGCTACAACCAGATCGGCTGGATCGCCCCGGTCGTTCTGATCGTGCTGCGCATGCTCCAGGGCCTAGCCCTCGGCGGCGAGTACGGCGGTGCTGCGGTCTATGTGGCCGAGCACGCTCCGGTGGGTCGCCGCGGGTTCTACACCAGCTTCATTCAGACCACCGCCACCGTCGGCCTGCTGCTGTCTCTGGCGGTCATCCTCATTCTGCGCACCTGGATGGGCGAGCAGGGCTTCCAGACCGGCGAGGGCTGGCCGATCGCCGGCTGGCGCATTCCATTCCTGCTCTCCGTCGTGTTGCTCGGCATCTCGGTCTGGATTCGTCTCCAGATGCAGGAATCTCCGGCCTTCAAGAAGATGAAGGAAGAGGGCACGCAGTCGAAGGCTCCGCTGAAGGAGGCATTCGGCCAATGGAGCAACCTCAAGATGGTGCTCATCGCCCTGATCGGTCTCGCCATCGGTCAGGCAGTCGTGTGGTACACGGGCCAGTTCTACGCCCTGTTCTTCCTCCAGAGCATCCTGAAGGTCGACTTGCTCACCTCGAACGTGCTGATCGCATGGTCGCTGATCATCGGCACCGGCGGCTTCATCGTGTTCGGCGCGCTCTCCGACAAGATCGGCCGCAAGCCGGTGATTCTCGGCGGCTGCCTGATCGCGGCGATCACCTACTTCCCGCTCTTCGGCGCCCTTACCAACGTCGTCAGCCCGAACCTGACCCAAGCTCTGGAGACGGGCAAGGTTCAGGTTGTGGCCGATCCGGCGAGCTGCGGTTCCGTGTTCGACCCCGTCGGCATCCGCACCTTCACGGCTCCGTGCGACATCGCCCGCGTGTCTCTGGCCCGTTCGGCGGTTAAGTACGAACTCGTGCCAGCGGCCGCCGGCACCGCTCCGCGGGTGACGTTCAACGGCAAGGATGTCCCGATCGCTCCGACCATTCCGGCCAACATCACGGCCTTCACGGCTGCGGCGACCGAGGTGGGCTATCCGAAGGCTGGCGATCCGAGCATCCTGAAGGTGAACGGCTTCTTCTCGGCCCTCGGCAACGCCCAGGCTCTGAAGGCCATCGGAATCCTGACGCTCTTCGTGATCTACGTCACGATGGTGTATGGCCCGATCGCGGCGGCTCTGGTGGAGTTCTTCCCCACCCGTATCCGCTACACCGCGATGTCCCTGCCCTACCACATTGCCAACGGCTGGTTCGGCGGCCTCCTGCCCCCGACGGCCTTCGCCATGGTGGCGGCTACCGGCGACATCTACTACGGTCTCTGGTATCCGATCGTGATCGCCCTGGTGACCTTCGTGGTCGGCCTCCTGTTCGTGCCGGAGACCAAGGACCGGGACATCCTGACCTTCGAGGGCGTCGGCGCGAAGCGCTGAACTTCCGAAGCACGCTGAAGGGAAAGCCCCGCCGGAAGGCGGGGCTTTTCATTGGGCGCGGGAGATGCTGCTGCTCAGTAGCAGGTCGTCACGCGGCGGACGATCCAGCCCTCGCCTTCCACGAACAGGCGTTTGCGGGAGATGTCGCAGGACCCGTCGTTCGCCGGCCTCGATTCGATCGAGGACGTGGTGTCCAGGTCCTTTGCGGCAACCGCCGTCGCCGTCTCCTTGGAAGGCTTGGCCGGCACTGTGTGGCCCGCGTGAGCGGCATCCGTGCGCTCCGCGGCAAGACCGAAGCCTACGGCAATGGCCAGGCCGGCCATGATCTTGAGACCGCCGCCGAGCGGCGAAAATCGTCTACGAGCAGAAGCCCCTGAGGTCTTCATCACACCAACTCCGTGATCAGGTTTTTCTAACAATTCCAGAATTCAGCGTTGGTTTCGGTGTGCCAGGACACTTAATATTTACATTTGCGTGGAACTTGCGTCCCGCTTCGCGGACTGCTACCTGAGCACCCGTGGCATCGGCCGGTGTAGCACAGCGGTAGTGCAGCGGTTTTGTAAACCGAAGGTCGGGAGTTCGATCCTCTCCACCGGCACCACATTCCTCTCTTGAGTGACAAAGCCCGTCAGCAGCAACGAGACCCAGGATACGCGCTCCTCTGACAGGGCGCTCCACGGCGCTAGTAGTGATTTGACCCGACAAGAGTCTGAAGGGGGACGGGATCCATTCGGACGCCACCGCGGGTTACAGGGCCGGACTCGCTACGCGAAGCTAACCGGGCCAACGTTCGGCATGAAGTCAGAGCCCTCCGACAAGCCCCTGCGGCTACTGGGATTGAGGCGCTCTAGTCCAGGGCGACGCTCAAATAGACAGCGACAAGCAGAGCCAGGAAGCTCAACCCAAGGGCAGCCATCAAGGCGAGCCAAAGAGATCTTGTGTCGTCAGCATTCATCGCGAGCCCCATCATAACGCTATGGGTTAACGGTCGAGGGACCCTGCTTATTCCCGCCTCAGTCGGAGCGAGACGACGCCCCACGCCTCACTCCGACTGCGACCTGCTCTCGCCGCGAAAGCTTGTCTCAGAGAGGCGTTATTGCTGCTTTTAGGCTTTCAGATTACAGGTCTGGACCTGTAACTAACGTTACGTAATGGGGACATTAATGGCCAAATTTACCTGGTCTGGAACGTATGGGTTCCAGCCCTATCTCTTCGATTTGAGCAACCTTGCGGATGCTGACGGCTACGAGCGCTCGTCTACGACTTTCAAAGCTGTTTATGGCACTTTGAAGCGGTCCTGGGACAAGTTCGAAGGGTACGGCTTCACCTATACCGCAGATGGTATTCCGACCGGCGGAACTGTGACCAGCTACAGCGGTGTCGACGGTGGGCAGAAGGTGGCCTCTTTGACCGGCGTCAAGATCTCCGTCGGAAGGCTTGTCGACGCAGCGTCCACGTACTCGACCAACGACGATCTTAAAGTCCTCCAGTCGGCTCTTTCGGGCCGGGATGAGATCACAGGCGGAAAGTATGATGACAACCTCAGCGGCTACAGCGGCAACGATACGCTGACCGGTGGCGGTGGCGCGGATTGGCTGTCGGGAGGCAAGGGAGCGGACAGATTCGTATTCAGGTCTGTGTCTGATTCCAGAGGATACGATAACGACGTTATCACCGACTTCTCCCGGTCTCAGGGTGACAAGATCAACCTCTCGAAGATCGATGCCAAAACCGGCATTGCCGGCAATCAGGCTTTCACGTTCATCGGTACTGCCGAATTTTCGGGTCAGAAAGGCGAGCTACGCTACGATGTGTTCGAGAGCGAAGACGAATATGGTCGGATCTCGTACACATCCTATGTCGAGGCCGATGTGAACGGTGACAGCGTGGCTGATTTCGAAGTCACCCTCGACAAGGTCGGCTTCATCACAAAAAGCTATTTCATCCTTTGAACACAACGGAGGGCGCTTCATCAGCGCCCTCTCCGCCTTCCGCCCCGGCAACCTGAGCTTGGCCAATTCGAAGGTCGCGAGGGTGGCTCCAAAGGTAAGGCCCGGATCGCAACCCGGCGGTTTTCAAGTCACGGCTGCGGCCCTTCCGAAATCCAGGGCACCTTCGCTCGTGACCCGCCGTACACGCCGAGGGAACATTCGCTAACCTCCCCGGCCGCCGGATCCGCTGCCTCCGGATCCGCTCCCGCCCTGCCCGCCGGATCCGCCTGAGTTCTGGCCGCCCTGCGAGTTGCCGCCGTCCGTGCTGCCGGTGCTGGCTGGACCGCCGGAATCCGGCCTGTCGCTGCTCGATCGACCGGGAGACCTTGTCAGCGGCTGGCAAACTCCTCCGATCTCCTGCTCGCCCTGCATGCAGGATCGCGTCGCCGGGTTCGATTGAGCCATGGCGGCGCCCTGAGAAGCCGCCAGGACCCATGCGACCGTGAGCACCGGCACCGTTTTCGTTTTCATCGTTCCATCCTCATCGTTCGAAGCGTCCTGTCGACGGATGAACGGCTCGATTGTTTCAACCCGGCTCTTCACGGACGGGCGTATTCGACCGTGATAGCTTCACAAGTTCGGGAGCGTCCAAAGAGACCTACCCAATAGGCGACCTGCCAACCGTCCGGCGGGGTAGCCCGACTGCCCAGGCAGAACTTCCAGGGATGAGGCTTAGGCTGCTCGCTTCCGGTCGTGGAGGCGAATGTGGACGTGCTCTTGCTGAACGCGATGGGCTCGGCGGCCGTGGCTTCTGCGGTCGTGGTTGCCGTCATGACGAACCGGCTGTCGAGGGAACTCGCCGGATCATCGTCTCAGGACCGGGTCTGACGGCCAAGGCCCGACCATTGGATGGTCATCACGGGCACGCATCCCGCCTGCCCACGATAAGGCGACATCCGGGAGGCTCGTTTACGGCACGGGCATCCGTCGATCAGGCGCGGTGCTAGCGAACGCGCTCCTTGCCCCAGTTTTCGTGGGCAGCCTGATCCGAGATCTTCTGCTCGGTTCGCGACAGCCTGCGGCGACGGCTGCTGAAAACCGCCATGAAGATGCCGATCAGCAAAGGCCCGCCGACAATTACCAAGGCCCACACCCAACCATCGGCTATATCCCAATCCATCGATCGTCTCCTTGCGAGGGACTGCCGAGCGCAGTCCCGGCATTCTTAATGGGCTAACCGGAATGCCAAGTCGTTGTTCCCGGGGACGTCACGCATAGGCAAAGCCGGCTTCCGGTATTAGACAGACGAGAAAACCCGGGCCGCCACCCATCCGTAGAGACCTCATGCCGATTGCCGTTTCAGACCCTGACGACCCTCGGATCGAAGCCTATCGCGCCGTGCGGGAGCGTGACCTTGCGGGGCGCCAGCACAGCTTCATCGCGGAAGGAGAGGTGGTCCTGAGGCTTCTCCTCAAGCAAACCCGGTTCCGGATCGAATCGCTCCTTTTGGCGGAGAACCGGGTCGGCGCGTTAAGCGATGCCCTGCACCTGCTCGCCCCCGACGTTCCGGTCTACACGGCGAACCGGAGAGTGATGGACGCCATCGTGGGGTTTCCGATCCACAGGGGCATCCTGGCCATCGCCCACCGGGCTCCCTTGCCGCCGGCGGCGGAACTGCTCGCGCAGATGCCGGAGGAAGCGGTCGTGGTCGGCCTTATAGGCCTGGCCAACCATGACAATGTCGGCGGGATCTTCCGGAATGCGGCGGCCTTCGGCGCCGGTGCGGTCCTGCTCGACCGCGAGACCTGCGATCCGCTTTATCGCAAGGCCATCCGTGTCTCGGTCGGAAGCGCGCTTGTGGTGCCCTTCACGCGGGTCGGCTCCGCGGAGGCGATGGTGCAGGCCCTGCAGGAGGCGTCCTTCGACGTGATGGCCCTGTCCCCGTCCGGCCGAGAGATTCTCTCGCAGGTCCGGCCGTCCCGGCGAACGGCCCTGCTTCTGGGAGCCGAAGGCCCCGGCCTGCCCGCCGACCTGCTGGCGCGGACCAGGACCGTATCGATCCCCATGAGCGGGGGCTTCGACTCCCTGAACGTGGCAACCACGAGCGGGATTGCTTTGCATCACCTCTCCCAAGCCGGCCGTCATGGCGCAATCGCTCGCTGACTTGTGAAAGGCGGATGCCTTGTCTCCAAGCCTGGCCGTTCTAGGCTCCTGCTCCCGTGCTTCCGCTCCCATGCCTGGAGACGTTCATGACGATCACACGCCGCACCGTCCTCGCCAGCACTGCCCTTGCTGCTGCGCCCCTCGGGGCACCCGTTCTCGCCCAAACCGCCGCTCCGGCTCCTGCGCAGGGATCCGGCAGCCGCCAGGCGCCCGGCTTCTATCGCTACAAGGTCGGCGACATCGAGGTGACGGCCATCAACGACGGCTCCGCACCGCGTCCGCTCGAGGGCTTCATCCGCAATGCTGAACTGCCTGCCGTGCAGCAGGCCGCCCGCGAGGCGTTCCTGCCCCAGGACATCATCCAGAACTCCTTCACCGCGCTGGTGATCAGGAACGGCGACCGATTGACCATTGTCGACACGGGCAACGGAGACATGGGTGCTCCCACCACCGGCCGCTGGATGGAGAATTTCCGTGCCGCCGGTTTCGACCCGTCGCAGGTCAACACCGTCGTCATCAGCCATTTCCACGGCGACCACATCAACGGCCTCCGCCGGAAGGACGGCACGGCCGTCTTCCCGAATGCCGAAGTGATGGTGCCGGCCGCCGAATGGGCCTTCTGGATGGACGATGCCCGCATGAACCAGGCTCCGGAGAATGCCCGGGGCGGCTTCCAGGGCGCACGCCGCGTCTTCGGTCCCATCGCCAAGGATGTGAAGCAATATGAGGCGGACAAGGAGATCGTGCCGGGCCTCACGAGCATCGCGGCTCCAGGCCACACGCCCGGGCACACTGCCTACATGCTGTCCTCCGGCTCCGGCCGGCTGCTGATCCTGTCCGATACGGCGAACCACCCGGCCCTCTTCGTCCGCAACCCGGACTGGTCGGCGATCTTCGACATGGACGCGGATCAGGCGCGGGCGACCCGGCGCAGGATGCTCGACATGGCCGCGTCCGAGCGGGCGCAGGTCGCGTTCTACCACGCGCCGTTCCCGGCGACGGGTCACATCGCCAAAGACGGCAACGGCTTCCGCTTCGTGCCGGTCCAGTGGAGCCCGGCCGTCTAAGGCCGGTCCTCAGACGTTTCCGCGACAAGCCACTCCAGGGTGGCCGCATCTGCGCCGGTCGGCTCGATGAAGAGCACGACCGGCGTCTCGTAAGGATGCCGCTCCTTGAGAGCCCGATGCACCTGATCCTGAAGGCCCTTGCGCGTCTTCAGGATGCCGACCGCCTCCTGCCCCCGCTCGATCGCGCCCTTCCAGGCGTAGACGGACCTCATCCCTGGCAGCACGTTGATGCAGGCGATCAGCCGGTCCCGGACGAGCGCTTCCCCGATCGACAGGGCGGTGTCCACATCGGGAAAGGTCGTATAGACGAGAAGTGGGCGATCCATGCTATGCCTTTCCTCCGCATCCGATCGGACGCCACGAGGGTAACTGGGCATGGCCCGCCGTTTCAACAATATTGCATTCGTCGCCAGCGCCGCGCCGGACGCCCAGAGCGCGCTGAAGACCCTGCAGGGCCGCTATGCCAATGTTGCTCCCGAGGAGGCCGACGCCATCGTGGCGCTCGGCGGCGACGGCCTGATGCTGCAGAGCCTCCACCGGTTCATGGGTACGGCCAAGCCCATCTACGGCATGAACAAGGGCACGGTCGGCTTCCTGATGAACGATTACCGGGAAGAAGATCTGTTCGAGCGGCTGGAGGCCGCCGAGCGCAGCGTCGTGCACCCCCTGCTCATGGTCGCCTGGGACGTGCACGGGGTGGCTCACACGGCCCGCGCCATCAACGAAGTCGCCATGTTC
Source organism: Microvirga sp. (assembly GCA_035944695.1). Lineage (GTDB taxonomy): Bacteria > Pseudomonadota > Alphaproteobacteria > Rhizobiales > Beijerinckiaceae > Microvirga. The sequence goes on along the minus strand of DASZBB010000030.1, from coordinate 6,529 downwards.
CGGCAGACCTATCAGGCGGGAAAGCTGCGGGTGAGCGTCGATTCCCATGTGCGCATCCCCGAGCTCATCGCCGACGGCATCCTGGTGTCGACTCCGGCCGGATCGACGGCCTATAATCTTTCCGTGGGCGGAACGATCCTGCCGCTCAATGCACCCCTTTTGGCTCTCACGCCGATTTCCGCCTTTCGTCCCCGCCGCTGGCGCGGGGCTCTCCTGCCGGACTACGCCAAGATCCAGATCGAGGTCCTGGAAGCGGAGAACCGACCCGTCAGTGCGGTGGCCGACCACACGGAATTCCGCAACGTCTCCCACGTGCATGTCTCCATGGATCGCAGCGTCGATCTCGTGATGCTGCACGATCCCGGCCACAGCCTGGACGAGCGAATCCTGCGAGAACAGTTCGGTTATTGACGACACCAAAGGCATGGGGTCCAACATGCCGTTCACAACGATGAGGCAACGTCATGAGCGATGAGAGCAGGCACCCGAGGGGCGGCCTTTACTTCGAGGATTTCGCCGTCGGCACAACCATCAATCACCGCCTGACCCGGACGGTGACGCAGATGGACAACATGCTGTTCTCCAACATGACGCTGAACCCGCAGCCGCTCCACATCGACGCGCATTTCTGCGCCACCGAGACGGAATGGGGCAAGCCGCTCATGAATTCCCTGTTCACCCTCGGGCTCCTGATCGGCATCTCGGTCAACGACACCACGGTGGGCACCACCATCGCCAATCTCGGCATGACGGACGTGAAGTTTCCCGCGCCGCTCTTCGAAGGCGATACGGTCAGCGCCACGACGGAGATCGTCGGAAAGCGCGAGTCGAAATCGCGGCCCGACGCCGGCATCGTCGAGTTCGTCCACCGCGCCTACAAGCAGGACGGAACGCTGGTGGCCGAATGCCGCCGGCAGGCCTTCATGCGCAAGAGGAGCGCCTGATGCGTTCGCTGCTCTTCGTGCCGGGCGACAGCCCGAAGAAGCTCGAGAAGGGCCTGAATTCGGGCGCCGACGTGCTCCTCGTCGATCTGGAGGATTCGGTTGCCCTCGACGCCAAGGAGGAGGCCCGGCGCGTCACCGCCGCCTTTCTGTCCGAGCAGAGCAGGAGCACCGAACGTCCCCGCCTGTTCGTGCGCGTCAACGGGCTGACGACGGGCCTGATCGATGCGGATCTCGACGGCGTGATGCGGTCTGCTCCCGACGGGATCGTGCTGCCGAAGGCCATCGGCGGAGCGGACGTGGCCCATCTCGGCGCCAAGCTGGCGGTGCGCGAGGCGGAGTTCGGCCTGGACGACGGCGCCACCCGCATCCTCGCCATCGCGACGGAAAACGCCGCGGGCGTGTTCGCCCTCGGCACCTTCGCGGGCGCGAGCCACCGGCTCATGGGCCTGACCTGGGGCGGCGAGGATCTGTCGGCCGATCTCGGCGCCGAGACCAACCGCGGGGAGGACGGTGCCTACACGGACCCGTACCGCCTCGCCCGCTCCCTCACCCTCCTGGGCGCCGCGGCCGCGAGCGTCGACGCGATCGACTCCGTCTTCACCAACTTCCGCGACACGGCCGGCCTCGAAGCCGAGTGCCGCGCCGCGCGGCGCGACGGTTTCGTGGCCAAGATGGCGATCCACCCCGCTCAGGTGCCGGTGATCAACGAGGCCTTCACGCCCTCCCCCGAGGCCGTGGAGCGCGCGCAGGCGGTGATCGAGGCATTCAAAGCCAGCCCAGGAGCAGGCGTCGTTGGCGTCGACGGCGAGATGCTCGACCGTCCGCACCTGCTGCGGGCCGAGCGGTTGCTGAGGCGCGCAGGGCGGGTCTAGGGGCTTAATGACGGCTTGGAGATCCGCCACCGAGATTGTCGGCGGGTCTGATAACCGGCACGAGTGTCCAAACTCCATATGCAATTCACGGAATCCGGTGCCGTTTCCGGTTTCGTGAAGAGGCCTCTCAAAAGCGCTTCTGTTCCAGGCGTTCTACATAGCACCCCGAACCTAAGGCGAGTCGCGGGTAGCGGAGCCACGACCCTACTCCGGTGGCTCTGCTGTGGCTGAAAAGCCACCTGTTGAACAACAATCCGGCCAGCAGGAATATAAACGTGATATCCTATCCGAACAGATAGTTACCACGCCGGCTTCATCCCCGTATCCGACACGACGTCACAACAAGCCCCTCATCCGCGCTCGGAAGAGGGCTGGACACAGGCCAATTCACAAGCCGTGCGGCCGCCTTCAGCGGCTGCACTGGCGCACAGATGGGTTCGCTGGCCGGCGGACCGTGGGGGAATACGGGATGTCTCAAGCTATCATCGATGCTTTTAACAATGCCGCCGATTGGGCAGAAACTCTGGCGGCGGTCAAGGCAAACAGCAACGATCTGCTCGATCAGGACCACCTCGACAAGCTGAACACTCTTCCGGATGGCGGCGGTCGTGAAAAGGCGATCGGCCTCGGCGTGTTCGAGATCAAGACTCTGTTCGGGAACTTCGCGACCTTCGAAGACGTGCAGGCCGCCGTCGACATGCAGATCGACGTCGAATACGCCAAGTATGAATTCATCACGGCGCTGGATGCGGCCACGACCGCAGCAGAGATGACGGACGCGATTCTGGACACCATCGAACTCGTCCATCAGCATCGTCAGGATTTGATCGATACTTGGTCCACCAGTGGTGACCCGGATGCGGTAGCGCGCGCGGCGGTTCTGGCCAACGACGCTTTCACCACGGTGCTGGCCGAGATCGTCAGCCACCTCGATGAGCCGGCCTACATGGCTGAACTTGGCGCCCGCATGCTTGCGCTCCGGAATGATCTGCAGGGCGGCAAATTCTTCGGCGACGGCAAGATCATCGCTGCGCTTGCGGACGCAGATGCCGAAATCGAGGCCGAGCATGTTGCGACCATCACGGGCGTCAATGCCTTTGGGATGACCGAGGATGGCACAGCGCCGCATGTCATTACAGAACTTAAGGTTCAGGACGAGGACTGGGGCGAAGACGTCTTCCAGGCTGTGGCTGCGGCAGATCTTCAGAAGACTTACGGTACGTTCACCTTCAATCATCAGACCGGCAGCTGGTCTTTCGCTCTCAACGACGCGGCTCAGTCCCTCAACGAGGGTGAAGAGGTTGAGCAGACGCTGACTGTCACATCGTTCGACGGCTCAGCGACCGAGACCATTACGGTTACGATTACAGGAGTGAACGATGCACCTGTTGCGGCCACGACCGGAAACAGCGCAGCCGGCGACGAGGACAAGGCTCTCGTCGGAGAACTTCCCGATGCGACGGATGTGGACGGCGACGACATCACCTACGAGCTTGTTGCTCCTGTGGCCGGTCTGACGCTCAACACCGACGGAACATTCCGCTACGTGCCGGCAGCCGATTTCAACGGCGTCATGACCTTCCAGTACCGGGCCGTGGATGAGCATGGGGAGAAGAGCGCACCTCAGACGTTCACGCTGACCGTCAAGCCGGTCAACGACGCTCCCTGGAATCTCTCTCTGTCGAATGCCAGGATCGAAGAGAACGCGACAGCCGGAAAGGAGATCGGCAAGCTGACGGTCTCCGATCCGGAAGGCGGCGCATTCACCTATGAGCTGGTGGACAACGCGGGCGGACGGTTCACCATCGACGCGACCGGCGTTCTCAAGGTCGCGGACGGCAGCAAGCTGGATTTCGAGCAGGCCATGTCGCACACGGTGAAAGTCCGTGTGAAGGACGCGGACGGTGCGACTATCGAAAAGTCCCTCACCGTGCAGGTGACCGACGTCGCGGCCGAGACCGTCACGGGCACCGCGACGGCCGACATTCTCACCGGCGGCGCCGGAAAGGATGTGTTCAAGGGCGGCGCCGGCGACGACAAGCTCGCTGGAGGCGCCGGCAACGACACGCTGTGGGGCGAGAAGGGCAAGGATGTCTTCGTTTTCGACACGACCCTCGGCACGTCGAGCACCGACCGCAAGGTCAATTTCGACACGATCAAGGACTTCTCGGTACGTGACGACAGCATCCAGCTCGACAATGCGATCTTCAAGAAGGTCGGAAAGGTCGGCAAGCTGAACAAGAACTACTTCACCATCGGCGACAAGGCCAAGGATAAGAACGACTACATCGTCTACAACAGCAAGACAGGCGTGCTGTCTTACGATGCCGATGGTTCAGGCAAGGGCAAGGCGGCGGAGTTCGCTCAGCTCTCGAGGAACCTGAAGATGACCGAGAAGGACTTCTTCGTCGTCTAAGCGACGCCTACTGAATGGAAGCGGCCTACGAGTCTCCTCGCAGGCCGCTTTTTTATGGTTACTGAGAGACTATTCGCGCGGCAGACGCGACCTGCCTCAGCCCCCCGGCCGCGTGATCGAGAACTTCGTCTCGGGTGTCGCCACGAAGTAATCCCGGTAGCCCGAGCGCGCGATGGGGCGCATGGCGGCCGTGTCGACGAGGCCGTCGACGATGTAGCGGTCGTCGATGTGGATGCCGACCACTTGGCCGATGATGAGGTAATAGGACGGATCGCCCCCGCCCAGCGGGTTGAGCGGTACCGTCTGCAGCCATTTGCATTCGAGCGCCGCGAGGGCATCGGCCACCCGCGGGGGCTTCACGAGTCGGGACGGCGCGGCCTTGAGCCCCGCATGCTCCATTTCGTTCTCGCCCCGCGGCAGGACCGCGGAGGTCAGGTTCATCTGCTCGCGCAGGTCGTATGTCGCGAGATTGCAGACGAACTCCCCCGTCTCCTCGATGAAGGTGAGCGCATCCTTCCTGCCGGCCGAGGAGAACGCCACCATGGGCGGGCGCTCGGAGACGGCGTTGAAGAACGAATAGGGCGAGAGATTCACCTCCCCGTTCGCGCTGATTGCGGTGATCCAGCCGATTGGCCGGGGCGTGACGATGGCCTTGAACGGATCGTGCGGAAGGCCGTGGGCATTGGTCGCGGTTTCGTAGAACATGCTGGAGCATTTCCCGGCGGAGTGGGTTACCGGTTCGCCGCAGGACATGCGACGAACGACAATGTTAGAACCGGGTCACGATGTCGGCGAGGTTAGGCCGGTCCCGGTCGGGAGGCGTTTCCTTGGCCGTGCCGATATGGACGAAACCGGCGATCCTCTCGTTGGGCGCGAGCCCCAGAGCATCCAGCACCCGCCGGTCGAAGGCGGCCCAGCCGGAGAGCCAGGAGGCGCCGTAGCCGAGAGCGGTCGCTCCGGTTAGAAGGTTCATGCAGACCGCGCCGGCCGAGAGAACCTGCTCCCAGTCCGGGATCTTCACGTGCGGGACCACCCGGGACACCACCGCGACGACGAGGGGCGCCTGCGTGAAGCGCTCGCGCTCGGCCGCCACCTGTTCCAGACCGGCTCCCGGATTGTCGGCCTGGAAGGCTGCGGCCAGGATATCGCCGAGACGGCCCCTCGCCTCGCCCTCGATCAGGATGAAGCGCCAGGGAACCAGCTTGCCGTGGTCTGGCACCCGGGCTGCGACCGTCAGGAGGGTTTCGACCTCCGGCCCGCTCGGACCCGGCTCGCCCAGCCAGCGCGGGGGGACGGAACGGCGCTGCATCAGGCGGGAGAGGCACTCATTCATGGGATCTTCATCCGGCTTGGATAATGTGGAACAATGTAGGTGGATGACCTCGAAGGCAGCGAGCCGAGCAAGTTCCGGCTTGCCATCGTCTCGCCGTCTTGCTGCGCTTGAGGAAGCGCGGGCATCCGACAGACACGCCGCTGCACAAAAGAAACAGCAGCGGATGTATAGGGGGAGTGCGGTCACAGGCCAAGCAGGTTTCAACCCGTGGCGGCCCCTACGGCAGGCTTAATGGTCGGCCGAAGGGCGCTCCATGGGACGAGGCGAGTTGGCGCAGCGCCGCTTGAGTTCAATGCAGACATCGATTTCCGGACTGGACAGTCCCGCCTCCCCAACAGCCTGGCCGCAGCGCCAGGCGCTGACGGCGTTCGCCCTCATCCTGGCGGCCTGGGCCTTGGCCGCGGCCATCTGGCCCCTCACCGGAACCGTCGTTCCCTGGGACTCGAAGAACCAGTTCTATCCGACCCTGCGCTATCTGGGCAGCGCGCTTGCCCATGGGGAACTTCCCCTGTGGAATCCGTACCATTTCGGCGGACACCCCTCGGCGGCCGATCCCCAGTCGCTGCTCTTCACGCCCACCATGCTGCTGTTCGGCTGGCTCGTCCCCGAGCCGTCCATGCAGCTCTTCGACGGGGTCGTGTTCGCCCATTTCCTTCCCGGAGCGCTCGCCTTCGTGCCCCTGTTCCGCCGCAGAGGCTGGCATCCGGCGGGCGCCGTGGCGGCCGCAATCGTCTTCATGCTCGGCGGCTCCGCGACGGCGCGGCTGCAGCACACCGGCATGATCTTCAGCTACGGCTTCTTCCCGCTCGCCTTCTGGCTCCTGGAGGAGGCCCTGGACCGCCGCTCCTACCGTTACGGCCTCCTGTTCTCCCTGAGCGCCGCCATGATGGTGGTCGGGCGGGATCAGGTCGCCTTCCTCTGCGCCCTGACCCTTATCGCCCTGGCGGCGCAGCGGATCTGGACC
>DASZBB010000029.1:0-1892 GCA_035944695.1 Microvirga sp. | reverse complement strand
CCGAGGGTGCCGAGAACGGTCACGTCGCCCTCGGACTCGAGGGCCACCAGGACGCCGATCTTGCCCAGGCCTTCGGTCACCGCGTTGTGGACATAGGACGCAATCACGCCCTTGGACACTTCGAGCTTGGCGATCCGGCGCAGAGTCATGTTCTCGCCAATGGTGGCGATGAGCTCCTGCAGGCGGTCCTTCACGGTGGTCTGCGAACCCGGGAAATGGGCGGCCTCGAGGGACTCGATGGTGCCATTGCCCATCAGGCCGATCTTGGCGGCTTCGCGAACGAAGGCTTGGAACTGGTCGTTACGGGCGACGAAGTCCGTCTCGGAGTTCACCTCGAGGATCGTCGCGGTATGACCGGAAGACTCGACGGCGACCAGACCCTCGGCAGCCACGCGGCCGGCCTTCTTGGCGGCCTTGGACAGGCCCTTCTTGCGGAGCCAGTCAATCGCGGCCTCCATGTCGCCGTTGGTCTCGGCGAGAGCGGCTTTGCAGTCCATCATGCCGGCGCTGGTCGTCTCGCGCAGCTCTTTCACCATCGCAGCGGTGATGTTCGCCATGGCTTTTCCTTTCAAAGGTTCACGCATAGAGGGAGCCCGGCGCTCGTGGAACGCCGGGCTCGGTCAATCGTTCAAGCGGCGCTGCATGTTGCGGCGCCGTAAGGCTTACGCAGCAGCGGCTTCGATCATCGAGCGGGCCTGGTTGATCCAGCCGTCACGCTCCAGGCGGCCGTTCAGCTTCAGGTCCTTGTCGAGCTGGGCGGCATCGCCCGGCTGCATGGCAGCCAGCTGCCAGTAGTGGAAGATGCCGGCTTCGTTCAGCTTCTTCTCGAGCTGCGGACCGACGCCGTTCAGCTTGGTCAGATCGTCGGGAGCGCCGCGCGGGGCAGCCAGACGCTCGAACTGCTCGCCTTCATAGGCGGCAACGGCCGTGTCGTTCGCCGGGAGTTCCTCGGCCATCGGGTTCTCGGATTCGCCGATATCGATGCCCATGGCGCCTGCGCCACGAGAGATGCCGTCGAGGGCCGCGCGGGCGACGAGATCGCAATAGAGCGAGATCGCGCGACCGGCGTCGTCATTGGCCGGAACCGGGAAGGTGATGCCGTCCGGGTCGCAGTTCGTGTCGACGATGGCAGCCACCGGGATGCCGAGGCGCTTGGCCTCCTGGATCGCCAGCTGCTCCTTGTTGGTGTCGATGACGAAGATCAGGTCGGGCGTGCCGCCCATGTCCTTGATGCCGCCGAGGGCGCGCTCGAGCTTCTCCTTCTCGCGAGCGAGCATGAGACGCTCTTTCTTCGTGAGGCCCTGGCCGCCGCCGGCGAGGATCTCGTCGACCTTGCGCAGGCGCTGGATCGAGCCGGAGATCGTCTTCCAGTTGGTCAGCATGCCACCGAGCCAGCGGGAATTCACGTAGTACTGAGCCGAACGCTTGGCCGCATCGGCCACCGCGTCGGAAGCTTGGCGCTTGGTGCCGACGAAGAGCACGCGGCCGCCCTTGGCGACGGTGTCGCTGACGGCCTGGAGGGCACGGTGCAGCATCGGAACCGTCTGGGCGAGGTCGATGATGTGGATGTTGTTGCGGGTGCCGAAGATGTACTGACCCATCTTCGGGTTCCAGCGGTGAGCCTGGTGGCCAAAGTGCGCGCCAGCCTCAAGCAGGCTGCGCATCGAGAAATCGGGAAGCGCCATAGTTTATTCTCCGGTTAAGCCTCCGCGGAACAGTGGACCGGACTTCCGGCCACCGGGCTATCCTCATGGGCTCATGAGGGGATTCCGCGTGTGGGATAGGCGCGCATATAGGGGTAAAGTCGCGGAAATGCAAGCGGAGGATGTCAGGCCTCCAGGGTCCGATTTCCCCGTCTCCTTCAGCCCGCAAATCGCTTGTGCAGGAAGAAA
>DASZBB010000028.1:0-7724 GCA_035944695.1 Microvirga sp. | reverse complement strand
CATGCTCTGCGCCGCCTGGACCCTGAAGGCGAACGAGCACATCCGCATCGATATCGTGTCCAACAAGCTCACCAAGCGGGGGCGCGACACGATCGACCTGATCGGCCACCTCTTCTTCCTGCTGCCCTTCGTGGCCCTGATGCTCTACCTGTCGTTCCCTTATTTCATCGGTTCGTACCGTTCGGGCGAGGTTTCCTCCAACGCGGGCGGCCTTCTGATCTGGCCCGCCAAGGGACTCATCCTCCTCGGCTTCATCTCGCTCGCCTTCCAGTGGCTCAGCGAGCTGATCAAGCGTGTGGCGATCATGAAGGGCCAGTTGGTTGACGAGCACGATCACGCCGGCGCCCACGCGGCTGCCGAGGCCGAGGCCGAGCGGCTGATCGCCGAACTGGCCGACACCAGCACCACCAAGGGCGGCGAGCCTCCGGGCGACGCATTGCGCTGACGCCTCTCGCCCTGATCTGATTTCGGAGTTTCGCGCCCATGGCCGCCTTCATTGCCCAGAACCTCGCCCCGATCATGTTCGGCGCGCTGGTCATCTTCCTTCTCCTCGGCTACCCGGTCGCCTTTTCCCTGGCGGCCAACGGTCTTCTGTTCTTCTTCATCGCAGTGGAGCTCGCTCCTCTGGCGCCGGAGAGCATCAACCTGTCCTGGCCGCTCCTCCAGGCCCTGCCCGACCGCATCTTCGGCACCATGTCGAACGAGGTGCTGCTGGCGATCCCGTTCTTCACCTTCATGGGATACATCCTCGAACGCTCAGGGATGGCCGAGGACCTGCTCGACACGATCGGCCAGCTCTTCGGCCCGCTCCGCGGCGGTCTCGCCTATGCGGTGATCTTCGTGGGCGCGCTGCTGGCCGCCACCACGGGCGTCGTGGCCGCTTCCGTGATCTCCATGGGCCTGATCTCGCTGCCGATCATGCTGCGCTACGGCTATGACCGTCGCCTCGCGTCCGGCGTCATCGCAGCCTCGGGCACGCTGGCCCAGATCATTCCGCCCTCTCTCGTCCTCATCGTGATGGCCGACCAGCTCGGCCGCTCGGTGGGCGACATGTACGAGGGCGCGTTCCTGCCCGGCCTGATCCTGTCAGGCCTTTATGCCGGCTATGTGCTGTTGGCCTCGCTCATCGATCCCAAGGCCGCTCCCGGGTTGCCGCTGGAAGCGGTCGGCTTCCGCGAGCCGAACGGCTCGCGCGGCGTGTGGCAGCTCGGCATTCTGGTGCTGTTCTCGGGACTTATCGGTTACTACGTGCTGTCTCAGACCAATACCCGCGCCGGCGCCGACTTCGTCATCCTGACGATCTGCGTCGGTACGGTCGTGGCCCTGATCTGCGCGGTGATGAACAAGCTGCTCGGCGCCAAGCGCATCGCCATCTCCGCCGTGCTCACGGCACTTCTCGTCGGCGCCTACCTGATCCTGCACAACCAAGGCTACGAGGGGCTGGCACTGACGATGGAGATGATCCTCGCGGGCGCGGTCTACGCGCTGGTGGTCGGCATCATCGAGCGGTTCACGGGCGTTCGCCTCATGTCGAACATGGCCCAGCAGACCACCTTCGTCATGGTGCCTCCGCTGCTGCTGATCTTCCTCGTGCTCGGCACCATCTTCATCGGTCTGGCCACCCCGACCGAGGGCGGCGCTATGGGCGCGCTCGGCTCCGTCATCCTGGCTGCCATCAAGCGCAGGCTCGACAACAACCCGAACCGCTTCAATTTCACCATCGTCCGCCAGGCCACGGAGGCGACCGCGAAGCTCTCCGCCTTCGTGCTCTTCATCCTGATCGGCGCCCGCGTGTTCTCGCTCACCTTCTACGGCGTGAACGGGCACATCTGGGTGGAGCACCTGCTGACCTCGCTCCCGGGCGGTCAGGTGGGCTTCCTCGTCGTCGTCAACATCCTGGTCTTCCTGCTGGCCTTCTTCCTCGATTTCTTCGAGCTGGCCTTCATCGTGGTGCCGCTGCTGGGCCCGGCGGCCGAGAAGCTGGGCATCGACCTGATCTGGTTCGGCGTGATGCTGGGCGTGAACATGCAGACCTCGTTCATGCACCCGCCCTTCGGCTTCGCTCTGTTCTTCCTGCGTTCGGTGGCCCCCAAACAGGCCTATACCGACCGGGTCACGGGCAAGCGCATGGAGCCCGTGACCACGGGACAGATCTACTGGGGCGCCATTCCCTTCGTGATCATCCAGCTGATCATGGTGGCCATTGTGGTGCTCTTCCCGAACATCGTGATGCACTACAAGTCGGCCGGCCCGGCGGTCGATCCAGCTGCGGTCCAGAAGAAGCTCGACGAGCTGCTGGTTCCGGGCCTCGGCGCCCCCGGCAGCGAGCCGGGCGGCCTCCCCGGCCTGAACTTCGACGAGCCGCCGAAGATCCAGTAAAGGCGGCTAATGCGATCAAAGAAAAGGCGGGCTTTGCGGCCCGCCTTTTTGCTTTCCCTTTTAAGAGATGTTTCACGCGCTTCGTCGGACACCTCGTCATCGACGCCGGTAAACACCCGTGAAGGTGACGTTGTGGCCGCCGCACCGGTTGTTGTCTTTCACGAGCAGGTACGGGCCAAGGCGGCGCATCTCGACCCTGCAGTCGTATTCATCGGCTTCTTCATACGGCAGTGGTCCGTTCTCGCCCATGCCGAAGGAGAGACTCGCCCCGCGCACAGGTGCCTCCCCGTCCAGCTCACCGATGTTGACGGCTCCGCGCGCGACACGGCCCGGATCGAACGCACCCCAGGTGGCGTCACCCTTGATCTTCAGCTTGCCTTGGCCGCCACCTGCTTCGATGACGATCGTCTGCTCCGATCCGCTCTTCCACTCCCCGGTCCAGCCGCCGGGCATCGGAACGGGCTCCTCGCGCACCAGGGAGATGGCGGCGCGCGGCAGCCAACCGTCCGTCACCGCCCCTGTTCGGTTGGCATAGGTGGCGCACACGAAGTCGCCGCTGCTGCCCGAGATCACCACCTCGTCGCCTGGGACGAGATAAGCCCTGTCCTTGCAGGCGGCACTGCCGTTGGGGCAGCCCTTCTGGAAGACGTCGCGCTTCACGAAGTTCACCCGGGGAGAGAGATTGTTGATCCTGCCGAGGACCACGCCCGCGGTCTCAAGGCTCCCGAGTTCGTAGCCGAAATGAAAACACCCGGCGCTTTCGGCGAAAGAAGGACCGGCCCAGACGAGGCCCAGGAGCGCAGTTGCGGCAGCGGTCATCTCCCCTCTTCGATCCATGGCCATCCTCCTGAACGATCGAGCCCTATCGAACTGTCTTCTCGTAAAGCTCCGGCTTGAAGCCCACGAGAATGCGCCCGTCGAGATCGAGCACGGGCCGTTTGATCAGGGAGGGCTGGTCGAGCATGAGGGCGATGGCCTTCATCTCGTCGAGACTCGTCTTGTCGGCATCAGGCAGCTTGCGGAAGGTTGTGCCGGCGCGGTTGAGAAGCGTCTCCCAGCCGGTCTGGCGGGCCCAGTCTTCGAGCCGCGTCCGGTTAATGCCCTCGGCCTTGTAGTCGTGGAAGCCGTAGGCGACGCCCCTGGCATCGAGCCAGGCGCGCGCCTTCTTCATCGTGTCGCAGTTCTTGATGCCGTAGAGCATGATCGGCATCGGCTCACTCCCACTCGATGGTGCCGGGCGGCTTCGAGGTGATGTCGTAGGTGACGCGGTTGATGCCCTTCACCTCGTTGATGATGCGGGTCGCGACCCGGCCGAGGAAGCCCATGTCGAAGGGGTAGAAATCCGCCGTCATGCCGTCGATGGAGGTGACGGCGCGCAGCGCGCAGACATGGTCGTAGGTGCGCGCATCCCCCATGACGCCAACGGTCTTGACCGGCAGCAGCACGGCGAAGGCCTGCCAAATCTCGTCGTAGAGGCCCGCACTGCGGATCTCCTCGAGATAGATCGCATCGGCCTTGCGCAGGATGTCGAGCTTCTCGCGGGTGATCTCGCCGGGAACCCGAATGGCGAGGCCCGGGCCCGGGAACGGATGGCGCCCCACGAAGGCGTCGGGCAGGCCGAGCTCGCGGCCGAGCACCCTCACCTCGTCCTTGAACAGCTCGCGCAGGGGTTCCACGAGCTTCATCTTCATGCGCTCGGGCAGCCCGCCCACGTTGTGGTGGCTCTTGATGGTGACGGAGGGGCCGCCCGTGAAGGAGACGCTCTCGATCACGTCTGGATAGAGCGTCCCCTGCGCCAGGAAGTCGGCACCGCCGATCTTCGTCGCCTCCTCGTCGAACACGTCGATGAAGAGCTTCCCGATGGTCTTGCGCTTGACCTCCGGGTCCGACACGCCCTCCAGCGCGCCGATGAAGAGGTCCTGCGCCTGCACGTGGACGAGCGGGATGTTGTAGTGGTCCCGGAAGAGCGTCACCACCTGCTCCGCCTCGGATGCGCGCAGCAGGCCGTGGTCGACGAACACGCAGGTGAGCTGGTCGCCGATGGCCTCGTGGATCAGGACCGCCGCCACGGCCGAGTCGACGCCTCCCGATAGACCGCAGATCACCCGGCCGGTACCGACCTGAGTGCGGATGCGCTCGATGGCCTCCTCGCGGAAGGCCTTCATGGTCCAGTCGCCCTTGCAGCCGGCGATATCGCGAACGAAGTTGCGGATGAGCTGGGCGCCCTGCGGCGTGTGCACCACCTCCGGGTGGAACTGCACGCCGTAGAACTTGTGCTCCTCGTCCGCCACGACGGCGAAGGGGGCGTTCTCGGAGGCGGCGAGAACCTCGAAGCCTTCGGGAAGTTTGGTCACCCGGTCGCCGTGGCTCATCCAGACGGGATATTTCTTGCCCACCTGCCACACGCCCTGGAACAGCGGGCTTTCTGTCAGCACCTCAACCTCGGCGCGGCCAAACTCCGAATGGTGGCCGCTCTCGACCTCTCCCCCGAGCTGCGCCGCCATGGTCTGCTGGCCGTAGCAGATGCCGAAGACAGGAAGATCGGTGTCGAACAGCTCCTGCGGGGCGCGGGGCGACACGTCCGATGTGACCGATTCCGGCCCGCCCGACAGGATCACGCCCTTGGGCTTCATGGTCCGGATCGCCTCGGCGGCCTTCTGGAACGGCACCACCTCGGAATAGACGCCATCCTCGCGCACGCGTCGTGCGATGAGCTGGGTCACCTGGGAGCCGAAATCGACGATGAGGATCTTATCGTGGGTCTGGGTCATGGCGGGTTCTTACGGCCTTCCGGGTCGGGACAACAATCGAAATATGAGGCTTTTCATGGGTTTCGCACCAGGATCGCGGCATAAAAGCCGTCCGTGCCCGTCCTGTGCGGCGTCAGTTGGAGCCCATGCGCCGTGGGACGCACGACATTCCTGAGGTGACCGAGCCCTGCCTGCTCCAAAACCCTGTCGATCGTCATGGGCGTATAGCCATCGTGGCGTTCCATGAATGCCGACAAGGCATCGTCGTTCTCTTCCGGCAAAATCGAGCAGGTAATGTAGACGATGCGCCCGCCGGGCTTCACCAGCCGCGCCGCCCGGTCGAGAACCGCCTCCTGCTCCCTGCGTCGCGTTTCCAAACTGCCGGGGCGCAGGCGCCATTTCGCATCCGGGTTGCGCCGCCATGTGCCGACGCCCGTGCAGGGCGCGTCCACCAGGACGCAGTCGATCTTCCCGTCGAGATCGGTGACCGCATCGGCCCTCGCCCGCGGCGTGCGCACCTGGACGTTGCGCACGCCGGCCCGCGCGAGCCGGTGGTGGATAGGCGCAAGGCGGCGGGCATCGTTGTCCGTGGCGTAGATCTGGCCGTGGTTGTCCATCTGGGCGGCCAGCGCCAGGGTCTTGCCGCCGCCGCCCGCACAGAGATCGACCACCTGCTCGCCGGGTCTGACGCCGGACAGGAGCGACACCAGCTGCGAGCCCTCGTCCTGGATCTCGATCCAGCCCTTCAGGAACTCCGGCTCCGACTGCACGGCCGGTCCGCGCCCGTCCTCGCTCGGGGCGATCCGCAGACCGAGGGGCGAGAGCGGCGTCTCGACGGCGCCCAGGTGCGGCAGGGCGTCGTGCGCCTCCTCGCGGGAGGCGACCTTCAAGGTATTCACCCGCAGATCGAGGGGAGCCCGCGTGGTGAGCGACTGCATCTCCGGCACCAGATCCTCGCCGAAGAACCGTTGGAGCGACGGCTCGATCCAATCCGGGAAGTCGCCGGCCACAGAGGCCGGCGCGCCTTCCAGCTTTGCATTCTCCAGCCTCGCCCGCTCGTCGGCCGTCAGCGGCTCGGGGGCAAAACGTTCGCCCGAGCACAGGGCCGCAATGGCATCGGGTTCCATCCCACGCTGGAGCCTGAGCATGCCGAGCATGATGGCGCGGGGCGTGGTCTCGCCCATGATCCAACCGGCGGATGCTTTGCGCCGCAAGGCGTCGTAGGCCAGGCTCGCGATGGCGGCCCGGTCCTTGGAACCGGCGAAACGATGCGACAGGCCCCAATCCTTGAGGGCGTCAGCCGCAGGACGACGGCGGGCCTCGATATCGGCCAGGACCTCGATGGCGGCGGAGATGCGGGCGGCAGGTGTCATTGAAAAAGCACACTTAAGCTTGGCCGTAGAAACGACACATTGTTTCCTATTTTCCGTCCTCATCGAGAGTGGATGGTGAGGGTGCGTGCATTCCGCACGATTCCTCTTTGGAGCCACTCTCTATGTTGACCCGACTGACCCGCGGCCTTATTGCCGTCGGCCTGACCCTGACCATCGCTGCTTGCGCCACGGCCCCGGCTGCCGACCTCACCCCGCCTCCGATGAAGCAGACCGACGCCAAGACCCAGCTCGAGAGCGGTCGCCGCTACTGATGCGATCCTCGGGATGGGTGCAACGCCCATCCCGTCCTCTCTCAGACGCCGGTTTCGGCCGCCAGCACCCGGATGCCGAAGATGACCCACATGGCGGCCAGGATCAGCACCCCGACCACAAAGGCCTGAAAGCGCCAGGCCAGCTTGTTCGAGGTGGTATGGATGGCCGCGTGGACGAGGCGGCTCGTCACGAACATCCAGGACATTACCACCAAGAGCATGTCGGCCTTGCGGGTGAACAGAGCCAGCGCCACCAGCACATAGAACAGGACCGGCAGCTCGAACTGGTTGTGGTACGCGTTCTGGATCTGCAGGAGGCGGCTGGGCCAGTTGCGCTCGCCCAGCGCGATGTCCTTCACCTTCACCTCGCCGGAGCGCAACCTGCCCACACGGGAGTTGCCCAGCCAGAGCAGCAGGATGAAGGTCAGCCCCACTTGGACATAGACCGGAAGGAGGATGGCGGTGATGTTCATGGCCCGAACTCGACTGAAGCTTAGCTGCGAGTCGGATAATTAGGGCTTTCCCGGGTGATCGTCACGTCGTGCACGTGACTCTCGCGAAGGCCCGCGCTGGTGATGCGGATGAACTGGGCCTTCTCCTGGAATTCCGGCAGGGTCGCGGCACCCACATAGCCCATGGAAGCGCGAAGGCCGCCGGTGAGCTGGTGCAACACCGCCGAGACTGGGCCCTTATAGGCCACCTGGCCCTCGATGCCTTCCGGCACGAGCTTCAGGGTGTCGCGCACCTCCGCTTGGAAGTAGCGGTCCGCCGAGCCGCGGGCCATGGCACCGACCGAGCCCATGCCCCGATACGACTTGTAGGAGCGGCCCTGATAGAGGAACACTTCGCCCGGGGTCTCGTCCGTGCCGGCGAGGAGGGAGCCCACCATGGCGCAGGAGGCGCCCGCCGCGAGCGCCTTGGCGAGATCGCCCGAGAACTTGATGCCGCCG
>DASZBB010000027.1:0-2500 GCA_035944695.1 Microvirga sp. | reverse complement strand
GCCAAGCTCCAGGAGCTGGGCGTCCTTCCTGTATCGCACTCGGCGTGAGACAATGTCCTTATCTCCTGCACCCAAGACCAACCCCATCCCTGGCCGTCTCACCCGGGTGATGATCGTCGATGACAGCGCGGTGATCCGCGGGATGATCGGCCGATGGCTCACCGAAGCGGGCGGCTTCGATATCGTCGCGACGGCATCGAACGGCCGCATGGCCGTCGATGCGGCGGAGCGCTCGAAGCCCGAGATCATTCTGCTCGATATCGAGATGCCGGAAGTCGACGGTCTTGCGGCTCTGCCGCTGATCCTGAAGGCGCATCCGGCGAGCAAGGTGATCGTGATCTCGACCCTCACGCAAAGGAACGCCGAGATCTCCCTGAAATGCCTTTCACTCGGCGCCGTCGATTATCTGGCGAAGCCCGAGAGCGCACGTGCGGCAGGCGCGGCGAACGACTTCCGCCGTGATCTCATTGAGAAGCTGCGAGCCCTGAGCGAAACGAAGGCCCGTCCGTCGAGGACATTCACGGCCCCGGCTCCCGCGATCGTCTCGCCGGCGCCAGCCCCTGTCACACGGCCAAGCACCGCGAAACCCCAATGCCTCCTCGTCGGGTCGTCCACCGGCGGTCCGCGCGCCGTCGAGCGTGTTCTCCTGGACATGAAGCCGGCTCTGGCGACGATCCCCGTGCTGATCGTCCAGCACATGCCGGCGATGTTCACGGCCGTCTTCGCGGAGCATCTGCAGACCCTGTTGTCGATGCCGGCGCGAGAGGGACGGGACGGAGAAGCCGTCGTGTCAGGAACGATCCTGGTCGCGCCCGGCGGGCGGCACATGGGAGTCGTGTCCTCCGGCGGCAAGGCGACGATCCGGCTCAACGACGGGCCGCCCGAAAACTTCTGCCGTCCGGCGGTCGACGTCCTGTTCCGGGAGGCTGCCGCGGTCTATGGAGCCTCGGCGCTTGCCGTCGTGCTCACCGGCATGGGCTCGGATGGCACTCATGGGGCGCGCTTCCTCACGAAGGCGGGCGCGACCGTGATCGCTCAGGACGAAGCCACGAGCATTGTCTGGGGCATGCCGGGCAGCGTCGTGAAGGCGGGTCTCGCCCACGAAGTTCTTCCCTTGGAATCCATCGGCCGTTCGCTGAAGGGCCTCATCACCGGAGCTTCGAAATGACCGAAGCCGAATTCGAAGCCCTGCGCGTCTTCCTGAAGGCCCGGTCGGGCCTGGCGCTCTCTCCGGACAAACGCTACCTCGTCGAGAGCCGTCTCTCGTCCGTGTGCACGCGCTTCAAGCTCGATAGCCTGTCGCACCTCGTCCGGGAGATCAAGACAGGCCGCGCGATCGCCGTCGAAAAGGCGACGATCGAGGCGATGACGACGAACGAGACCTTCTTCTTCCGGGACAAGACACCGTTCGATCTTTTCCAGGATGTCCTGCTTCCCAAATACCTCAAGGAGCGAGCGACCAGCCGTAGGCTGCGGATTTGGTGCGCCGCGGCCTCGAGCGGCCAGGAGCCGTATTCGCTCGCGATGCTCCTGAAGGAGGCCTCCGCCCGCATGCCGGGCTGGCATATCGACATCGTTGCATCAGACATTTCCACGGAAGTGTTGGAGAAGGCGAAGGCCGGCCTCTACAACCAGTTCGAAGTGCAGCGCGGATTGCCGATCCGTCTCCTCGTGAAGTACTTCACGCAAGTCGGCGACCAATGGCAGATCTCGCAAGAAATCCGCTCCATGGTGGATTTCCGCTACCTCAATCTCTTGGACGATTTCAGCCGCCTCGGCCCGTTCGACATCGTCTATTGCCGCAACGTGCTGATCTACTTCGATGCGCCGCTCAAGGCCGATGTCCTGCGTAGGATCTCCAACATCATGGCGCCAGACGGCTCGCTCCTGCTCGGAGCCTCGGAGACCGTGCTCGGAGTTACGGATGCCTTGACGCTCGATCCGGCTCATCGGGGCCTTTACACGAAGGCCGCCTCGGTGGCGGCAGCCGCGACGCAACGGGCGATCGGTATGCGCTGATGCGGGACGGGGCCCCACCCGGTAGGGAGGGGCTAATAGAGCTTAAACGAAAAGAAGAAGGGCGGTTCGCAAGAACCGCCCTTCTTCTTTTTCAACCCTGCGCGACAATTCAGGTCTCATACACGGTTAACTATAGTCATTGATGCTCCATTAATCATTCAGCAAAGCGTTAAGGTAAATGAGAGAGTTGGGCGCCCCGGCCTTCGTTGTTGTTTGACGATCCTGCGGATGTTCTCCTATAAATGTGTTCAGACGCAGAGAGAAACCAAACTCCGAACGCGTTAAGACAGCACTATAGAGAGCCTTTACTTAAGGCTAGGCATGACGCCATTCTGTTTTACCGGTAAAAGCCCGGATGCATGTGAACAGCGGATCGAACTTCCTCGAGGCATGATGCCACTCCGCTGGGTCGGTTAGATTCCGACATTCCCTGAACAATCCCAATCATTCAAGGAACACACACATGGCTTCCATCCTCACG
>DASZBB010000026.1:0-20853 GCA_035944695.1 Microvirga sp. | reverse complement strand
GGTGCGGCTCGGCGCCATCGATCCGGAGCAGGAGCCCTACCGCAGCGAGTTGGACAAATCCGGCATCACGGTCCTGAACCTGTCCAAGCTCAGGACGGGCGATCCCCTGAACCACTCGAAATTCGCCGAAAGCCCGGAGGTCGTGCGCATCATCGGGCGCGAACTGGCCGAAGGTCAGACCCTGACCGATTCCCGCGTCGGCGTCGGCGACCGGATCATCCAGGTCACCGCCGGTGCCGCAGCCGCCGTGGGCACCGCGGCGGGCCTCGCCGTCTCGGCCCCGGTGGCCGTCGTCGATCCCCGGACGCGCGAGAATTTCCAAGGCCATGTCGAGGGTCTGGGGCAGGCCGTGTCGGGAACGCTCGCACCGTAGGAGGTAACACGCTCAGTCGTGCACGGACTGCGAAGGGTTTTCGCCTTGCAGCTCGCGAAGAGTCTCGGCATTGGGGCAATATTCGGCATAATGAGCAGATGATCGCCCTTGATCGAGATCGTGCTGACACCGAACTGCCGCCATGCATCCGGAGCAGGTGATGCTCATGTCGCGCATCAGGGCCGCATGAATGTGCCGGATGCGATCGGCATCGAGCGCGAGCGCATTCATGAGACGCGGCAGCTCCTGGGCTGCTTCGGGACCGCGCTCGACAAGAAGTCCCAGCATGGCCGGCGAAACCCCGATGTCACGGGCCAGTGTCTCCCTCTGATCCTGATCGAGCGAGCCGAACTCGTCCGCCCGCCTCCAGCTCGTTCGCCATCGCTTGATCGCTGACGCCAGATCCATGGTCGCCTCCATCCTGTCGGGCGAATCTACCGGGATGCACGGTCCCGTCGTTGATCCATCGCAAATCGAGTCCGCTTCCTGTGCCACGTGATCGATCATGCTCGGGAATGACCATTCGCCATTGCGGCAGGGCCGGCCTTTCGGCATACCGTCTGCGCAGCGACAGGATCGGGAAGGCAGGTCTTCGACATGGAACCGGCAATGAGCAGCGTCGTCTGCATCGGCGGAGCGGCCGTCGATCGCAAGTACCGCGGCTTGGCCACGATCCGTCCGGGAACCTCCAATCCCGTCGTCTCGGAACGGTCGTTCGGAGGCGTTGCGCGCAATGTTGCCGAGAACCTCGCCAGGCTCGGAACGAAAACGTCGCTGGTCTCGATCGTGGGAAACGACGACAACGGCCTCGCACTGCTCGAGGACCTCAAGCGCCTCGGGATCGATACCCGGCACGTGACCCTGTCCGGAACCCGGGCGACGGCGGAATACGTCGCCGTGCTGCAGCCCGACGGGGAGTTGGCCGTCGGGCTCGCCAACATGGCAATCTTCGAGGAGATCACCCGTGCCCTGTTGCGTCGGCTGGAACCTGAGCTCGGGCCGGCATGGCTCTTCGCCGATTGCAACCTGCCGTCGGAAACCCTCCATGACCTCATCGGGTTTGCCCGGCAAAGAGCCCTGATGCTGGCGCTCGACGCCGTCTCGACGCCGAAGGTGATGCGCCTGCCGCAGGATCTCGGCGGAGTCGGCCTGCTCTTCCTCAACCTCGACGAGGCTAGGGTCTATCTCGACCGCCCCGAGCTTCCGCCGGAGGGAGCGGCAGAAGCCCTGCTCGCCCGTGGAGCGGAACAGGTCGTCCTGACGCTGGGCAGCAAGGGGCTCGTCGCCGCGGATCCCTCCGGGATCGAGAGGATTCCTGCGCTCAAGGCCGAGATCGTCGATGCCACCGGGGCCGGCGACGCCCTCATCGCCGCCACGCTCGTGGCGATGCTGAAGGATGCCCCGCTGGCCGAGGCCGCACGGCTCGGCACCGTCGCGGCGGCCCTGACCGTGGAGAGCCCGGTGAGCGTCCGGCCCGATCTGTCGCTTGCCTTGCTGGAATCCACGTTGTCGCT
Source organism: Microvirga sp. (assembly GCA_035944695.1). GTDB lineage: Bacteria > Pseudomonadota > Alphaproteobacteria > Rhizobiales > Beijerinckiaceae > Microvirga. The sequence goes on along the minus strand of DASZBB010000026.1, from coordinate 18,966 downwards.
TAGAGCCGATCAACCTTCGGCACGGGAGCTCCCATGAAGCACGACATCGCCAGCCGTTTTCTCGACATCGCTCCCGAGGTGCAGGCCACGCTCGCCGCCGGCGGGGCGGTCGTCGCCCTCGAATCCACCATCATCACCCACGGCATGCCCCATCCGCAGAACGTCGCCACGGCCCGCGAGGTAGAAGCCGTCGTGCGTGACAACGGCGCCCTCCCGGCGACCATCGCGATCATCGAAGGGTGCATCAAGATCGGCCTTTCGGACGCGGAGCTCGACTGGCTCGGCACGGCCAAGGACGTGCTGAAGCTGAGCCGCGCCGATCTCCCCTATGCGGTCTCATCCGGGCGGCATGGCGCCACCACGGTGGCCGCGACCATGATCTGCGCGCATCTCGCCGGAATCCGCGTCTTCGCCACCGGCGGCATCGGCGGCGTCCATCAGGGCGTCGAGGACACCATGGACATCTCGGCCGATCTGGACGAGTTGGCCCGCACGCCCGTGGCGGTGATCTGCGCCGGCGCCAAAGCCATCCTCGACCTGCCGCGAACCCTGGAATACCTCGAAACCCGCGGCGTGCCCGTGGTCGGCTACCGGACGGACCGTTTCCCAGCCTTCTGGAGCCGGACGAGCGACCTGCCCGTCCCCCTGCGCCTCGACAGCCCGGACGCCATGGCGGATCTCATCCGCACCAAGGAGGCATTGGGGCTCGGGGGCGGCGCTCTCGTCGCCAATCCGGTTCCGGAGGCCGATGAGATCCCGGCAGGCGAGATGACGGCCTTCATCAACGCGGCCGTAGCGGAGGCGAAGACCCGCGGTGTCACCGGAAAAGCCGTAACGCCCTTCCTCCTGTCGCATCTGTTCGAGATGACCGGCGGTCGGAGCCTTGCCACCAACATTGCCCTTGTGAAGAACAACGCCGCCCTGGCCGCGCAGCTTGCCGTGTCGCTGACGCGCTAGCGCCCTACCCCTTCTCGTTCCAAGCCGCCATCGCCTCGAACACGAAGGCATGGCGCTGGGCCAGAGCTTCGATATCCGCGGAGTAGCCTCCGCCAATCACGGCGACCAACGGGATCTGTCGGCTGCGTGCCTGCTCGATCACATAGACATCGCGCTGGCGCAGACCGTCGTCGGAGAGGCAGAGCCGCCCGAGCTTGTCGTCCCGGTGCGGATCGACGCCTGCATTGAAGAACACGAGATCCGGCTCGACGGCATCGAGCAGGCGCGGGAGGTGGGCACGAAGGACCTCGAGATAGGCGCCGTCCTCCATGGCGTCCGGCAATCCGATGTCGAGATCGCTCGGGATCTTGCGGACCGGATAGTTCTTCTCCGCATGCATCGAAAAAGTGAAGAGATCCGGCGCGTCGCGCAGGCAATCGGCCGTACCGTCGCCCTGATGGACGTCGAGATCGACGATAAGCGCGTGTTGGATCGTGCCTTCGGCTTGGAGCGCTTTCGCCGCGATGGCCACATCGTTGAAGACGCAGAAGCCGGCACCCGTCTCGCGCTGCCCGTGATGGCTGCCGCCGGCCGTGCTGCCTGAAAGCCCATGCTCGAGCGCCAGCCGCGCGGCGAGCATGGTTCCCGCAGCGGACGCGCGAGCGCGGCGCACCACGCTCTCGCTGACGGGAAGACCAATCCGCCGCTCGATCTCCCGCGGAACGGAACAGGCAAAGACCTGATCCACGTAAGCGCGATCGTGAGCCAGGGCGATCAGTTCGGCCGAGGCTTCCCCCGGCGTGGCGAAGCCGTTCGAGGCAAGCCCCTTTTCCGCGACCACTTCGGACAGGCGTCCGTATTTGCGCATCGGGAAACGATGGCCGTCCGGCAGGGCGGCCTCATAGGCGGGATGAGAAACGATCGGCACCTGCTTCATGTCCCGCCTCTCTTGGGTGAAGCCGGTCTATTGGCCGGCGGCAATCGCCTTCTCGGCCAGCCGAACGGCGGATTCCCGCGACCGCGCCCCGCAGATGAACCCCCCTGGATGGCAGAAGACGCCATCCCCGATCCCGGCCGCCTGCGAGAATTCCTCCTCCTGCAGGCCGCGCCACGCTTCCGGCAAGGGCAGTCTCTGCCCGAAGGAGTTGGGCTCGGGCGGGATGGTCCGGCAATACCAGGAGGTTGAATCCTCGTTCGGATAGACGATGAAGAGGAGGTCGCGCAATCCGCCCTCGAAGACGGCCTTCTCCCAGGGCAGCTTGCGATTGAGAACGATGACCCGCGGGTCCTGCGCCTTTCGGGCGGCAGCCAGCACGGAGGATTGAGCCTGCGCTTCCGCATGCGCCTGACGGCATGCCCGGGCCAGGATGCCCCGCGCGAAGTCGGCCGCCTCGAGGAACGCGTCATCATAGGATTGGTCGCTGGCCCAGGTGGGGTTGAACGCTTCGATCAGGAGCGAAAGATGCCCCTGGCTGACGGAGGCGACGCCGTTGTCGGCCTGATCGATGGCCAGGATGAAGCCGGCATCGATGTCCTGCCAGACCGCGTCCAGCAGGTCCTCGTCGATCCCCGGCGCGAGGTTGGGCAGGGCATTGCGTCCGAAATCGCGCCAGATCAGGCCGACCGAGCTATAGGGCGTGCCGTCGGACCGCCGCGGGAGATCCCGCATGTGATGATCGTAGCGCCCCCGCGCCACGTTGTAGACTCCCCCAACGTCGAACACGAGGTCGGCCGCCTCGATCTGGGCGGTGTCCCGGGTCCGGGCGAAATCGAAAGCCCCCAAAGCCTCCCGCAGGATTGAGAAGGCGAAGACGTCGTCGGCATGGAATGTGCCGCTATGGGTTACAACCTTCATCTCGCTCTTTCCGACCACGGTCGGCTACTCCTGACAAGCTTCGTCTCATGATCCGCGATAACAGAGCTACTCGAAGAAGATAAGCTGCTGCAATCACATCCTTTGTGCTGATGACCATATAGCCTGAATAACCCGCTCTTCTCCGCTTGACCTTCCCATCGTGGAAAGGTCCAGAACATCCGGGACCTTGAGACGAAAGGACCCGATCATGCACCATCTCTACGTTCCGGACATGCACTGCGGCGCCTGCCTGAGGGCTGTCACACGAGCGATTCAGGGTTTCGATCCACAAGCCCAAGTCGAAGCCGATCTTGAGAGCCGTGTGATCACCGTCACCTCGAACAGGGAGAAAGCCTTGATCGAGGCGGCTTTGGACGAGGCCGGCTATCGCCCCCAGCCCCTTCCAGGACAGGTGGGCTGACGAGGCAGCCATGATGCCCGGTGTTCCCACATGAGCCCATATGCCCTCGTGCATGTCTTTCGAGGGCATGGGCACCTCCCCATTTCATTCTGCGATCCAGGAGTATGATGACGATGGCACGTTTTCTCGTTCTTGCCGCTGCCCTGACCGTTGTTCCCGCCGTTGCCCTGGCTCAGGGCGCCCATGGAGGACATTCAGGGCATTCCACGCCGGCGCAGACAACCGAGTCGCCCTCCACAAAGGGATACCGCCAAGCGAACGAGACGATGCATCGGAACATGGACATCCCGTTCAGCGGCGATCCGGACGTGGATTTCGTGCGCAGCATGATCCCTCACCACCAGGGCGCCATCGACATGGCGAAGGTGGCGCTTCAGCACAGCAAGGACGAGCAGATCCGAAGATGGGCCACCGACGTGATCCGCGAGCAGGAGCGTGAGATCGCCGAGATGCAGGCTTGGCTGCTGAAGAAGGGCGTTCGATAGGCGAGGCTCGGGATGCTATGGCCGGGCTCAAGTCATCTTCATGTCGCTTCATGTGCATATCCCTGCCACGAACGTGCGGGGTCGAGCGTTAGCGGATATCCCTTGCGGGCGAATGGAAAGGACGAATCATGTTCACGCTGACTATTAGCGACAAGCCTGTTGCCATCACCAATGCCGAAGAGGACGAGGCCCGCGAGCTCCTCATGAGCGACGACTTCAAGGAAGACCTCAAGGTCTTGGAAAGCGAGGGCGCGCCCCTGTGGGACGGCTTCGCGACGCTCAGCGTCAGACCGGCGACGGAAGAGGAAAAGGCGGAGTTCGAGAACGCGGATTTCGATGACGACGAGGACGACGATGACGAGGAGGAAGGTCCTTACATCATGTTCCTGGTCGACGTGACCGATCCCGATGAAGTGGAGGATGAGGCCTGAGCCGCTCCGCTCATTCGTCCGGCTCTTCAACCTATTGAATTTGACGGGCCGAGCTCTCCATGGGAGCTCGGCCTTTGCCATGGGAACATGGTCAGATCGGAACCGTTGGCCCGGAATGAGTTGGCTTGTTCAACCCCGTCTCGTGAACGATCCCTTCAGCGACCCGGGCGTCTATCTCGATTTTCGCTATGGCCGCCGGGCCATTCTCTTCGATCTCGGCGATGTCGGCGCCCTGTCCTCCCGCGAATTGCTGCGGGTGAGCCACGTCTTCGTCTCGCACACCCATGTGGATCACATGGCCGGCTTCGACCGGCTGTTCCGGCTGTGCCTACATCGCCCTCACCCGCTGACCCTCATCGGGCCGCCGGGCTTTGCCGCGCAGGTCGAGCACCGAATCCGGGGCTTCACCTGGAATCTTCTGGATGAGAACTCGGTCGACTTCTGCCTGCGGGCCATGGATTACGACGGCAGCAATCTGACAAGGGCTGCCGAGTTTCATGCCCGAGAAGCCTTTGCCCGGCGCGACATCGACCCGCCTGTGTTCCCAAAAGGCGTTGCCTGGATGGAGGGTGAGTTCGGGATCGAGGCGGTTGCCCTGGATCACGGGATTCCTTCCCTCGCCTTCGCTCTGAGGGAGGTTCTTCAGGTGAATGTGTGGCGAGGCGCGCTGGACGAACTCGACCTCCCGACCGGCTCCTGGCTCAACGAAGCCAAGCGGGCGGTTCGCCTCGGTTTGCCCGACGATCACCCCCTGGCCGTGCCCGGCGGCAAAAGCGTTCGCCTGAGCGACTTGATGGGGCGGGTGCTGCGCATCGCGCCGGGGCAGACGGTCGCTTATGTCACCGACGCGGCGCCCCATCCGGAGAACCGCGACAAGATCCTTCGGCTCGTCCGGGAGGCCGATCAGCTCTTCATCGAGGCGGTCTTTCTGGAACGTGACCGTCCCTTGGCCCTCGCATCTCTCCACCTGACGGCGTGGGAGGCCGGATCGATCGCCCGGGAAGCCGGCGTCCGGTATGTGACGCCGTTCCATCATTCGGCCCGCTACCTGTCGGAGCCGGACATGCTCCGGGAGGAGGTGTTCGCGAGCTTCCGTGCCGCCGACCGGAAGGCCATGGAAGCGTGAACCTCCCTCACGGTTGAAAAATCGCCTCGTGGATCTGTCGCGGATCGGGCCTGCGGCTCGAGCTGAATCGGATGACGCGATAGCCGCACGACTTCAGGACCTTGTCGCGCTGGGCGTCCCTCCGGGCATCGTGGGAACGATCATCGAGCTCGACGATGGCGACGACCTCCATGTCCCGTACCACGACCCAGTCGACCCGCGTGTTCGAGATTCTCTTGAACGCGATCCAGAAGGCGCGGCTGCCCTCCTTGGCGTCGGGCCGGACCAGCGCCAGGATGGGAACCTGCGGCCAGATCTGACAATCGGGGCAGGCCGCGAGGAGGCGCTGATAGAACTCCCGCTCGTTCTCCGTCATGATCGTGTGGCGCCGATAACGCGGCTTGCGGGTCCAGAAGAGAACCAAGACGAATGCTATGCCGAGCAGGCCCACGCCTGCAAGCCACGACCATGAAAGGTTCTCGATCATCATAATGCGCTGTCCCTGGCCCTGCCCTCGCTCGACCGTGAGCGGTCAGGCTTCCTCCTGCCTCTAAAGCATAGCAGCTACCATGAAACCGAGACGCGTGGTCCCGCGTCTTCTTATTGTCGAGTTAAGTCTGCCGGGGAGAGCACAATGGACCTCAGCCGCCGAACCTTCCTGATTGGAGCCTCAGCCGCTGCCGCCGGCCTGCCGCTCAACCGCAGTCTTGCCCAGTCGATGCGGGACATGTCCGCCTACCAGCGCATGTACGCCCCCATCGACGACGATCTCTTCCCGGTTCCCGGCGTCGAATTGTCCAGGATCAACCCGTCCTACCTGCGGCGTGTGGTCGAATATCAGACCACGGAGGCGCCCGGAACCATCGTGGTCGATCCTCGCTCGCGCTATCTCTACCTCGTCATGCGTGACGGCATGGCCGTTCGGTACGGGGTCGGCGTCGGTCGGTCGGGGTTCAGCTGGTCTGGAACCGCCGTCATCAAGGACAAGCAAGAATGGCCGGACTGGTATCCGCCCAAGGAGATGTTCGAGCGGCAGCCGGAGCTCATGGAGCAGATGGGCGAACTGCCCGGCGGTCCCGGCATGCCAGGCGGCCCCGGCAATCCCCTCGGCGCTCGCGCGCTTTATCTCTGGCAGGGAAACAAGGACACGCTCTACCGCATCCACGGCACCTTCGAGCCCTGGACCATCGGCACGAATGTCTCGTCCGGCTGCATCCGCATGATCAACCAGGACGTGATCGACCTCTACAATCATGTCCCCACCGGCACGAAGGTGGTGGTCCTGTCCTCGCCATCGGGCCGGCCGAAGCGCAATCAAACGGCAGCCCTGCCTGGCTGAGCAAACCTGACTGATTAAGCAAAAAGGTACGGTTTGCGCCTATTTTTGCCATGGTTAACGATCACACGTCGCTCAAGGGACGCGGGAACTAACGAACCATGGCGCGAATTTTCGCCCGATCGGATCGATCGGTTGGCGGATGCAGGACGATACCTGCATCCGAATGCAGGAACCTGTCCGTCAGGAAGAGCGCTTCCTGTCTGGCCCTCAGTCTCCTAGGGGCGGCTTCGTTTCTCCTCATGGCGACGGCCCGTACCCAAGACGCCGCCGCATTCGGCGAGACGCGCACCCTCACCTTCTATCATACCCACACGCGGGAAAGCTTGACGGTTACCTTCCGGCGGAACGGGCAGTACGACTCCGGCGCGCTGCAGCAGCTCAACTGGTTCCTGCGCGACTGGCGCGTGGAGAAGCCGGCGCAGATGGATCCGCGCCTGTTCGACATTCTCTGGGAGGTCTACCGGGAATCCGGCTCGTCGCAACCCATCAACATCATCTCCGCCTATCGTTCGCCGGAAACGAACGGCGCCCTGCGGCGGCGGTCCAGCGGAGTGGCCGAGCACAGCCAGCACATGCTCGGCAAAGCCATGGATATCCGCCTGCCCGACGTGGACACGGCCCGCCTGCGCGCCATTGCCATGAAAAAGCAGTATGGCGGCGTGGGCTATTACGCGTCCTCCGCCTTCGTCCACGTGGACACCGGCAGCGTGCGGGCCTGGCCGCGCATGACGCAGCAGCAGCTCGTGCAGTTGTTCCCGGACGGAAAGACCCTGCACCTTCCCTCCAACGGCAAGCCGCTCCCCGGTTATGAACTGGCGAAGGCCGAGATCCTGTCGCGCAATGCCAGCCTGGCCACGCAGGCCTCCGCCGGCGGCGGGCCGTCCATCGGCAATCTGTTCGCCAGCCTCTTTGGCCGCAAGGATGCCGCACCGGCACCGCAGCCGGAAACACCGGCCCAGAGCCCATCAACGATGGTTGCCTCGGCCGATTCCGAAAGCGTCCAGGAGATCGTCGCGGCAGTTCCTCTGCCGCCGCAGCGTCCGCAGGAGATCAAACTTGCGGCGATCGCACCGGATGCGGCGTCTGATGCTCTCGCGAAGATCGCCTCGGCCGTCCCGAGCATCGCTCCCGAGCTCGAGCCCATTCTCGGCTATGATGCGGCGGCGGCGGCGAAATCGCTCTTCGACCCCAGAGCCGCATTCCTTGACCTTGGCTTCACGTCAGCTTCCAGAACTGAGCTCAGTCCCACGAGATTCAGCGGGCCCGCCGTCAAACCCCTTCCGATCATAGGTGAGACGCAGGCCGAGGCCGAGCTTCTGAGAGGTGCGGAGTTCAGACGCCCAGCGTCATGACGAGGCCGATCAGCAGCGCCAGGACCAGCAGGCCGGATATGGCGACCGCCCAATGCGCTGTTCGCCTGCCCTGCTGCGCCGATCGGGCGGCTGCGGGCTGCGACGGATTCACTTTCTGAAGAGGCGCCGTCCGCCGCTTCATACGCTGAGCCGCGGCCCGGTCCGGAAAGGGAATGATCTCGGCGCTTTTGACCGGTGCCGGTTTTGACTTGCCGTTCGGCGACACGAGGCTGTCGTCCAGTTCCACCGGGATGCCGGACTCTTCCAGATGAACGACGATGAGGGCAATCTCCTCCGAACTCATGGAGGCGATCGGCAGATTGGCTTCGAGGTCTTGGTTGGTGAGATGGCCCTGCTCGCGTCCGAGGGCGATCAAGCGGTCTAAGGTATTGCTGTCGAGCGCCGGCTGCATGAGGGCACGACCCCATTGAGTTGTTGGGCGGAGAAACGGCTTGGGGCCGCTTCGGGAACTTCGTCGAGCTAACGCAACAGTAACTCCAGATGTTGCACCCCGAGAATGACCCGAGTGCAATTTTGACGACGCTTTAGCCGTAAGTCGAATGGGTCGAGACGGGCGGCTAGTTCTTGGTCGCGCCGGAGGCTTCCTGCAGGGCCTCCTTCTCCCGCCGGACCTGCTCTGACAGCTGCTCGGCGATGGCCACGAGCTTGCCGGCCGTCAGATCCTTGCCATGGATCTCCACGTGGCCGGCGAGCCCGACGGTCAGCAGCGACTCGAACACCATGTCGGCCGGGATGCCCTTGCGGATCAGATCGATGGCGACCTTCTGCCATTGGTCGGACAATTGCTCGCGAAGCTCGGAAACATCATTGCTCATGGTCGAACCATACATGATCCGCCACGGGATGTCCCGGCACCCCGGCCTGATTTTCACGGGACTGTCACCAGACTTACATAGAACGGTTCTAATCCGGCTGCGTCCCCCCTAAGAGACGGAGAAGCCGATATGGACGAGCACAAGGGCCGCATTCGCTCAAGCGAGCTGGAGGATTCCGGAGATATCGGGATCAATCCGACAGAAAACCTCACCATGGGCGAGATCATCGCCACGCGCTTCAACCGGCGCGACCTTCTGCGCGGCTCGCTCGCCGTCGCGGCCATTTCCGCGACTGTCGGCACCCGCGCCCTCGCGGCCAATGAGCAGCCTGCCAAGAAGGTCTCGAACACGAACTCGTTCGATTTCAAGGAAATTGAGGCCGGCGTGGACCAGACCCACCATGTCGCCGAGGGCTATGACGCTCAGGTTCTGCTGCGCTGGGGCGATCCGATCTTCGCCGATGCTCCCGAGTTTGATCCCATGAACCAGACCGCCGAAAAGCAGGCTCGTCAGTTCGGCTACAACACGGACTTCATCGGCTTCATCCCGATCGACGGATCGGCGGAGCACGGCCTGCTCGTGGCCAACCACGAATACACCAACGAGGAACTGATGTTCCCCGGCGTCGGCGTCCAGGACAGCAAGGATGCCAATTTCTCGAAGATGACCAAGGAACTGGTCGATATCGAAATCGCCGCCCACGGCGGCGCCGTGGTCGAGATCCGCCGCGTCAACGGCAAGTGGCAGGTGGTCAAGGACTCCAAGTACAACCGCCGCATCACCGCCGCGACCCCGATGGAGATCACCGGCCCGGCCGCCGGCCACGACCGCATGAAGACCTCGGCCGATGCGACCGGCCGCAAGGTGAACGGCATGATCAACAACTGCGCCGGCGGCGTGACCCCCTGGGGCACCTGGCTCAGCTGCGAAGAGAACTTCAACGGCTATTTCTGGGGCAAGCTCGGCGACGATCATGCCGAGGCCAAGAACTACAAGCGCTACGGCATCGGGACGCCCGCCTATGCGTGGGGCAAGTACTACGACCGCTTCGATCTGACCAAGGAGCCCAACGAGGCGAACCGCTTCGGCTGGGTGGTCGAGATCGACCCCTTCGACCCGAATTTCGTGCCGAAGAAGCGCACCGCTCTCGGCCGCACCAAGCACGAAGGCGCTGCCGGCATCACCAACGGCGACGGCCGCTACGTGGTCTATCTCGGCGACGACGAGCGCTTCGACTACGTCTACAAGTTCGTGACCGCCGGCAAGGTCGACACCCAGAACCGTGCCGCCAATCTCGGTCTGCTCGACGAGGGCACTCTCTACGTCGCCAAGTACAATCCGGACGGCAAGGGCACCTGGCTTCCGCTCGTGCATGGCCAGGGCCCGCTCACCGAAGCCAACGGCTTCAGGAGCCAGGCTGACGTGCTGATCGAGACCCGCCGCGCCGCGGATCTTCTGGGCGCGACCAAGATGGACCGCCCCGAGGACATCGAGGCCAATCCCCAGACCAACCGCGTCTACGTCATGCTGACGAACAACACCCGCCGCAAGGAAGACCAGGTCGACGCGGCCAACCCGCGTGCCAATAACGCGTTCGGCCATATCGTCGAGATGATGCCGGAGGGCGGAAACCACGCCGCGACCGAATTCACCTGGGAGGTTCTGGTGAAGTGCGGTGATCCGTCCGTGGCTTCCGTCGGCGCGACCTTCTCGTCGGAGACCACCAAGAACGGCTGGTTCGGCATGCCGGACAACTGCGCCATCGACAGCCAGGGCCGTCTCTGGGTCTCCACCGACGGCAACAACGCCAAGGCGACCGGTCGTGCGGATGGTCTCTGGGCCCTCGAAACGGAAGGCGAGAAGCGCGGCACGTCCAAGCACTTTTTCCGGGTGCCTGTCGGCGGCGAGCTCTGCGGCCCCTTCTTCACCCCGGACGACGAATCGCTGTTCCTTGCCGTCCAGCATCCGGGCGAGGCGGAGGAAGGCACCACGTCGACCTTCGAAAATCCGATCACCCGCTGGCCGGACTTCAAGGACAACCTGCCGACCCGCCCGTCCGTGCTCGTGATTACCAAGCAGGGCGGCGGCAAGATCGCCTGACGCGGCTCATCTGCGACCAAATTCGGCAAAGGAGCCCCGCGGCTCCTTTGTTCGTTTCGAGCACAGTAAACCTGCATCGACGAGTGCGGCGGAGGCGTGCATCAGTGATAAGGAGAAGCTGCCTCTTGCGGCGCCGGGGGAGTGGCGCGGGCGACGGGGCTCGAACCCGCGACCTCCGGCGTGACAGGCCGGCACTCTAACCGACTGAGCTACGCCCGCGCATTTCCCTCGCATCGCGCGCCCGGAAGGACGTTTCTCGCGATGGAGGCGCGCAAGTACCGGTGAATGAGCGCAGTGTCAAATGATGTTTGGATTATCCCCAGGGCGCTCCTGTGAAACGACAGGAACCTAATCCCTGGTGCTGATCGAGAAGACTTCGTGGCCGGCTCCGTTCAGAACGCGCACGGCCTCGACCTCCTGGTCGCGGGATTGCGGGCGGCGGGCGAGGGAGAACACCTTCACGGCCCTCTCCTTGGCTTTCTCGAGCGAGTCGGTGCGGACCATGATCCGGCGGATGATTCCCCCGCCCGCCTCCTCCGAGGCCACGGTTTCAATACGGTAGATCTCGAACACAGATTCCAAACTCCCACATCAGGGCCACTCCACCATCAGGCTATGATGCGCTGGAGCTTTTCGAACCGCTTGATCAGGCGGTCCCGCTTCAACTTCGATAGGCGATCGATCCAGAAGATGCCATCGAGCTGATCGATTTCATGCTGGAGGCAGACGGCCATCAGGCCTTCCGCCTCCTCCTCGCGTTCCGACCCATCCAGCCCCCTGTAACGCACCCGAATCCGAGCATGACGCTCAAGCTCGTCGGTCACGCCCGGCATGGAGACGCTTCCCTCCATGTGCCGGATCCGCTCTGAGGAGGCCCAGAGGATCTCCGGATCGATATAGATGTGCGGCTCGCGGTCGGATTCCAACTGGATCACCACAAGCCGCCTGAGGACGCCGATATGCGGCGCGGTGATGCCGATGCCGGGTGCGGCATGCATCGTGTCCGTCAGATCGAGGGCGAGCGCCCGCACGGCATCATCGACAGGGCCGATCGGCTCCGCCTTCTGGCGCAGGCGGGGATTGGGAAAGCGGACGATCGGGCGGACGGCCACGGGACCTCATGGTGAGCTGGAATGGACAGGAGGCTCCGGCTACCTATAGCGCCCGCCGCGCTGCAGCACCTCGATCTTGTATCCGTCTGGATCCTGCACGAAGAAGAAGCGCGCCGGCGGCTTGCCCTCGAGCTTCAGCTCCTTGAGGGGCGTGGGACTGAGACCGAGGGATTCGAACCGGGCATGCTCCGCCTCCAGATCATCCACGGAGAAGGCAAGATGCCCGTACCCGTCACCGAGCGCATAGGGCTCCGTCCGTCCGTGATTGACGGTCAGCTCCAGCTCGAACTCGCCGTTCTCGTTGCTCAGGTAAACGAGCGTGAAGCTCTCGAACGCCAAGCGTTCCGCCACTTTCAAGCCGAATGCCTTCTCGTAAAATGCCAGGGAGCGCTGCTCGTCGAGCACTCGGATCATGGTGTGGATGGCCTTGGCCATGGAAGGGCACCTCCTCAGCGCGGGCGGATCCAACGGCTCCGGCGGGAGCGACATGGCGTTGATCCGGCGCTCGGGAGATAACAGTGGCCGAGGGAGAACGGAAGGGCGCCGAAGCGCATGTTGTAAATGATCGCTCGTCTTCGATAAAAAGCCTCCCTCGGTGGAAGCCGAGGGAGGCAAGTTCGGGAGGAAGAAACGCTGACTGCCCGGCTCCAACATCCACGGAAGGGGATTGTTACCCGGATGCGGCGTTCCACCACACCCGTCGTCATTAATCCTAAAAGTCAGGGAGAGCCTGGATCATGGCGCAATCAAGGAAATTTGATGCCCGCCAAGGTTCGAGAACCGCATTTTCCAAGGAACATTGATCAAGCTGAACGCTTGGTTTCGTACGGAGGCACCATTCCCCGCAACCCCTTGTCGCCTCCGCACACTCTGCAGCCCCGTTCGGCCTAACTGGAACGGGGCTTTTTCATGAGCTCAGCACGTCCGATCATTGCTCGAACTGCCCGGCGATGGCGCGGATGCGGTTGCGGACGTAATCGGGCAGCCCGGCGCTGATGGAATTCCCGGAGTTGAACGAACTCTTGCCCATGAGAACCTGAGCCGGAATGAGGTTCCGCAGCACGGGAACGTTCTCGAACTCCTTCTTCCGCTCCAGAACGTCGGTTTCAACCGCAAGGGTCATGAACACGGTTGCCACGGTCTTGTTGGCATCGGTGGGAGACGGCTGGAGCACCGCCAGCAGCTTGCCGAACTGCATCACCTGATTGACGTGAAAGATCGTCTGCTCCAGCACCCCGGCGACCGGAGCATCGAGGCCGGTGAGCCTGGCGAAGCCGCCGCGTTCGATCTCCTCACGCGCAAGAGTGCGGATTTCCGTCTGGAATTCCATGAACTCTGAAATCTTCTTTCCGCCCTCTTCCAGCTTGTTGGCCAGACGGATGCCAACCGGCAACTTGCCTTCCAACGGATAGCGCGACTCGATGCAGAGGCTGCCTTCAGCCTCGCACCAACGGCGGCTCGGATGCCGGTTAGGGGCGTTCTGGGGATCCACCTGCGGTGCAGCCTGCTGCGCGGTGATCCGACGGTGCTTGATCGTGGGATCGATCTTTTCAAGCACGTCAAGCCGGGTATAGCGCCCGAGATCGATGGAGCCGGGCGCCTTGCCGATCAGGAAGCGGGCTTCCACCACATACATGTGGAGCTTTTCGGTATAGGATTTCGGGATGCCGTGAACCGAGACCTTGATGGTCGGTTCGGCGTAGCCCGGAAAAGGGCTCAGAAGCTGCTTCTGCGCCGGCCTCTCGCGCGCCCAATCCTCGAACCGGATCAGTCCTGTGCCGGCGTCGGCCAGCTTGTCGTCCCGATGATCGCTGAAGAATATGGTTTTCGGCTTCAACCTGGCCGGCGCGACAGCCGCTGCCGACGGCACCTCTTCGATCGTGAATTCCTGAGCCTGGAGCGTCCCCGCGAACGCAAGCAGAGCGGCGAGGACGGTCAGCATCCGCCCGAGTGGCTTCATCGATGTCATCAGTAAACCTGTCCGTTGCGCCAAAAGTAATCCGGATCCACGCGCCGAGGCCGCCGGGGAGCCTCATCCTCCCACCACCAGCGGAAGCCGCGTTCGGGCTCGGCCGGGCGGCGTGACGGCGGAGCGCTCTGGCGCAGGCTGTCGAGCCAACCCGGCCCCTGTGCATAAGGACCATCCTCGTAATAATCCGGCCCGCCCCTCTCCTCGCCATCGCTCCAGGGATCGGGATTGCGGAACGCATACACTTCGGACTGCGGCACGAGGCGGAATTGGGTCTCGCTCAAGCGCCCGAACCAGCTCAGGCGGAAGTACTCCGTGAACCCCTTTCCTTGCCCCTCCGTCAGACGATCCCCGGTATTCAGATCGATCGGCAGGGCGATGAGTTGCTTGGCTGCCTGCGGCGATGGCGGACTGAGAGGAGCCTTCGGGGCATGGTGTTCCCATGCCGCCTGAAGGATGGACTGGAAGATGGGCGCCGCCACCTTGCCGCCGGTCTGTCCGCGCCCGAGGGTGCGGCGCTTTCCATCGGCGTTGTCGTGCCCGACCCAGACGGCGATGGTGACGTCGTTGGTGAACCCGACGAACCAGGCGTCGTTCTCGTTGTCCGAGGTCCCGGTCTTGCCCGCGGCATAAGGCGCGAGCGCCTTCAGAGAACGGGCCGTCCCGCGCTCCAGGACACCCTGCAGCATCGTCTTCAGCTGAAAGAAGGCCGCCGCATCGGCGGAGCCGAGCCGAACCAGCGAATTGGCCTTGCGGCTGTAGATCGTACGCCCATTCTCTTCCAGCGTCTCGATCGCGTGGGGCACCGGCATGGCCCCCTCGTTGGCAACAGCCGCGTAGAAGGCAGCCAGATCGAGGATCCGCACCGGCTGCGCGCCGAGAACGAAGGGATAATGCGGCGTGCATTCCAGATAGAGCTGCGCCTCGATGGCAAGTTCGCATACCCGTTTCAGGCTGTCGGCGGGCGAGGCTTCGATGCCTCCATCGAGCAGACGGGCCGTGACCAGATTCTTCGAATTCTCGAGCGCCCGGCGCAGGGTCATGATGCCGGAGCGCCCGCCATCGAAGTTCTTCGGGGTCCAATAGTCGCCGGACCGGGCATTGGCCTCGCCCGTGACGGGCGGCAGCGTCACCGGCGCGTCCCAGATCAGGGTGTTGGGCTGCAGCCCCTTGGATAGCGCCGCCAGATAGGTCAGCGGCTTGAAGGCGGATCCCGGCTGCCGGTGTGCCTGCGTCGCCCGATTGAGCTGGCTCAGAGGATAGGAGAACCCGCCCGTCATGGCGAGGATTCGGCCCGTCTTGTTCTCCAGGACGACCGCCCCACCCTGCACGGAAGGCGGCGTCCGCAGATCGGCGCGAACCGCGCCCTTGCCCTTCTGCTCGATCACCTGGACTCGCACCACGTCATGGACCTTGAGATCGCGACGCGCCGCCTCCCAGGCATTCAGGGGCAGAACGCGCCCATCCGCGAGTCCGACACGCAGGACATTGGCCCCGGTTTTCCGGTCCTTCCCCTTCTCGATCACCACGGCCGCCGGCCAGTGGACGTCATAGAGAGGCAGCCGCACCGCCTCCAAGGCCTGCCTCCAGGCCGGCGCGGGATCCTGAACGCCTTCGAGTGCCTTGATGGCCCCGGCCAGATTCGCCTCGGCTCCCTGATAGCGCTGCCGTCCGACGCTCAATTCATAGCGGGCAAGCCCCTCTTGCAAGGCGGCCTCGGCAGCCTGCTGCAGAGCCGGATTGAGGGTGGTGCGCACCGTGTAGCCGCCCGCCGTCAGGCTCTCGATGTCCGCAAGGGTGCGGGCATCCCGGGTCACGTGATCGACGAAGTGAAAGCCTGTCGTGCGCCGGATCCGCTCGAACGGCACCCTCGGTGGCAAGGCGGCGATCGCCTGCTGAACTTGGTTTGGCTGCAGGAACCCGTCGTCCTGCATGCGGCTGAGCACATAGGCCATGCGCTCCTGGGCCCGCTCGGGCCTTGTGTCCGGATTGTAGTAGTTCGGCCCCTTCGTCAGTCCTGCGAGCAAAGCCCCTTCTGACACCGAGAGCGCTTTGGCACCCTTTCCGAAATAGCTGCGTGCGGCCATCTCGATTCCCCAGGAGGAGCGGCCGAGATAGATCGAGTTGAGATAGATTTCGAGGATTTCAGCCTTGCTGAGCACACGCTCGATGCGCGAGGCGACGATCATTTCCCGCATCTTGCGGTCGTAGGTCACGTCGTCGCCGACGAGCAGGTTCTTCGCCACCTGCTGGGTGATGGTGGAGCCGCCGGCGGGCCGACCGGCATTGGCAAGATTGCCCACGAAGGCACGGATCACGCCGCGCTCATCCACGCCCTTGTGTTGGTAGAAGCGCTTGTCCTCCGCCGAAACGAAGGCCTGCTGCACGCTTTTCGGAATGTCCGACAGGGGCACCCAGACGCGTCGGTGATCGGGCTCGTACACCTCGGCGAAGCGCCTGCCGTTCCCGTCCAGGATGACGCTGACGCCCGGCAGCTTGAGGCCCTTCAGCTTCCCGGCATCGGGGAGTCCCGCCACGGCCGCGTTGTAGTACGAGATCACCTCGCCGAGGTCCACCGGCGACGGCTCCACCTTTTCATCCTTGCAGAACTGGCGGTAGCTCGCATGCAGGTCGTTGAAGCTCAACCCCTGCAGCACTTTCAGATCGCCCGTTATGGCCTGTGGGTCGTCCATGGCCGTGGCGATGAGATCGTCGAGATTGATGTCCTCGATGTCGAAGGCGCGCCGCATATGGGCGCATCCGCTTTTCAGGATCCGCGAGACCTGTTCCTGATCCCGCGCAGGATCGAAGCTCGTCTTGACCGTATCCGGATCGACGAGAACCTGGCTCAGGGTCAGGGCGGTTGCAAAGATCTTGACGAGGATCGCGCTCATTCGGTCGCCGTCATTGGAAAATCATCCTCCTCGGGGAAGCTATCGGCACGGCCGATCAGGACCCACCCTGCCGCCGGCTGAAATCCTGCCGGGACCAAGCTGAATGGAATCCGTACATCGCGGCTGATTGAGGACCGCCATTCCTGTGAGATGGGGCGGCTCAGCTTACTTCCCAGGTCGGAACATTCGCCTCACGGCAATGTGTCTCATCCCCGCCCCACGAACGGCATCTTCGTCGCCATGACCGTCATGGTGAGCACATTCGCGTCGAGCGGCAGTCCGGCCATGTAGACCACCGCATCCGCCACGTGCTTAGGGTCGATCCTGGGTTCGGGGGCGAGCGTCCCGTTGGGCTGCAGCACCCCTTCCGTCATCCTGGCGGTCATGTCCGTGGCGGCATTGCCGATATCGATCTGCCCGCAGGCGATGTCATAGGCCCGGCCGTCGAGGGATGTGGATTTCGTCAGCCCCAGAACGGCATGTTTGGTCGCCGTATAGGGAGCAGACAACGGCCGTGGAGCATAGGCCGAGACGGAACCGTTGTTGATGATCCGCCCACCTCTCGGATCCTGATCCTTCATCACCCGGAACGCCTCCTGCGTGCACAGGAACGTCCCGGTGAGATTGGTGTCGACCACCTTTTGCCACTGCTCGAACGGGATGTCCTCGAAAGGAACCGCCGGAGAGCCCATCCCGGCATTGTTGACGAGGAGGTCGAGCCTCCCGAACGCTTCTTTCGTGGCACTGAACAGGTTGGCGACGGAAGCCGGATCCGTCACGTCGGTCGGCACGAGGAGGATCGAGGCCCCATCTCCCGCAATCTCCCGCTCGGCCGCTTCCAGAGCCTCGCGCCGCCGCCCAGCCATGACGACGCTGTAGCCGGCCTTCACGAGACCAGCACTGATCGCCTTGCCTACACCGGTCCCCGCCCCGGTCACGATAGCAACCTTGGAACGTTCAGCCATTGTATCCTCCCCGCTCGTGTACCTCGACTGTCATGAGAGATGCATTTGAGGAACGGAACGGCAAGGACAAATGGCTCGCCTGCTCACACCTTCATGGTGAAACCGGTCGTGGGGTGCAGAGGGAACCGGCCAAGCTTTCCCGCGTTCGCATGGTGCTAATCGGAAAGGAATCCGTCATGCGCAATCATGTCTTTAGATCGGCCGCCCTGCTGACCCTCCTGGCTCTGCCCCTTGCCGCCTGTCAGAGCAACACTGAAACGGGCGCCGCGACGGGCGCCGCGGGAGGTGCCGTGACCGGCGCTGTCATCGGCGGTCCGGTCGGTGCCGTTGTCGGCGGTGTCGCAGGTGCAGCCGTGGGCGGCGTTCTCTCCGCTGAGGAGTCGAATCGGGTCCGCAGCTATGTGGTCGCCCAGCGCCGTCCCACGATGCGTGTGACCGAAGAGATCGTCGTCGGCCAACCGGTACCGCCGCGTGTGAGGCTCTATGACGTTCCCCCCAGTGTCGGCCTTCGCGACAACTACAGCTACACGATCGTGAACGACAGGACCGTGCTGGTCGATCCCGATACCCGCACGGTCGTGCAGGTCATCCAGTAGGTCGAATTCACTCTGCCCAACAAAAAGGCGGCTCGTGAGAGCCGCCTTTCCTTCGTCGTCGCGGGAGAGGATGATCAATCGTCCAGATCGAGATGATTGATCAGAATTTCGCGTTTACCGGCGTGGTTTGCGGGACCGACGATGCCCTCGTGTTCCATGCGCTCCATGAGCGAGGCGGCGCGGTTGTAGCCGATCTGCAGCCGGCGCTGGATGTAGCTGGTCGAGGCCTTCTTGTCCCGGAGAACGACGGCCACCGCCTGGTCGTACAGGTCGCCGCCCGGTGAGCCGAACTCGCCCTGGTCGAACACGGCCGTGTCAGGCGCCGCCCCGCCCTCGTCCTCCTCGGCCGTGACCGCCTCCAGGTACTGCGGCCGGCCCTGGCGCTTGAGATGCGCCACCACCTTCTCCACCTCCTCGTCGGAGCAGAACGGCCCGTGCACGCGCGTGATCCGCCCGCCGCCGGCCATGTACAGCATGTCGCCCTGGCCCAAGAGCTGCTCGGCGCCCATCTCGCCCAAGATCGTGCGGCTGTCGATCTTGGACGTGACCTGGAACGAGATCCGGGTCGGG